>JAJYUW010000062.1 GCA_021792335.1 Pseudomonadota bacterium | reverse complement strand
GGACGAAAAAATCTACCGCCTTGCCGATTTGCGCGGCAAGGTGGTGCTGATCAACTTCTGGGCCACCTGGTGCCCTCCCTGCCGCAAGGAGCTGCCTTCAATGGAGCGGTTGTGGCAGCAGTTCAGTAAAGAGGATTTCATGGTGCTGGCAATCAATGTGGGCGAGGACGCCGACACTATTTTTTCTTTTACCGGTACACTGGAACCCGCGCCTGGCTTTCCTATCCTGCTCGACCGCGATTCCGACGTGCTCAAGGCTTGGCCGGTGAGGGGGCTGCCGACCACTTTCGTGCTCGACCGCGAGGGGCGGGTTGTTTATCGGGCTGTGGGTGGCAGGGAGTTTGATAACCCGGAACTTGTCGCGCAGTTGCGCAGTCTTCTGCAAAACAGGCGATAGGAAAATCGAAAATGTGCGCGCATAAATAAAAGTAATTGCAAAGCCTCTCTTTTTTGCTATATTAGCAAACACTAATTCTCTTGTTGAAGGAAAATCGCATGTTCGGATCCAATATGTATGGCATTAAGGAAATTGACGTAGCAGGATTACGTTCGCTGCTGAGCGAGAAGAAGGGCGTCGCCCTGGTGGATGTGCGCAGCGAGAATGAGGTCGCTTACGGCATTATCGAGGGCGCGCAGCACCTCCCGCTGCATTTGCTTCCGATCAAGGCCGACGAGATAAACAAGGACACCCACACGATCTTTTATTGCCGCTCCGGCGCGCGCTCGGCGCAGGCATGTGCTTTCATGGCTGCCAAGGGGCACAATAACGTATACAATCTGCAGGGCGGCATCATGGCCTGGATGCAGTCCGGTCTCGCGTTGGCCAAGGTGGCCTGATTTTTGTCAAGGTTTGCCACGGCAGTTGCAATCTGAGCATAACTGTATTATAAAATGCTTTATTTTCATTTCACCCTAACTCACGAGGAGCTCAAGAAAAATGAATTTCGATAAAGAACTGGATGCCAGCGGCCTGAACTGCCCTCTTCCCATTTTGCGTACCAAGAAAGCCCTGGCCGAACTGACCGCCGGTCAAGTGCTGAAAGTGATCGCGACCGACCCGGGCTCCGTCAAGGACATGCAGGCATTCGCCAAGCAGACCGGTAACGAGCTGCTTTCTTCCGCTGAAGAGGGCGGCAAATACCAGTTTTTTATGAAGAAGAAGTAAGTTTAATAACTGGCTGACCAGATAAAGCGGACAAGAAGCCAATAACAACAACCTGCATCGAGGATATAAAAAGTGAAGAAACTTGCCATCATTGCCACCAAAGGCACGCTTGACTGGGCCTACCCGCCTTATATTCTGGCCTCGACCGCTGCTGCACTGGGCTATGAGGTGCAGATTTTCTTCACTTTCTATGGGTTGCAATTGGTTCGCAAGGACACGAGCTGTCTTAAGGTTAGCCCGCTAGGGAATCCTGGTATGCCGATGAAGATGCCGTTCGGTCCGAAATGGTTCCGCGACATCAACTGGAATATTCCCAACGTCATTCAGGCGAACATCCCCGGCTTCGAGTCGCTGGCAACCGCGCTGATGAAACAGACAATCGCCAACAACGGCGTTGCAACCATC
Source organism: Pseudomonadota bacterium (assembly GCA_021792335.1). Lineage (GTDB taxonomy): Bacteria > Pseudomonadota > Gammaproteobacteria > Burkholderiales > Sulfuricellaceae > Sulfuricella. The sequence continues at coordinate 11,365 of JAJYUW010000062.1, read as the reverse complement.
CCCGACCTGCGCGAGTTGTGCGTGGAAGCGGAGGTCAAGTTCCTTGCCTGCCAGATGACTGTGGAACTGTTCGGCTTCGAGCACAGCGATTTCATCGATGGACTCGATTTCGTGGGCGCTGCGTCGTTCTTTGAGTTTGCCGGGGAATCGGATATCTGCCTGTACATTTAATGTGTGGCAGTAGACTGAAGAACCAGGGGGCAGGCGATTATCGCCTGCCCTTTTTGTTTTCAAGGAAGAATCAATGGCTTTAGTGCGCGGCTGCAATTTTCCGGATGAGCTGTTCTACAGCGCGGAGGGTAACGTGTGGGCAAGGCACGAGGCGGACGGCACGATCACTGCCGGCATGACCGCCTACGGTTGCGCCCTGTCGGGAGAGATCGTGGCCTGGGTGGCGAAAAGGGTCGGCCGCTTCGTTGAACAGAACAAGTCTGCCGGCACCGTCGAATCGGGCAAATGGGTGGGGCCGGTCAAGGCGCCCGTCAGTGGCGAGATCGTCGCTGTCAACGAAGCTGCCGCAGCCATGCCGGGCGCGATCAACGCCGATCCTTACGGTGCCGGTTGGCTGCTCAGGATGAAGCCGCTGGACTGGGAGCGGGAATCCGCTGCACTGCTGAGCGGGAAGGCCGCAGCCGGGGCGTTCGAGGCCGAGATGCAGGCGGAAGGTTTCGCGGGCTGCGCCTGATGAACTGGTTGGACGTCACCGCCCAGGTCGAGCCACTGGAAGGCATTGCGCTCGATGCCGCCCTGGTCGGCGAAATGCAGCGGCGCAGTCCTGCGCTGGCGGCTGGCATCGACTTCTACACGCCCAGTTTCAAGGCCTACGCCACCTCTGAAATCACCGCCTGCGGCAGAAATGCGTGGCCGGCGGTTTCGATTACCGGGCCGGATTGCAAGTTGCAGTGCGACCACTGCAAGGGCAAGATACTTCACAACATGATCCCGGCGCGTAGTCCGGCAGATTTGTGGCATGTCGCCAACAGGCAGATCGAGCGCGGTGCGCGCGGCATGCTGCTGACCGGGGGATCCAACCATCTTAACGAGGTCGAGTACGATCCCTACTATTCCACGATCCGCCGCATCAAGGATGCCTTCCCCCAGTTCAGGATTGCCCTGCACACCGCGCTGGTGGACCGCGACACGGCGCAGTGCATGGAGGAAAGCGGGATTGACGCGGCCATGATGGACGTGATCGGCGCGCAGGAAACCATCACCCAGGTCTACCACCTGAAGCGCAATGTGGACGACTTCGAACGCACGCTGGAAAACCTGGTGGCGACGCGTCTCAAGGTGGTGCCGCATATCGTGCTGGGCTTGCACTACGGACGTCTTCTCGGCGAGCGGCAGGCGCTGGAAATGATTCGGCGCCACAAGCCGTCAGCCGTAGTCCTGGTGGTGGCGATGCCATTCTACGCACCTTCCCACCGGCCTTTCGGCGTGCCGGACAGCCTGGAGGTCGGCCATTTCTTTCTCGATGCGCGTGCCGCACTGCCGGATGTTCCGCTGCTGCTGGGCTGCGCCCGCCCGGCAGGGCAGGCCAAGGCCGAAATTGACGCCTACGCGGTGATGGCCGGCTTGAACGGCATCGCTCACCCTGCTGACGGCATGGGCGAACTGGCGGCGCGGCTTGGCCGGAATGCGCGCATTGCATCGGCTTGCTGTTCGATGGCCGCGGACGGTGAGCTATTGGCTGCTCCCTCCCCCTTGATGTACCCTAAAGGGCATAAAGGGGAGGGCTGGGGAGAGGGTGGCGGTGCGTGGAAATATGCTCCCTCTCCCCAACCCTCTCCCACAAGGGGAGAGGGGGCAATAGTAAAGGGCGCTTGTTTTGAATTGCCCTCTCCCCAGCCCTTTCCCGCGGGGGGAGAGGGAGTGTTTCGTGGTCGGGGTGAGTAACAGGCAATGGGCGGAACTTGGCGCGTCATCGATACCGGCCTGAGGCCGGCGGCTGAAAATATCGCCCTTAACCGCGCCCTGCTGGAAGCGCGACAGGCCGGCGAAATCCCCAACACCCTGCGCTTTTTGCGCTTTCGCCCCAGCGCACTGCTCGGCTACCACCAGAGCGCGGAGCAGGAACTCGACCTCGACTACTGCCGTGCCAACGGGGTAGCGATACAACGCCGCATCACCGGTGGCGGGGCGATTTACTTCGACGAGACCCAGATCGGCTGGGAGCTCTACCTGGGCAGGGAAGATGCCTGCTCCGCCGACATGGCGCAGGTTGCTTGCCGCATTTGCGAAGCGGCGGCGCGGGGGATTTCTGCCCTGGGCGTTGAAGCGAAATATCGCCCGCGCAACGACATCGAAGTCGATGGCAGAAAGATTTCCGGCACCGGTGGCGCGTTCGAGGGCAACGCCCTGATGTATCAGGGCACGCTGCTGGTGCGGTTTGACGTCGAAAAAATGCTGCGCGTGCTGCGCATCCCGGCCGAAAAGCTTGCCGGCAAGGCGATCGCTTCGGCGCGGGAACGGGTCGCCAACCTGGCGGACCTGCTCGGCTTTGCGCCCGAGCTGGATGTGATAAAGAGGCACTTAATGGCGGCATTCGCGCAGGCGTTCGATGTTTCCATCCTGCCGGGAGAATTGACTGCGGCGGAACTGGCGCGCTACCGGGGGGCATTGGCCGAAATTGACCACCCGGACTGGGTCAACCTGATCAATCGCCCGGCAGCAGACCGGCCGATTTTGGATGCGTCGCGCAAATTTCCCGGCGGCCTGCTGCGGGTGAGCCTGGCATTTGATGCGCATGCCCAGCGTATCAGGCAGGTGTGGTTCAGCGGCGATTTCTTCGTCAGCCCGAAGCGTACGGTGGCCGATCTGGAAGCGGCCCTGCGCGATGTGCCGCTAGCCGGAATCGAGGCCAGGGTGGAGGGCTTTTTTGCGCAGCGGCAGGCGGAGTTGCTGTTGCTTGCACCCGCCGACTTTGCAGCGGTGATCCGGCAGGCGATCGGGTGATGGAAAGCCGGCAGCAAGTGGACGTGCTAATAGTCGGCCTCGGCCCGGCCGGTGGCGCGGCAGCGCTGGCGGCTGCGCAGGCCGGATTGCGCGTGGCCGCGGTGGAGCGCAAAAAGGAAATCGGCGTGCCGGTGCAGTGCGCCGAATTCATCCCCCTGCCGCTGGCGTGCCATGCCCAGGCTGAGGGGGTGCTGCGGCAGCGCATCCGGGGCATGAATACCCACCTGCCTTCGGGCCATGTCGATAAAAGCGAGTCTCCCGGCCTGATGGTGGATCGCGCCGCATTCGACCGGGCGTTGGCGCGGCAAGCCGAGGAAAACGGCGCCCAACTGCATTTGAACAGCCGTCTGGTCGAACTGGATGCAACAAACTCAGTAGCGATGGTTGTTTCTCCGCAGGGGCGAATTTGTTTCGACTATCGGGTTCTGGTCGCTGCCGACGGACCGTATTCCTTCGTGGCGCGTTCGCTCGGCCTGCCCCGGCAGGAAATGGCGTATGCGCGGCAATATACCGTGCCGCTGCTTGAGGCCGATAAGCTATCACCCTCTCCCCAGCCCTCCCCCGTCAAGGGGGAGGGGGTCTCCCTCTCCCCTCGCGGGAGAGGGCTGGGGAGAGGGGGTGGATTGAAAGCAACTTGCGCCGAAATCTGGCTGTCGCCCGACTATCCTGGTGGCTACGCCTGGCTGTTTCCCCGGGGCGGGGTGGCCAACCTCGGCCTTGGCGTGGACAAGCGTTTTGGCGCCAATCCAAAAGCATTGCTGGACGTGCTGCATCGCAGACTGGTGAGCGAAGGCCGGGTCGGGGAAACGATTCTGCGCCGCACCGGCGGGGCCATCCCGGTTGGCGGCCTGCGTTCGAATCTGGTGGCGGGCAACGTACTGTTCGTCGGCGATGCGGCCGGGCTGACCCATCCAATCACCGGCGCCGGCATTGCCGCTGCGGTGGCATCCGGCGAGCGTGCCGGGCAGGCTGCAGCGGCTTGGCTGCTGGAGCGGGATGGAAATGCACTGATGGAATTTGAAGAGGGCATTCGCGACCAGTTCGACGCCAGCCTGCAGCGTGCAGTTGCGCGCCGGGCCTGGCTGAATCAGTATTGGCAGACCCCGGCAGCGCACGACGACTTGATCCAGCGGCGCGGATGGATCGCCTTTCCGGAATACTTCACCCTATAAAAATGATTAACCACGAATTTGCACGAATGGAACACGAATGTTCACGAATAATCAGCGACACACATGGCTAGTTGTCAGGCAACTTAAAACGGCTGTACGTTCTTTGTAGGTGCGAATTCATTCGCACATCTGGCCAAATGAATTCGGCCCTACAAGAAAATCACGTACATTCAACATGACTGACTACTAGTCTGAATTTAACTGTTCGTGTTCATTCGTGGTGTGTTCCATTTTTAGCTTCAAGGATGAACGAGATGAACGACACCGGTTTCTACCGCCCCGACTACCGCATCAAGACGCCGTCGATGCGCTCTCCCGACTACGTGCAGATGAGCACCGCGGCAGCGATCACGCTGGGGCTGATGCCGGGCCGCATGTACCGCACCGACTGCACGCACTGCCTCAACCTGCTGCTGACCTACCCCGAAGGCTGCCGCGCCAACTGCGCCTATTGCGGCCTGGCGCGGCATCGCGAGGAAGCACGGGATTATGCCGACCGCAACTTCATCCGCGTTGACTGGCCGGCGCTGCGTTATCCGGAGGTGATCGCGCGCATCCGGGCAGGCGGCGACAAGGGGCGGTTCCAGCGCATGTGCATTTCCATGATCAGCCATCCCGACTCGAACCGCGACACGCTCGCGCTGCTGCAGTCCTGGGTCGAGGCGCTGCCGCATATCCCGGTATCCATCCTTTCCAACCCCACCACCATGGAGCGCGATGATCTGCTGCGCCTCAGGCAGGCCGGTGCGGAGATATTCACCGTGGCGCTGGATGCCGTGACGCCGGAGATTTTCGAGCGCACCCGGGGGCGTACCGTAGACAGCCCTCACCGCTGGGATAAATACTGGCAGGCCATCGAATGGGCGGCGGAGATTTTCGGCCCGGAAAAATTCGGCGCGCACCTGATTTGCGGCATGGGAGAAACGGAGCGCGAACTGTTGAGCGTGGTGCAGCGCATCAGGGGTATGGGCGGCCACAGCCATCTGTTCGCCTTCTTCCCCGAGCACGGCTCGCTGATGGAAGACTGGCCGGCCTGCGGCAAGGCGCAGTGGCGGCGGGTGCAGCTTGCCCGTTTCCTTATCGACCATGCGGGCGGCGATTTTCGCGATATGAAGTTCGATGACGCCGGGCGGGCGGTCGATTTCGGTGTGGCGCAAGGCGAGCTGGAAAGCCTCATCCAATCCGGATCGCCATTTCGCACCTCGGGCTGCCCGGGTAATGAGACCGAGGAAGTGTCTGCCTGCAACCGGCCCTATGGCGACGGCAGCCCGGCTGATATTTTGTCATTTCCCTTCAAATTGAGCAGGGGAGATATTGAAATCGTTCAACATCAGATGAGGGGCGAAGCGGCGGAAACCTCTTTTGAATAAGCGCTTTGTTGTAAAAACACAACAAGATTGTTCTCCATAGTTTATTGTTTTAATTTAAATTCTTAATTTATAAGAAATGCCTAATATACTGAAATTACAAATATTATTTGAAGTGTATAGTACATTTGTGTAGTATTCAGGCCATGCTTTGAGTAAAGATGGGGTTGGGATATCGTACAACGTAAATGAAACCATTCCAGCCGAATTTAGGGTGTTTGTCATTGTTTAACGGAGAGGGCGCATAAAATGAAATTAAAAGCACTGGTAGGGGTTTTGGCGGTTGCGGGTCTGGCGATGCCGGGCATGGCATCGGCAACCAACGGTTATTTTTCCAATGGCTACGGCATGACAGCCAAAGGTATGGCGGGTGCCTCCACTGCGATGGCAAAGGACACCTTCGGTGGCGCGAACAACCCAGCCAGCATGGTGTGGGTAGGCGACCGCTTAGATATCGGTGTGGACTGGTTCAGGCCGATTCGTAGCGCTTCTCGATCAGGCGCTTTAGATACCACCATGAATGGATCTTCTAATAGTGGAAGCAACGATTTTGCGGTGCCGGAATTTGGCTACAACATGATGATGGGCGGCAATATGTCGCTGGGCGTCACGGTGTATGGCAATGGTGGCATGAATACCGATTATACGGGTGGCGAGCTACCTGCGGTTGGTACCTGCGCTGGTTTTAACCCAGCAGGTGCAGGTGGAGCTCCTTACAACCTGCTTTGCGGAAGCGGCAAGCTGGGTGTCGATTTAATGCAGTTGGTGATTGCACCGACCGTTGCTTACAAGGTCAATGAGACAAACTCCATCGGCATTTCCCCTCTGCTGGGTTATCAGCGTTTCAAGGCAGACGGCTTGCAGGCTTTCTCGGGTTTTTCCTCGGACGCAAACAACCTGACTAATAAGGGCTATGACAGCGCAACAGGTTTTGGTGTGCGGATCGGCTGGCAAGGCAAGGTCAGTGATATGGTGACCCTAGGCGCCGCCTATTCGAGCAAAATCAACTTCAGCAAATTCGACAAGTATAAGGGCCTGTTTGCCGACCAGGGCGATTTCGATATGCCGGAAAACTGGAACCTCGGTATCGCGATCAAGGCCACGCCAAAAACTACGGTTGCTGTTGACTATCAGCGCATCAACTATTCCGGTGTGAATTCAATTGGCAATTTTAGCACCGCTAACAACCCAGCGATCGCCAATACTTTGGGTGGAACGGGGGGCCGTGGCTTTGGTTATGGTGATGTAGACGTATGGAAACTGGGAGCGGAGTACGCCTACAGCGAGAAGCTGACGCTGCGCGCCGGCTATAGCCATACCAACAATCCGATCACGCCACGCGATGTGACATTCAACATTATCGCGCCGGCCGTAATTGAAGATCACTACACGTTGGGCTTCACCTATGGCCTGGATAAGGGATCTGAAATTACCATGTCTTATATGCATGCAAAAGAGAATAGCGTGACGGGCAGCAGTTTGTTTAACACATGGACTGGAAATACTTCTGGAAACGAAACGATCAAGATGTACCAGGATTCCCTCGGTATCGCTTACGGCAAGAAGTTCTAAGTCGTATTTGAAAAGCCTTTCTTAGGCATGCCACCTAAAGGGGCTGAAAGTTCACGCTTTCAGCCCCTTTTTGTTATCAGAATTAGAATACAAAATTTTTGGAGGCAATGTTAATGAATTCACTGTTCAAGAAAATTGCAATCGGGGCGCTGGCAGCCATTTCCAGCGTCGGGGTCGCGCTTGCGGACGACGGTTTGCTCAAGCCTTTTGTGCTGGCATCCAAGAGTGCCGGGACGGTTGCAGAAAAAGCCGATGCCGCCAAGTCTGCGTTGCAGTCGAACGGCTTTACCGTGGTCGGCACCTATACCCCTTACCCGGATGCCACGATACTGGTGGTGACCAATGACGAGCTCAAGAGCAATGCAGCCAAATCCGAGTACGGCGGTTTCGGTGCGGTGCAGCGCGTTGCGGTGACCAAGGTCAAGAACGAGGTGGAGGTTTCCTACACCAACCCGGTATACATGGCGAATGCCTACCGCATGAAGGGCGACCTGAAGGGCGTGGCCGCCAGTCTGGAAAAGGCGCTGGGCAAGGGGGAGGAATTCGGCGCCAAGGGGCTGAGCGAGAAGAAGCTGCGCAAATACCATTACACCATCGGCATGGAGTATTTCGACGAGCCCAGCGTGCTGGCCGAATACGGCAGCCACGAGGAGGCGGTGAAAGCGGTCGAGGCCAATCTGGCTGCCGGCAAGGGCGGGGTGAGCAAGGTCTTCCGCGTCGACGTGCCGGGCAAGAAGGAAACCGTGTTTGGCGTGGCGCTGAAAGGCGGCGCGGACAAGTACATGGAAGACAAATTTGTCATGGGCGTGATCGACTCCAAGGATCCGAGGTCCACAGCGCACCTGCCCTATGAAATGCTGGTCACGGACAACAAGGTGATCGCCCTCTACGCCCGCTTCCGCATCGCAATCAACTTCCCTGATTTGAGCATGATGGGCGAGAACAGCTTCATGAAGATCATGGATTCCCCCGAGGCGATCCGCAAAGCATTGGTGGTGGCCGCGGGCGGCAAGGTATAATAATTCCAACAAACAAGAGCAAAAAGAACTCAACCCCGCTGCGGCGGGGTTTTTTTATGGTGCGCCCGGCAGGGCGCACTTACTTGGAGGTGAAAGTCCTCTACTCGCCCGACAAGGGGAAGAGTTAGCTGAACGGCAAGGGTGTCGCTGGCGACTGCGAATCTGGGTGGGTGCGTCATACCCGGGGAGAGATCTGGTGGTGTCTGCCTTGTGCTATCTCGCCTGATGTTGCCGCTTCAGCGGCTTACATCGGCGGTGATGGCCGCACGGCTACTGGCATCGAGAGGTGCCGGGATGGGCTACCAGAAGTCAGCAGAGGCCATAGTAGGTGTCAACACGAACCGAAGGGCCGAACATTGAACCTAAATCCAGCAGATGGCAGGTGCTAAACCCTTCGACACACCCGCTACGCGGGCTGCTCAGGGCGAACGGACTACTCACCAATTTGGTGAGTGCCAAAAAAACCGTTCGTGCTGAGCTTGTCGAAGCATGGGCGGTTTTTTGTCGTTTCAAGCCGTTTTTCAATGCGATTAACAACCGAGGTGGGCTGGTATCAGGCCAATCCGTCCACTTCATTGAGCCTGATAGCCGCTACCGGCATCGGGACGGATGAGGCGCTCATTATTTCAGCTTTTCCAGTTGCGCCCGCATTTTTTCAACCATCGCACCGAAGTTTGCCAGCCGTTCCTTCTCCTGTTCCACCACGGTGGCAGGGGCGCGGGCGACGAAGCTCTCATTGGCGAGCTTGGCCCGGGCTTTTCCTATTTCCCCTTCCAGCCGGAAGATTTCTTTCGCCAGGCGTGCCTGTTCCGCTTCCTTGTCCACCTCGATCTTGAACATCAGGCGGATTTCGCCCACGACTGCCACGGGCGCATCGGCGGCGGGCAGTTCGCCCTGCGCGATAGTGACGTCAGAGATTTTTGCCAGCGCCTGAATGTAAGGGGTCATGGCCGAAATATCGCCGAGCGCGATCAGCGGTACCTTCAATGCCGGGGAGAGGTTCATTTCTCCGCGCAAGGTGCGGCAGGCGTTGACGATTTCCTTGAGCATGCCGACCTTGCCGGCGGCGGTTTCGTCCATCCGGCTCGCATCTGCCGCCGGATAAGCCTGGAGCATGATGCTGTCGCCATTTTTCCCCGCCAGCGGGGCGACTTTCTGCCACAATTCCTCGGTGATGAAGGGGATGATGGGGTGGGCGAGCCGCAATGTGGCTTCCAGTACCCGTACCAGAGTGCGGCGGGTGGCTCTTTGGCGTGCGGCGTCCCTCTCCCCCGGCCCCTCTCCCGTCTCGCCAGAGCGAGCAGCTTCGCTGCCGCTCGCGGCGGGGACACTCCTTGCGGGTGCAGGGAGAGGGGAGAGTTGTACCTTGGCCAGTTCCACGTACCAGTCGCAGTATTCGTCCCAGACGAATTCGTAGACGGCCCGTGCCGCCATGTCGAAGCGGTAGCTGTCGAAGGCCTCGGCCACTTCCTTTTCGGCCTGTTGCAGGCGGCTGATGATCCATTTGTCCGCGTCCGAGAATTCCAGGGGCAGCGATTCGTCCTGGCCGCAGTCCTTGCCTTCGGTGTTCATCAGCACGAAGCGGGTGGCGTTCCACAGTTTGTTGCAGAAGTTGCGGTAGCCGTCGCAGCGCTGCAGGTCGAACTTGATGTCGCGGCCGTGGCTGGCGAGGCTGGCGAAGGTGAAACGGATGGCATCGGTGCCGAAGGCGGGGAAGCCGTCCGGAAAATCCTTGCGCGTCTGCCTGGCGATGGACTCCGCCTGTTTCGGGTTCATCAGGCCGGTCTGTCGCTTTGCCACCAGCGCCTCCAGGCCGATGCCGTCGATCAGGTCGATCGGGTCGATCACGTTGCCTTTGGACTTGCTCATCTTGTTGCCGTGGATGTCGCGCACCAGGCCGTGCACGTACACTTCCCTGAACGGCACCTGGCCGGTGAAGTGCGCCGACATCATGATCATCCTGGCGACCCAAAAAAAGATGATGTCGAAGCCGGTGACCAGCACGCTGGAGGGCAGGAAGGTTTCGAGTTCCGGTGTCTTGTCCGGCCAGCCCAGGGTGGAGAACGGCCACAGCGCGGAGGAGAACCAGGTGTCGAGCACATCTTCGTCCTGGCTGAGGGTTTTACCTGCCCCGGCCTGTTTCTGCGCTTCTTCCAGGTTGTGGGCGACGTAGAAATTGCCGTCCTCATCGTACCACGCCGGGATGCGGTGGCCCCACCACAGTTGGCGCGAAATGCACCAGTCCTGAATGTTCTCCAGCCACTGGTTGTAGACATGGGTCCAGTTGTCCGGGACGAACTTGACCTCGCCCTGCGCTACCACCTCCAGGCCCCGTTTGGCGAGGCCCTCCATGGCCACGTACCACTGGTCGGTAAGCATCGGTTCGATCACGCTGTGAGTGCGATCACCGCGTGGCACCATCAGCTTGTGCGGCTTGGTCTCGACCAGCAGGCCACGGGCTTCGAGGTCGGCAACGATCTTCTTGCGCGCCTCATAGCGTTCCATGCCTTGGTACTCGGAAGGAGCCAGGTCGTTGATCCTGGCGTCCAGGGTGAAAATGTTCAGCGGCTCCAGGCGATGGCGCAGGCCGACCTGGTAGTCGTTGAAGTCGTGCGCCGGGGTGATCTTGACGCAGCCGGTGCCGAATTCCTTATCCACATAGTCGTCGGCGATGATGGGGATGCTGCGCTCGCACAGCGGCAGGCGCACGTGCTTGCCTACCAGGTGTTTGTAGCGTTCGTCCTCGGGATGGACGGCGACCGCCATGTCGCCCAGCATGGTTTCCGGGCGGGTGGTGGCGACAATCAGGGCTTCGTCGCTGTCCTCGACGGGGTAGCGCAGGTGCCACATGAAGCCGTCCTCTTCCTGGGAGACGACTTCCAGGTCGGATACGGCGGTCAGCAATACCGGGTCCCAGTTCACCAGGCGCTTGCCACGATAGATCAGGCCCTGCTTGTAGAGGGTGACGAATACCTCGGTGACCGCTTTCGACAGGCCTTCGTCCATGGTGAAACGTTCGCGCGACCAGTCGCAGGAGGCGCCCAGGCGGCGCATCTGGCGCGTGATGGTGGAGCCGGATTCTTCCTTCCACGCCCATACCCGCCTGAGGAACTCTTCCCGGCCGAGGTCGTGGCGCGATATGCCTTTCTGGTCCAGCTGGCGTTCCACCACGATCTGGGTGGCGATGCCGGCATGGTCGGTGCCCGGCTGCCACAGGGTGTTTTCGCCCTTCATCCGGTGGTAGCGGACCAGGGTGTCCATCAGGGTGTCCTGGAAGGCG
>JAJYUW010000061.1 GCA_021792335.1 Pseudomonadota bacterium | reverse complement strand
AGGTGCGCCGGTAGCCCTCGCCGAAGCCGAAGCACAGCCCGTAGACGTTCGCATCGTCGGGCAGCAGCGACCCTAACGTTCCGTCATACGCCTGATTGTAAAGTTCCGGGTAAGTATTGCGCAAATCGCTGACCTCGCTGGCCGGCATCTGGCCGAGCGCGTCGGAGGTAATCTGGTTGCACGTCGAAGCCGGCAGCACGCCTTCCTGCAAACACTGGGCGCGCATTTCATCGAGCAGTTGGGGCGGGATCAGCGGCGCGTTCTTCTGCAGGTCGAGCGAGCTGTCGCGCTTGAAGCGGGTGTGGATGCCGGTGAGCCGCACCGTCCAGTCGGGATATTCGGTGCGGATGCGGTAGCCGAGTTCCCAGGAGAGGTGGTTGCCGCTGCCCAGGAAATCGCCGTTCTGTGTGTAATAGCGGGCAAGGCTCGGCTGCAGGCGCAGATATTCGCGTTTGCTGAAGGCGTAGAGCAGCGTGGCGTCGACCTGATCGCGCATGCCGAACACCCGCAGCGGGTTCGATTCGCTGGCTTCCGCATGGTACCCGGCACCGAACCGGAGATTGACCCCCGGAAACAGGTCCAAGGCATGGGTCAGGCGCAATTCCGTAGTCTTGCCAAATTCGCGCCGGCGGCGCAAGGCGATTTCGGTATCGCCCAGGCTGCCGTGCATCTTCAGGGCGATGCCGGCAACTCTTTCGGTTGCCGGAACATTGGCCAGAATCGAAGCATCGTCGCTGGCCTGGCGTGTCTGGCCGAGCTCGACAGCCAGCCGCAGATTGGGAGCGACCGGCGCCTCGACCACCGCTGATCGGACGTTATCGTGCAAGGAACCGAACTGCTCGCGGCGCATCTCGAAATCGACATGGCCGGCGGTAGCGAGCGTGTCATCGCTCAGGCGCAGGTGGATTTCGTCGTTGTTAGGGTTGACGGTCAGACCGTCGAACACGATGGACTGGGCATAGCGGAGTTGGCCGACCGCGCGCGCCGCATCGTTGCGGTTGTAGATCGGCATGCCGTCTGACTGCTCGGCGATCAGGCGGTCTAGGCGTTCGGTGTCGTTTTCCGCCACGGCGGCCATCGCGTCGCCCCACAACGGGCGGCTCAGGGACTGGCCATAGCGCCGCCATAGCCAGGCTCTGGCGTTGGCGTGCTGTTCGTTGGAAATCGCCCAGCCCAGCACCAGCTCGTTGGTCAGGCGGTCGGCTGCGACATCGCGCTTGATCAGCCGGTCCTGGCGCAATACCGAGCGCACCAGATGCAGACCGGTGTCGCGGGGATAAGCCAGCATCGCCAGGCGCGCCGCCGCCAGCATGTCCGGGGAAAACGGCAGGGTAACCGCCGTGCCGGGCGGATTGCGGCGCAATTGCAGCCAGGCGTGCTGGCGCACGCGCCAGGCCATGCCGGCCTGCTGATCCTGCTCGAGCGCATCGGCATAGTTCACCAGCCAGAGGAAATCCTGGCCGCCCTGCTTGAGCTGGCGGGTGTAATAGGCAACCGCGCGCGCCGGCTGGTCGAGCACCTGGTAGGCAGCGGCAAGAGCGCCCCAATAGGCGGGGCTCTGGTGATCGCCGCGGGCGATTGTTTCCGCCACCATGGCACGCAGGGCCGATTGATCGTGGGCGTCGATCAGGAACCACAGCATGGCGTTGACGGTATTGGCGTCATCCGGCGCGATCGTTGCGGCGCGGCGAAAATCCGCGCGCGCCGGCTGGGAAGCGCCCATCGCCCGATGGTATTGGGCGCGCATCAGGAAAAAGCGCGCATTATCGGCGAAATCCGCCTTGCGGTCGGCAGCAACACTCTCGAACAGGCGCTTTTGCGCCTCAAGATCGTTCCGTGCCGCGTGGATTTCCAGCGCCCGCAACAACATCTCACTGTCGCCGAACTTGCGGTAGGCCAGTTCGGCCAGGGCGGCGGCCTCTTCCTGGCGCGTATCGCCCAGCAGATAAATCAGACGGCTGAAGTCTTCCTTTGCCAGATTTCCGGCGCCCGCCAGGCGGCGGTAAGCATCCGTGGCGTCATCGTCGCGCTGCAATTGCCAGGCAAGATCGGCCAGCAGCTTCCAGTAGGCAGCTTCCTTTTCACCGACATTGCCGCGATACTTCTGCAGCAAATCGAAAGCGTGCTGGTAGCGCCCATTCTGCAAAGCCAAAGTGGTGATTTTCAGCACCCTGTCTGCGCTGAAGCCGTGGCGTTCGAGCAGGCGCTCATACAAGGCATTCGCTTGCTCGTCGTCGCCGCTGCGCTGCGCCAGGCGTGCGGCGATTTCCAGCAGCATGGGCACGCCATCGGCCGTGTAGCGCGCCTCGAAGAACCTGACACCTTCGCGCGGACGGCCGGCCTGCTCGAACAGGTCGGCGAGCGCGCGCCATTGCGCCTCGTCCAGCGACCGCTCGGCGGCAATGCGCTTCCAGGCTTCCAGCAGGGTATCGTAGTCGCTCAGGCCGGGGGCCAGCCTCAGCACTGCCAGCAAGGCCTCCTCGCCGCCGCCATGGTAGGCCAGCCAGCGCCATTCACGCAGGGCGATGTCCGGCTTGCGGTCCCATTCCGCGACCTGCGCCAGCCGCTTGTGCCACGCGGCATCTTCCGGCACCTGGCGCACCGCCGCTTCAGCCACGCGAAAGGCGTCCGCAAGGTTGCGGTTGGCGAGAAAGATATCGTAGGCAAGCTGGTAGTGCTGCGGGTCGTATGGACGCATACCGGCGGGAGCGGCTTGAGCTTGCTCGGCAGACGCCGCGTTTGCCGTTCCGATCGGGCTCAAGTCCAGCCACCGGAACCAGTCGGTAAGGCGCTCCAGCCATGAAAGACGCAGCATCTGCCTGGCATACCGGTCGGCACGCTCCGGATCGTTGGCGGCACGCGCAGTCTGGGCCAGAAAGTAAAGCGTTTCAGTGTCGTCCCCGAGATTGCCCAAATGCTGGTCTGCCGCCTGCATCGCCTGGCTGAACAGGCTGTTGGCCATCAGCGCCTTGATGCCGGCGAGCAGAAATTCGCGTTGCTGCGACAGTGAAGACGCCTTGTGGCGGGCGATAAAGTAAAGCTGCGCCGCAAGTTCATAATCGCCCTCGCCGAGCATGCGAGCAGCGCTTTCAGCGTACCATTCCACCGGCATGTGCCGGGGCGATTCGGCGATCAAGCGATATAGCCTGGCGACGATGGCATGATCGTGCAATTCGGCCGCCTGCCCGGCAAGATACATCAAGGTCTGCGCCGGCCAGGGACGCGCCGCCAACCATGCCAGCGCAGCGCGCCGGCGCTCCATCAGCACCGCACGCTGGGTAGTGCCTTCCTTGCTGAGCGAGGCTTGTGCCGTCAGGTACTTGTATTCGGTCAAGCGCCCTTTCGCTTGCCAATCCGGATCGGCGCTACGCAGCGCCGGTTCGAGGATGAAGGGAATGTCCGCCAGCTCGCCGAGGCGGATCTTGTGCTCGGCGAGCAACAGGCGCAGTTCCAGGTTGCCCGGGTCGGTCTTGAGCAGGTTTGCGAGATAGCTGGCAGTCAGCGGGTCGCCCAGCTTCTCCCGCGCCGCCTGCCTGAGCAGTTCCTGCTTGGGGAAGGTCAGCGCGAGCGGCAGCAGCACCACCACGGCAAAACCCGCCAGCGTCCAGGAGGAAAACAGGCGCGGGCGCTCGGCGGTCAGCTTAGAGCGGGCAATGAACCCGTAATTCTTCGATCGCATGCTTGCGTGTGGAAAAATAGTCAACACCGTTGTCAGTCGAATCTGCCTTGATCGGATTGCCATCGGCAAGGACCGAGCAGCGCGCGCCCAGCGCCAGGGCAAACTTCACGGGTACCTGTCCGCGCAGCGACAGGCCGAGTGCGCGGCCATCGGCCACGTTCGTGCGCGTCAGGCGTTCGACGCGGGCATTGGCGGAGACCAGATAAGGCGCGGGTGGTGCGGCCGCGCGGAAACGGATTTCCGCCTCGCTGTCCGCCAGGTGCAGATACAGGCCGTTTCCATGGCGGTTGAAGCCCGCCACCGCCCGGCTCCCGCCGAGATCGGGCTGGCCGAGTGCGGCTGGCGCGCGCAACTCGCGCAGGTTTTCGGCGCCGCGCACGAACCAGCCATCGGGTGTGCGCGCCACCACCAGGCGGTTGAAATCAAGCACCTTGCGAGCGTAGTCGGAAGCGTGGACGGGGGTGGTCTCCTGCGCCAGCGCCCAGCGGAAAACCTTGTCAAGGGCCTTCAGAGATGCCGGTTTGCTGGCCGAATAGGTGTGGAAATAAATGTCGATCGGTTTCAGGCGGTAAGGGGTGTTGGTCAGCTCGAAAGTTTCAATCACGCGTTCAAAGCCGTAGAACGGCCCCGTCCAGTTGTTGGTATAAACATTTTCGTTCTGGTTCGGCGCGTAGACCTGGAAATATCCATTTTTCGGGACACCCAGGGGCCCGACCAGAGTCAGGCTGGGAAGGCTGCGGGTGATCAGGGTTTCGCCGCCGTTCATGCCCACGATGCCGCTACGGTAAACCAGCTCGAGCGCGTCTCCCCCGACATTGCAGCCGCCGGTCCAGAAAAACGCCTTCACCCGTTTTCCGGATGGTGCCAGACGGGATTCGATATAAGCGATCGACCCGTTAATTTCTGTTTGCAAATCAAAAGTGTAGTTGGGTATCGCCAGGTTATACCCCCCCTCTTCCTCGTTACTTCCTGTCTTTCTCCATGAAAAAGGGTGAGAAAAGGAATGGCTGGCGATTTCAACGTTAGGCTGGGCGAAAATGTCGCGTGCGATTTTTTCCAGCGCAGGTGAAAGTGCGGGATATAAACCATTTGGCGCGATTTCAGCCTGAATGATGGAAACCGTTGCCGGCAGGGGGTATTTTCTCAGAATCCGGTCGCGCAGCACCTCGGCGGCGTAAGGTGATCCGGGAAACTCCGCCCTGTTGGCAAAGCCGTCGCCGTCCATGTGCACCATCAGCAAACGTCTGCCGCTTTCGGTGGTCACATCCGGAACCGGCATGTCGGGCAGCTTGAGGGCGCGGCGCAAGAATTCGATGGGGTTGATTACCCAGCGGTTGTTTTTGCCGTCGTCTTCTTCTCCCGCATTGCGTTGAATGCGAGGCAAATCGACCAAAACGTGGGGATCCAAGGCGTAGCCTCCCCATGGCGTAAGGGCAACCGCCTCCTGGCTGGCGCCGCGCTCATCCGCAAGGGTGAGCAAGGGCGTGCCGCCCATGGCATGCAAGGGGAAAAAAGAGTGACGATCGAGGACCGGATCTGACTCCAGCCCTGTTAATGGATCACGTTGGGCCACGTGCAGTCTAGTCTGTCCGGCGGGTGGCGGTGAAAGCTGCAAGCCGAATCGTTTGCCGCCACCGGCAAGCAGAAACTCGCTTTCTCCCAGCAGCGCCACCGGCACGCCAGCGGCAATCTGTTTTTCCAGCCATGCGGCCAGTGTTTTGCCTTCCCTGCCGGCCGGTTTGTCCAGCCACACCACGATGCCGGCATAGCGGCCGGCCAGCGGATAAGCCGGCAAAGGCTGGCGGGCATCGAGATATGCGACGGCATAGCCCAGATAGTTGAGCGGCATCGTGCCGAAACGCAGCCCTTTGGTATCGATCAAGTCGTACTCGTTGGTAGCGCTGTTGTGGATCACCAGTACCTTGCGCGGCATCACCTCGATATCGCCCACGCCCAGCATGTCCAGTTCGGGATTGGCCACCCACGGAATGAATCCCAGATCACGGATTTTTTCCGCTGTTGCGCGCGCCAGATCGCGCTTTCCGGGCGGAACATAGTCGATAGCCAGCACCGGCAGCTTGTACGCCTGCCTGACGCGGTCAAGCTGCCCGAGCAACCACTCGCGGTCAGCGGCAGATACCGGCCGGTAGGCCTTCCTGGCCGGACTCCAGCCCTGGAAGAGAGATTCGGCGGCAACCGCGAAGACATCCTGGTGAAGCTGCGGCAGGATTTCAAAACCACGGTTGAAAATCAGCCGGATTTCTGGGTAGCGTTTCCGCAGTTCGCGGATCACCGCCACCAGTCCTGCTTCCTGGCGCGTCCGTTCCGCTTCCGTTTTGGCAAAGAGTTGGTAGGCATCGAGCGTGTCGAGGAAAAAACCGCGGTAGCCTGCGTCCCACAACGGTTTGATCACCTGCTCGGCGAAAAAAGCCGGCCACTCCGGCTGGGCCTGATCGAGCACCACGCTGCCCCAGTCGGAGTTTCTGCCGGATTTCCATGCGTCAGGAATTTGCTTCAAGTAAGAACGATCAGCGTCCGCTTCCCCCACCGAAACGTAGGCGAACAGTGCAGTCCTGTCGCCGGCGTGCGCTTTCGGGTCCGGCACATGCTGCGGCTCGACGACTACGACGTCGAAGGCGCGCAGTTCGTCCCATGGCGGATTCGACCCGTAAAACAGGGCAATATTAGGCTGGCCCGCAAAAGCGGATGAGGCCCAGGCCAACAGCAGCGCAAGTGCCCAGCGTAGCAGCGGGAATAAACCGGGCTCCCGTCTCATTCCATGCTGGCGAGAAGTTGCCGCAAACCCTCGGTCAGCGGTGTCATGTTCAAATGGCCGAACAGCTCGAGCATCCTGCGCGGCGATGCCGCGGAATGGCGGATGTCGCCGCAAGCTGTGGGTTCGTGCCGGATTTGCGGCGTACATGCGGCGCATTTCGCCAGCGCATCGATCAATTCGAGCAGTGTCACGCTGTGCCCGGTGGCGACATTGCACACCCCGGTGGCGGGGCTCGCCAGCGCCCGCAGATTGAGGCGTGCGACGTCCCCGACGAAGATGAAATCGCGCGTCTGGCCGCCGTCTCCGAACACGCGCAACGGCTCGCCATTGGCCATGGCGGCGGCAAAACGGCTGATCACGCCGGCATAGGGCGAGGCGGGATCCTGGCGCGGGCCGTAAACATTGAAGTAGCGCAGGCCGAGTGTGGAAAGGCCATAAAGCTCGCGGTACAGGGCCGCATACTGGTCGTTGATGCTTTTTTCCAGCCCATAGGGCGAGAGTGGAGCGACCGGGGACGCCTCGTCCAGAGGAAGGTGCACGGGAACGCCATAAACGGCAGCACTGGAAGCGTAAACAAACCGGGCCACCTTGGCGCGGCGGGCGCCATCGAGCACATTGAGAAAACCCTGGATATTTTGCCGGCTGGAACCGAGCGGATCGGCGACGGAAGCCGGCACCGAGACCTGTGCGGCCAGATGCAGGACGTGGCTGATACTGGCTAGGGCCTTATCGACGGCCGATGAATCACGAATGTCTCCGCAAATCACCGTCAAACCGGGCGTTGCAGGCAGGTTTGCTCGCTTGCCGGAAGAAAAATCATCCAGCACGGTAACGCGCGCGCCGGACGCCAGCAGGGCTTCGGCGCTATGCGAACCGATAAAGCCGGCCCCCCCGGTTATTAAAACATGCATTTCATGCCTTCTGGTGTCGCCCGGACTTAACGCCCCTCGTCAAAGTGACGCACCAGTTCCTGCAAGTCCTGCGCCACCCGCGCCAGGTCCTCGGTGCTGTGCTCTATCATCCGGATGCTGGAAACGCTTTCATCCGCCAGCAAGGAGATTTTTTCCATGTTGTTGGCCACCTCCTCGCCGGCGATAGACTGTTCGTCAGCCGCGCTGGCGATATGTTGTGCCATTTCGGACACTTTATCCGAAGAGTGCATGATTTCACGCAGACTGGCGCTGCTGGCCACGATCATGTCGCGTCCCTGCTCCACTTCCTGCGCTGCCTTTGCCATGGATTGCACGGCAGCGCCGGTGGTCGTGCGGATTTCGTCGATCATCCGCGCGATATCGGCAGTGCTGGAGCCGGTGCGTTCGGCCAATTTGCGCACCTCGTCCGCCACCACGGCAAAACCCCGCCCCTGCTCCCCCGCCCGCGCAGCTTCGATCGCCGCGTTGAGCGCCAGCAGATTGGTCTGGTCGGCAATCTCCTTGATCACCTTGGTAATGTCGCCTATCTTCTGGATCGACTGATTAAGTTCTCCGATGGTCGCCCCGGAGGATTCCACCGCCGCCACCACACGCGTGGTGGATTCCATGCTCCGGGTCATCTTGCCATTACCGTCTTCCACAGTCTCATGGGTCAGGGTAGCCGCCTGCGCCGAGCCTTTGGCGCCCTCCGCCACCTCCCGGATCGATACGCTCATTTCCTCCATCGCCGCGGAAACCTGCATGACCCGGTCGGACTGAATATTAAAGCGGGTCGACACCTGCTCGACGGCATCACGCAACTGGCCGCTACGCGATGTGACCGCCGCCGAAGCCACGGCCACTTCATCCAGGATAACCTTGAGGTGCACCTGCATGTAGGCCAACGATGTCAGTACGCGGTCAAACTCGCTTTTTCCCCCTACGTCCAATCGGCTGGTCAGGTCGCCCTCGGCGATTTTCTCGAACACCTCATACGCCTGGCCAAACCCGCGCCCCATGGCCCCCAGCAGCTTGACCAGGATGCCGAGCGCCAGCGCCAGCGCCACGCCGGCTAACACCAGGTTGGCGGTGTGCAGTCCTGCCTGGCCGAGCGCCACGCTACCCGCCAGAGCGCCGCCCAGGATGCCGGACAGCGACAAAACCGCGCCCCGGATCGTCAAGCGCTTGCCCAAGCCTCTTCCGGGCAACGCACCGCCGCTTTTCACTTTGCTGTAAAGCTGTTCGGCAGCAGCGATTTGCTCACGGCTGGGGGGGTGCGCACCGACATGTATCCAGTCACCTGTCCCTTTTCTCGGATCGGCACGACAAAGGCTTCCACCCAATAATGGTCGCCGTTAATACTGCGATTCTTGACAATGCCGCGCCATGGCTCGCCCCGCTTAATGGTCTCCCACAGATTGGCGAAAGCGGCCGGCGGCATATCGGGATGCCGCACTACGTTATGGTTCCTGCCGATCAACTCCTCGCGCGCGAAACCGCTCATCTCGACAAAGTCGTCATTCGCGTAGGTAATGATGCCCTTGACATCGGTTTTGGTAACGATAGAACCGTGATTGAATGGTTTTTCGACGCCGGTGACAGGTAAATTGACTTTCATAGTCTCCCTAACTTATTAATATTTTTTTACTAAAAGACGATAAAATCATAAAGTAACGTCGACTTTTGTCAATCAAGAATACGTTTCAACCCGATCAGGATGGTCACGATTTCAAACGCCCGCTTGATCCGCCCGTTATTCCGTATTCGGCTGGCATACTGACATAAAAAAGCCGCAGATTTTCCGCCTTGAGCAAACCGAGCAGCCGCTCGACCTGATCCGCACTGACCAGGAACTCGATTTCCACCGGCAGCTCGGCCGCCAGCTCGAAAAAGGACTCTTCGAGCAACCTGCCATTGCGCCCGAAGCCGGCAATGGCCCGGATCGCGGTGCCGCCCGCAATACCCATGCCCCTGGCCTGTTCCAGCAGCCATTCGTAGAGCAGCGTGCCGCCATGCCGCTGCACTTCACTGACGAAAAATTTCAAGCACACGCCTTGCATTCGATTACCCCTTGATCAGTTTGACGGTCCAGATGCCGAACACGGTCATCATCAGCGAGCCGGCGAGATGCGCCATGACTATGGCGGCGCCCCATGCGTACTGGGCGCGCAGCAATAACGTTACGGTTTCGGCCGAGAAGGTGGAAAAAGTGGTCAGGCCGCCGAGAAAACCGGTGACGAGCAGCAAGCGTGCTTCCGGCGGCAGGCCGGGATGATCGGCAAAAACCGCCACTGCCAACCCGATCAGGTAGCCGCCGACCAGGTTCGCCGCCAGGGTTCCCAGCGGCAGCGTGGGGAAAAGGGGGTTCCACAAGACGCCGAACCACCAGCGCAGCCAGGCGCCCACTGCCGCGCCTGCACCGACAGCCAGAAATCCGTAAAAACTCATTGATAGACCCTCAAACCGGAACAGGCGCGAACTCGTTCACACCAATGGCCGAAGATCCTATACAAAGCAGTTCAGCCACGGATTAACACGAATATACACGGATTATCAATGAGTTGCCTTTCTCATCTTGCGCACCTTTCTGGTGAATGGCAAATTTTTTACAACGCATTGTTTAATCTGTGTTAATCCGTGGCTAATGGCGGTTTTTAGGATGATTCGGTCCCATGCCTATTTTAGCATCTTAAGCCAAGCCGCCAGCCCAAGCAAAGTGGAGAATAGCACCGGCACGGTGAGAACGGCCCCGATGCGGCAATATTCCCCCCAACCGATCTTCAATCCGCGACCGGCCAGCACGTGCATCCACAGCAGCGTGGCAAGACTACCCAGCGGATGCGCCAGGAAGCAGGCAGGAATCAGCACCCCCAACACTACCCAGCCGGCCTTGAACACGAAGGGGTCGAGAACCGCGCCTGGGATCATCCAGCGCGCCGATGTCAAAGCGCTGCGGAATGTCGCGGCGGAAAAAGAGCCACAGCACCGACAGACTGGCGGCAACCGCCAGCAGATTTACCGGCACCACCGGCACGTCGGCGGGAGAAACCACGCCCGCGGCCAAGGCCGCCAAGGCCCCGGCCAACGCACTCCAGCCGATGCCGAGTCCGCGCGGCTGCCAGATGACCAGCACCAGCGTGGCGACGAAAATCAGTACCGCGGTGACCATTCAGACGAAGAAAGCGAGGAGGTAGTGACCGGCAAGGAAGATCAGCAGCGCGCCCAGAAGCAGCTTCAGAAGCTTTTGCGGAACGCGCTTCTGGAACCGCGCGCCGAGGTACATGCCGGTCAGTCCGCCTGCGCCGAACAGCAGGCCGAGCGCCCAATCCGGGTGGGTGGCGAGGCCGGTCGGCGCGGGCAGAATACTGTACAGCGCGACGCCGGCGATCGAGGTAACCAGGGTGCCGGCAATTGCCGCACCCGCCACGGCATAAACCGGCAAGCCGAACAGCGCGACGCAAAACGGCGCGATGATCGCCCCGCCGCCTATGCCATAAGTGCCGCCGATCACGCCGACGATCAGGGCGAGCAAGAACATGCCAGGCACGCTGAAGGCGAAATTCTCCTCGCGGAACGAGAAGCGTACCCGGGCGGGAGAAAATTCGAGCACATGGATTTTCGGCAGCGTCAGCATGTCGATTTGTTGCGGCGCAACCGCTGCCGCCGTCTTCCGCCACGGCATGAATTCGGCCAGAACGCGGTAGCCGATGTAGAGCAGGATGAAGCCGGCGAACAGCTTGAAGTCGCGCGGGTCGGGCAGGTAGAGGACGCGCACGAAATAGCCGATGACGACGCCCGGCAGAGTCCCGATCACGATCACCCACACCAGCGGCCACACCATGCGGCCTTCGCGCAAATAGCGGTAAACGCCGCCGGGCGTAGCGACCAGATTGTAGACCAGGTTGGTGGCGCTGACCGAGGGGGTGGTGTAGTACAGAACGTTCATCTGGAACGGCAGCAGCAGGAACGCGCCGGAAATGCCCACCATGGAAGTGAAGAAGGAAACGACGAATGCCACCAGCGGCGGCAGCCACAGCCAGGTTTGCACGCCGGAAACGGGGAACGCCACAGCAAGCCAGTCCATAGGCGGATTCTACGGAAAAGGGATGGCCTTGTCTCTATTCCGCCTCGATCTCCAGGTAAACCTGGCTGGCATTGCCGCCTTTCAATGATTCGTAATTCCGCAGGCGGGCGAAATTCTTCTGGTCGAGACGGTTTATCGCAGTCTGCAAGTCAACCCCGCCGTCGAACGCCTTCTTCATGTGGCCGCGCAGCAGGCGCAGGTAATCGCGGGTATCGCGCCGCGCCAGGTCGAGATCGCACACCTGGCCGTGGCCGGGCACGATCTTCCCGGGCTTGAGCTTTTCCATCGCCTCGAACGAGGCCAGCCAGTTGCGGCTGTTGCTGAACGGCAGCACCCCCAGCAGACGGTCGACATAGACCAGGTCGCCGGAGAACAACACCTTCTTTTGCGGCAGCCACACCACGCTGTCGCCCGGCGTGTGCCCCCCGGAAAAAAACAGCAGCTGGATTTCGGTGCCGCCGAGGCGCAGGGTTTCGCGCTGGTCGAACAAGCGATTTGGATAGGCCGGCCTGGTGCCCTCCAGCCGATCTTTCAGATCGACCCGCAGCGCCTCGATCTGCTCCCCGGCCCGCCGCTCCATGTCGGCGCGCGCCGGCCTTGCAGCGATGATTTCCGCGCCCTGCTCCCTGAAATAGCCGTTGCCGAGCCAGCGGTGGTCCTGGCCGCCGGTGTTCACCACATATTTCACCGGCTTCCCGGTCACCCGCTTGATGGCAAGGTGCATGGCCTTGGCGGCAAGATAACCGGCGCCGCTGTCCACCACCACCACGCCTTCATCCGTGACAATGAAGCCGGTATTGGCGTTCATGCCGTAATTTGCATAGGTGCGGCCGCCGGTTTCGCCGATGAAGGCATACACATCGGGCGCCACCTTGACCGGCGTGAGGGTGAAAGCGTGGGCGGCATTGAGATAGAGCAATGCCGCCAGGACCGGCACGGCTTTAAACAGATTCTTCATTTTTTTCCTCGTCACGTTCTCGCGGCAACCGTCCACTCAGGACTGCCCGAGTCGCCGCTTCACTTCCGGAACCAGCTTGGACCGAATCTCGTCCCGCACCCTGACGAAGCTTGCAAGCTCCTCGCCGTGGGGATCGTGGAACGGCATATGGAGCGCAGGGATAGCCTTGGGGAATACCGGGCAGGCTTCCCTGGCATTGTCGCACACCGTCACCACCAGATCGATCGGCTTGTTCATAACCGCATCCACGTCCTTGGGGTAAAGCCCTGCGGTGGGCAGACCGCCCAGCTTCAGCGCCTCGATGGCGCCGTCCGCCACCTTGGGCTGGGGGCGGGTGCCGGCGGACAGCGCCCGCACTTCCGGGCCGAGATCGTGGTTGACGAGAGCCTCGGCCATCTGGCTACGGCAGGAGTTGCCGGTGCAAAGAATCAATACGGTTTTCGTCATGCCGCTCACTCCTTGCCGCAACAGCCGCAGCAGGATTCGGCGCTGCCCAGCCAGCCTTCCACCGCGCTCTTGCCCGGCACGCCGCCGGCATGCACCACCTTGCCGTCGACCA
>JAJYUW010000261.1 GCA_021792335.1 Pseudomonadota bacterium | reverse complement strand
GGAGCGGCACAGCATCCAGTCGCTCAGTCTTGAGGTGCCCCTCAAGATTTACTACTCGGTTCCGACGGACTGCGCTATCTTGCACAACACCGTCTGATTCAATGCAAAGCAATAATACAAGGAGCGGCCCTGGCCGCGATAGGAAGCGATTTCGCGGCCAGGGCCGCTCCTACACAAGCTCGGAACAAAAATAATGATTTTCGAATCCCTGCAAGCTTCCCCGATGCTCTTCATCAGCGCGGCCACGATCCTGGGCCTGATGGTGGGCAGTTTTCTGAATGTCGTCATCCATCGCCTGCCGAGGATGATGGAACGCGAATGGCATGAGCAATGCAGCGCTCTATCCGCCGGACTCTCGGCGTCTTGCGCCGGTCACGGCGAGACGGGCGGGGAATGCGCACCGCCCGTGGCGCCCTATAATCTGGTTGTACCGCGCTCGGCCTGCCCGTCTTGCGGCCACATGATTTCGGCAGGTGCGAACGTCCCGGTCATTTCCTGGCTGATTTTGCGCGGGCGCTGCGCCCACTGCAAGGCCCCGATCAGCCCGCGCTATCCCGTTGTCGAAGCGCTTACCGGCCTGTTGAGCGGCTTTGTCGCCTGGCATTTCGGCTTCGGCCCGGCTGCCCTAACCGCCCTGCTGTTAACCTGGTCGCTGATCGCGCTGACCTTCATCGACTTCGATACCCAACTGCTTCCCGACAGCATCACCCAGCCGCTGATCTGGCTCGGCCTGCTGTGCAACCTCAACGGTCTGTTCACTACGCTCGGCTCCGCCCTGATCGGGGCGGTGGCGGGCTACCTGACGCTCTGGAGCATTTACTGGCTGTTCAAGCTGGTGGCAAAGAAAGAAGGCATGGGCTACGGCGATTTCAAGCTGCTGGCGGCGATCGGCGCCTGGCTGGGCTGGCAGATGCTGCCGCTGGTGATCCTGCTCTCTTCGCTGGTCGGAGCGGCGGTCGGCATTTCGCTGATTCTGTTTGCCGGCCACGGCCGCCAGATCCCCATCCCTTTCGGCCCCTACCTTGCCGGAGGCGGCCTGATTGCCCTGCTGTGGGGCAAACAGATCACCCAGGCTTACCTGGGACTTTAAACCCAAAAAAAGTTCAGCCACGGATTAACACAGATGTACACAGATTATCAATGAGTTACCTTTCTCATCTCAAGCACCTTCCGGATGAATGGCAAACTTCATGCAACGCATTGTTTTATCGGTGTTCATCCATGTTCATCTGTGGTTAATCATCGATGTTAGTTATCGGACTTACCGGCGGCATCGGCTGCGGTAAAAGCAGCGCCGCCAGAATTTTCGCCGGGCTGGGCGCCGCCGTGATCGACACCGACGAGATCGCGCACCGCCTGACCGAAAGGAATTCCCCCGCCCTTGCGGCCATCATCGCGGAGTTCGGCACAGAACTTCTATTGCCGGACGGTAGCCTCGACCGCGCCAAGCTGCGCAAACTGGTATTTTCCGACCCTGCGGCCAAGGAAAGGCTGGAAGCGATTCTTCACCCCCTGATCAGGCAGCAGGCACTCACCGAAATGGCTGCGGCACAGGGGCCTTACCTGTTGCTCGTGGTTCCGCTATTGTTTGAAACCGGCGCCTATCACGATCTGGTGGACCGCATACTGGTGGTGGACTGCGACGAAAGCCAGCAGATTTCCCGCGCCATGGCGCGCAGCAGCCTTTCCGCCGACGAAGTGCGCGCCATCATGGCGAACCAGATTTCCCGCGCGGAACGCATCAGACAAGCTGACGACATATTGCCTAACCGGGGCAGCCGCGAAAATTTCGAACAACATGTTAAGATGCTGCATCAGCATTATCTGACGCTGACGCAGCGGCACTAGTTGTCAGTCAACTTAAAACGACTGTACGTTCTTTGTAGGTGCGAATTCATTCGCACATTTGGCCGAATGAATTCGGCCCTACAAGAAAATCACGCAAATTCAACATGACGGACTACTAGCCTGGAAATTGCGGACGCCGCGCCGCGAAAAACCAAAAAGTTCAAAGTCTCATGTAATTAAGTTAATACAGGTAAAAGCCAAATCGTTTATAATTTTGCTGAATTGGATATTGCCGACCCCCGGGCTGACATTGATCATTTACGACTACCCACTTAACGAACGGATTCGCACTCTTCTGCGATTGGAGGACTTGTATGCCAAGGCGCATTATTTCGCCTCCCAGTCGCATCAGATGGAGCACCATGCAGCCCTGCTGACCCTGTTCGAGATTCTGGAAGTCGCCTGCCGCGCCGACCTCAAATCCGATCTGCTGCAAGAACTCGAACGTCAGAAACAAACCCTGGAAGCGCTACGCAAGAACCCCGCCATTTCGGAAGAGGCGCTGGACGAGGTGCTGCACGACATCGACAATGTCGCAGGCCGCTTGCACAGTTTAACCGGGAAAATCGGCCAGCACCTGCGCGAAAACGAGTGGCTGATGAGCATCAAGCAGCGCACCACCATCCCCGGCGGCGTGTGCGAATTCGATCTGCCCTCCTACCATTTCTGGTTAAACCAGGATG
>JAJYUW010000060.1 GCA_021792335.1 Pseudomonadota bacterium | reverse complement strand
GCCGTTGGATGCCGACACGGGGAAGCGGAAGCTACGGAATGCGTGAAGGAGGCAGGGGCATGAGCAGGAAGCAGGGGCCCCGTGCAACGGGGATGCGACCGGCCGCGAATGCCGTTGGAGGCCGACACGGGGAAGTGGAAGGTGCGGAATGCGTGAAGGAGGCAGGGGCATGAGCAGGAAGCAGGGGCCCCGTGCAACGGGGATGCGACCGGCCGCGAATGCCGTTGGATGCCTGCGCTGGCACGGTGTTCGGAACGGTAGCCAGACGGTAATGGAGGTGACGCATGGGCATTGAAGGGGTAATGGAAAAGGGGTTCGTCACCACCTCCCTCGATACGGTTTTAAACTGGGCCAGCACCGGCTCGATGTGGCCGATGACCTTCGGGTTGGCCTGCTGCGCCGTGGAAATGATGCAGGCAGGTGCCTCGCGCTACGACCTCGACCGCTTCGGAATTGTTTTCCGCCCAAGCCCGCGCCAGTCTGACGTGATGATCGTGGCCGGCACCCTGACCAACAAGATGGCGCCGGCGCTGCGCAAGGTCTACGATCAGATGGCCGAGCCGCGCTGGGTGTTGTCCATGGGTTCATGTGCCAACGGCGGCGGCTATTACCATTATTCCTATTCGGTGGTGCGCGGTTGCGACCGCATTGTGCCGGTGGACGTGTATGTGCCCGGCTGCCCGCCCACGGCGGAGGCTTTGCTCTATGGCCTGATCCAGTTGCAGAACAAGATCAAGCGCACCCATACCATTGCCCGTTAAACGCCCATGAAACTGGAAAACCTCAAACAAAACCTGCAGTCCTTGCTAGGCGAAAAGCTGGTCAGGATATCCGAGCATGCCGGTCAACTGACGGCGGAAATCAGACCGGGAAACTGGCTGGAAGCGGCTCGAATTCTGCACGATGCGCCGGCGCTGCGCTTTGAACAGCTCACTGACCTGTGTGGGATGGATCTCAGTGCCTATGGCGACGGGCGCTGGAAGGGCGCGCGTTTCTGTGTGGTGACGCATTTGCTGTCGGTGAGCAACAACCAGCGCGTGCGCCTGAAGGTTTTTCCCGCCGACGATGATTTCCCGATGGTTGATTCGGTGTCGGGCATCTGGTCCGGGGCAAACTGGTTCGAGCGGGAGGCCTTCGATTTGTACGGCGTTATCTTCAACGGCCATCCCGACCTGCGCCGCATCCTCAGCGATTACGGCTTTATTGGCCATCCCTTCCGCAAGGATTTCCCGCTTAGCGGCAACGTCGAGATGCGCTACGACCCGGAACAGCGGCGTGTGATCTATCAGCCGGTGACGGTGGAGCCGCGCGAATTGACGCCGCGGATTGTGCGCGAGGAGGGCTACGGTGGCTGATATCCGGAATTACACGCTGAATTTCGGGCCGCAGCACCCGTCTGCGCACGGTGTGCTGCGCATGGTGCTGGAACTGGACGGCGAGGTGGTGCAGCGCGCCGACCCGCATATCGGCCTCCTGCACCGCGCCACCGAAAAGCTCGCCGAGCACAAGACCTTCCTCCAGGCGATGCCTTATATGGACCGCCTCGACTACGTCTCCATGATGTGCAACGAGCACGCTTACGTGATGGCGACGGAGAGGCTGCTGGGCATCGAGGTGCCGGTTCGCGCCCAGTACATCCGTGTGATGTTCGATGAAATAACCCGCATCCTCAATCATCTGCTGTGGCTGGGGGCGCACGGTCTGGACATCGGCGCCATGACGATGTTCCTCTACACCTTCCGCGAGCGCGAAGACCTGATGGACATCTACGAGGCGGTATCGGGCGCGCGCCTGCACGCCGCCTACTACCGTCCCGGGGGCGTTTACCGCGATCTGCCGGACTCGATGCCGCTGTATGAGGCGTCGAAGATGAAGGTCCACAACGCGCAGCAGGTGGCCGCGATGAACGACAACCGCCATGGCTCGATGCTGGATTTCATCGAGGATTTCACCAACCGCTTCCCGGCCTGTGTCGATGAGTATGAAACCCTGCTCACCGACAACCGTATCTGGAAGCAGCGCACCGTCGGCATCGGCGTGGTGACGCCCGAACGCGCCATGGCCATGGGGCTGACCGGCCCCATGTTGCGCGGCTCCGGAGTGGCCTGGGATCTGCGCAAGAAACAGCCCTACGAAGTTTATGACAGGGTGGATTTCGACATTCCGGTCGGCGTCAACGGCGACTGTTATGACCGTTATCTGGTGCGCATGGAGGAAATGCGGCAGGCCAATCGCATCATCAAGCAGTGCGTAGCCTGGCTGCGCAAGAATCCCGGCCCGGTGATCACCGACAACCATAAGGTGGCGCCGCCCTCGCGCGTCGGGATGAAGCAGAACATGGAGGAGCTGATCCACCACTTCAAACTCTTTACCGAGGGCATGCACGTGCCGGAGGGTGAAGTCTATGCGGCGGTGGAACATCCCAAGGGCGAATTCGGCATCTACCTGGTTTCCGATGGTGCCAACAAACCTTACCGCATGAAGATCCGCGCCCCCGGCTTTTCGCACATGTCTGCGATGGACGAGATGGCGCGCGGCCACATGATCGCCGACGTGGTGGCACTGATGGGCACATTCGATATCGTGTTTGGCGAGATCGACCGATGAATGATTTGAACCGCAAAGGCGCAAAGACGCAAAGGTTTTTAGGGGTTCCTTGCGGTTTCTCTGCGCCTTTGCGTCTTTGCGGTGGATTTTAAAAATTATGTTATCGCCTGAATCGCTCAAGAAGATAGACCGCGAGGTCGCCAAGTATCCCGCCGAGCACAAGCAGTCGGCTGTGATGTCGGCGTTGCGCATTGCCCAGGACGAAAAGGGCTGGCTCGCACCCGAAACCATAGCGTTTGTCGCTCATTACTTGGACCTGCAGCCCATCGCGGCACAGGAGGTGGCGACCTTTTATAACATGTACGACCTGAAACCGGTCGGCAAGCACAAGATCACGGTCTGCACCAACCTGTCCTGCACCCTGATGGGGGCCGAATCGGCGGTGGAATATCTGCAGCGCAAACTGGGTATCGGTTTCGGCGAGACTACGCCGGATGGACGGTTCACTCTCAAGGAAGGCGAATGCATGGGCGCCTGCGGAGATGCCCCGCTGTTCCAGCTCAACAACAGGAAAATATGCGCCAAGCTCTCGCCCGAAACGATAGACGCGATCCTGGCGGGGTTGGAATAAAATCATGGCAAATACCCCTAAGGGCCAAAACGAAGTCATTTTTCATTCCATCCACCTGCCGGAATCGTGGAAGCTGGCGAACTATTTGGCCGTCGGCGGTTACGATGCACTGAAGAAGGTGCTGGCCGAGAAAATGCCGCCTGATGAAATCATCAGTCAGCTCAAGATCAGCGCGCTGCGCGGGCGCGGTGGAGCGGGTTTCCCCACCGGCCTGAAGTGGAGCTTCATGCCGCGCAACTACGAAGGCGACAAATACCTCGTCTGCAACAGCGACGAAGGCGAGCCCGGCACTTTCAAGGACCGCGACATCATCCTGTACAACCCGCACCAGCTGATCGAGGGCATGATCATCGGCGGCTACACGCTGGGCGCGAAAGTGGGTTACAACTACATCCACGGCGAGATCTGGGAAGCCTACGAGCGCTTCGAGGAGGCCCTGGATGAGGCGCGTGCCGCCGGCCTGCTGGGCAAGAATATTCTGGGCAGCGGCCTGGATTTCGATATCCATGCCCACCACGGTTTTGGTGCCTATGTGTGCGGCGAGGAAACCGCGCTGCTCGAGTCGATCGAGGGCAAGAAGGGGCAGCCGCGCTTCAAGCCGCCGTTCCCGGCGAGTTTCGGCCTGTATGGCAAGCCCACCACAATCAACAATACCGAGACGCTGGCCTCCATCCCCTACATCGTCAGGCATGGCGGCCAGAAATTCCTCGATCTGGGCAAGCCCAACAACGGCGGCACCAAGATTTTTTCCGTTTCCGGTCATGTCGGCAAGCCGGGCAACTACGAAGTTGCCATGGGCACGCCGTTTTCGGAGCTTCTGGCTATGGCAGGCGGAGTACGCGGCGGACGCAAGTTGAAAGCGGTCATTCCCGGCGGATCCTCGGTGCCGGTGCTGCCGGCAGAGATCATGATGCAACTGACCATGGATTACGACTCCATCGCCCAGGCCGGTTCCTACCTCGGGGCGGGTTCGGTGATCGTGATGGATGACACGGTGTGCATGGTGCGCGCGCTGGAACGCCTGTCCTATTTCTACTTCGAGGAATCCTGCGGCCAGTGCACGCCATGCCGCGAGGGCACCGGCTGGTTGTATCGCATCATCCATCGCATAGAGCATGGGCTGGGCAGGCCGGAGGATCTGGATCTGCTCGACTCGCTGGCCGGAAACATCTCAGGCCGGACTATCTGCGCCCTGGGCGATGCCGCCGCGATGCCGGTCCAGGGCATGCTCAAGCATTTCCGCCACGAATTCGAACACCACATCCAGCACAAGAAGTGCATGGTTTAAGAATATGCTAAACATCGAAATAGACGGCAAACAGCTCACAGTCGAACCGGGCACCACCATTATCGATGCGGCCGACGCGGCGGGCATCTATATCCCGCGCTTCTGCTACCACAAGAAGCTTTCCGTCGCCGCAAACTGCCGCATGTGTCTGGTTCAGGTCGAAAAGGCGCCCAAGCCGATGCCGGCTTGCGCCACGCCCGTGACCGACGGGATGAAGGTGATGACGCGCTCCGAGACTGCGCTCAAGGCGCAGAAAGCGGTGATGGAGTTCCTCCTCATCAATCATCCCCTCGATTGCCCGATCTGCGACCAGGGCGGTGAGTGCCAGTTGCAAGACCTGGCGGTGGGTTATGGCATGGGCAACTCGCGCTATGCCGAGGAAAAGCGCGTGGTGTTGAACAAGAATATCGGCCCGCTGATTTCCACCGACATGACGCGTTGCATTCACTGTACCCGCTGTGTGCGTTTCGGCCAGGAAATCGCCGGCATCATGGAAATGGGACAGATTGGTCGCGGCGAGCATTCGGAAATTACGACCTTCATCGAGAGTTCGATCGGCTCCGAACTGTCGGGCAACATCATCGACCTGTGCCCGGTGGGCGCGCTCACCAGCAAGCCGTTCCGCTACAGCGCACGCGGCTGGGAGCTGACTACGCGGCCATCGATCAGCCCTCACGACGGGCTGGGCGCCAATCTTGCTGTGGAGACCAAGAACAACAGCGTATTCCGCGTGTTGCCGCGCGACAACGAGGAAATCAACGAGTGCTGGCTGTCTGACAAGGATCGCTTCGCCTACGAAGGTCTGAATTCGCCCGAGCGTCTGCAGCGCCCGATGGTCAAGCGCTACGGCGAGTGGCGGGAATGCGATTGGCCCGAAGCGCTGGAAGCCGTTGCCGGCGGATTGAAACGTGTCCGCTCTGAGAATGGCGATGCTCAGATCGGTGCGCTGGCTTCGCCGCATGCCACCGTGGAAGAACTGTACCTGCTGCACAAGCTGATGCATGGCATAGGCAACGGCAACGTCGACCACCGCCTGCGCCAGTCCGATTTCAGCGCCGATGCCAACCTCCAGGGCGCCCCCTGGCTGGGGATGGCAATTGCCGAAGTGGAAAAACTGGACAGCGTGCTGGTGGTCGGCAGCACGCTCCGTGCCGACCACCCGCTGCTGGCTCATCGCCTGCGCCAGGCGGTGAAGCGCGGCGCGCAGCTCAATC
Organism: Pseudomonadota bacterium; assembly: GCA_021792335.1. Classification (GTDB taxonomy): domain Bacteria; phylum Pseudomonadota; class Gammaproteobacteria; order Burkholderiales; family Sulfuricellaceae; genus Sulfuricella. Next base: position 7,338 of record JAJYUW010000060.1, on the reverse strand, counting down.
TGATCAATCCGGTGGACGACGACCTGCTCTGTGACGTGGCCAACAAGGCCATCGTCGCGCCTGATGCGATGGTTCAGACGCTCGACCAGGTGCGGCGTGCGCTGGCAGGGGAAAGCGTGGCCGGCATGGCAGGCTCGATTGCCGCGAGCCTCAGGCAGGGAGAGCGCAAGGCGGTGCTGCTCGGCAACCTGGCGCAGCATCACCCGCGTTACGCAGACTTGCATGCCATGGCGCAGCAGGTTGCAGAACTGTTAGGCGCGAAATTCGGTTTTCTTGGCGAAGCGGCGAACAGCGTCGGCGCCTACCTGGCCGGTGCCGTGCCCGATGAGGCCGGCATGAACGCCGCCCAGATGCTGGAAGAGCCGCGCCGTGCCTACATCCTGCTTGGCACCGAAGCGGAGCTGGACAGCTACAACCCGGCCAAGACCTTGGCGGCTTTGCAGTCTGCGCAATTGGTCGTCGCCCTGAGCCCCTACAAACATCATGCGCTGGATTATGCCCATGTGCTGCTGCCGGTGGCCCCTTTCAGCGAGACCTCCGGCACTTTTGTCAGCACCGAGGGCCGCGCACAAAGCTTCAGCGCAGCAGTAAAACCGCTCGGCGAAACACGCCCGGCATGGAAGGTGCTGCGCGTACTGGGCAACCTGATGGAACTGCCCGGTTTCGACTACGAGAGCAGCGAGCAGGTGCGCGCGGAAGCGCTGCATGGCGACTTGAGCGCAAAATTGAATAACCGGTTGAAAGCACCTGTGGCCAAGCCTGTCGGTGCGGCTGCTGGCGGTCTGCAGCGCATCGGAGAAGTGCCGATTTACCATGCCGATTCCATCGTGCGCCGCGCCGCCGCCTTGCAGAAAACCGCTGCAGCGGGCGTGCCGACCGCTGCGATGAATGGCGAAACCCTGGACCGTGCCGGTGTCGTCGAGGGTATGGACGTGATTGTCTGCCAGGGGGCGGGCAGCGTTGTTCTCAAGGCGGCCCGGGACGACCGGTTGCCGCATGATTGCGTGCGGGTGCCTGCCGGACACCCGGCCACCGCCATGCTCGGCGGCATGCTGGATGAGATCGTAGTAGAGCGGGCAGGGTAAAGACCATGACAGACACAATCGCGCTTCTTCAGGGATTTTTCGGCTTTAGCTGGCCGGTGGTGTCGAATCTGGCGAAGATATTCGCCATCATCGTGCCGTTGTTGCTGGGCGTGGCCTACCTCACCTACGCCGAGCGCAAGATCATCGGCTACATGCAGGTGCGCATCGGTCCGAACCGCGTCGGCCCCAAAGGCTGGCTGCAGCCGATCGCCGACGGCCTGAAGCTGTTCATGAAGGAGATCGTGATTCCCGCCGGCGCCAGCAAGGGGGTTTTCCTGCTCGCACCGTTGCTGGCCCTCGGCCCGGCGCTGGCCGCCTGGGCGGTGGTGCCATTCGGCCCCGAACTGATGGTGGCGAATATCGACGCGAGCCTGCTCTATGTCATGGCGATCACCTCGATGGGCGTGTACGGCATCGTGCTGGCGGGCTGGGCTTCCAACTCCAAGTATTCCTTCCTCGGCGGGATGCGCGCCGCGGCGCAGATCGTGTCGTACGAGCTTGCCATGGGATTTGCCCTGGTCGGCGTACTGCTGGCGGCACAGAGCCTGAATCTGGTCGAGATCGTCAATGGACAGCAGGGTGGAATGTTCAACTGGTACTGGCTGCCGCTGTTCCCGCTGTTCATCGTCTACCTGATCGCCGGCGTGGCGGAAACCAACCGTGCCCCCTTTGACGTGGTCGAGGGCGAATCCGAAATCGTCGGCTTCCATGTGGAATACTCCGGCTTCGCATTCGCCATTTTCTTTTTGGCGGAATACGCCAACATGATCCTGGTTGCGACCATGACTTCCCTGCTGTTCCTGGGCGGCTGGAACCCGCCGGTCGATGTTGCGCCGTTTACCTGGATTCCCGGCTTCTTCTGGCTGTTTGCCAAGGCGTGCTTCATCCTGTTCCTGTTCCTGTGGTTTCGTGCCACCTTCCCGCGCTATCGCTATGACCAGATCATGCGCCTCGGCTGGAAGGTGTTCATTCCGGTAACGCTGGTGTGGTTGATGGTGGTTGCTACCGCCATGCAGACCCCTTACGGCTACCTGTTCCATTGAGGGAAAGCGCGTGAACAAGATCAAAAGCTTCTTTTCGACTTTCCTGCTGATCGAGCTGCTCAAGGGCATGGCGCTGACCGGGCGTTACATGTTCGCGCGCAAAATCACGGTGCAGTTCCCCGAGGAGCGCACCCCGATGTCGCCGCGCTTTCGCGGCCTGCACGCGCAGCGCCGCTACCCCAACGGCGAGGAACGTTGCATCGCCTGCAAGCTGTGCGAGGCGGCCTGCCCGGCCTTGGCTATCACGATCGAATCGGCGCAGCGTGAAGACGGGACAAGACGCACCACGCGCTACGATATTGATTTGACCAAGTGCATTTTCTGCGGCTATTGCGAGGAAGCCTGCCCGGTGGACGCCATCGTCGAAACCCGGGTTTTCGACTATCACGGCGAAAAACGCGGCGATCTTTACTACACGAAGGACATGCTGCTTGCCGTGGGCGACAAACATGAAGCGCAGATCGCCAGGGACCGGGCGGCGGACGCGAAGTATCGCTAGGAGAAAGAGCTTGAACCGCAAAGACGCAAAGACACAAAGTTTTACTATGTTTTTTCTTCGCGCCTTTGCGCCTTTGCGGTAAAACGGTTTTTACTGGAAATAGCTAAATGAGCTTTGAAACATTAGTTTTTTACTTTCTCGCGACCATCCTGCTGTTCGCCGCGTTCCGCGTCGTGACAGCGCGCCATCCGGTGCATGCCGCGCTGTTTCTGGTGCTGTCGTTCTTCACCGGGGCCGGTTTGTGGATGCTGCTGGAGGCCGAGTTTCTCGCGATCACCCTGGTGCTGGTTTATATCGGCGCGGTGATGGTGCTGTTCCTGTTCGTGGTGATGATGCTTAACCTCAACATCGAAAAAATGCGTGCAGGGTTCTGGTCGAATCTGCCGCTGGCGGCCTTTGTCGGACTCCTGATGGCGATTGAAATGGTGCTCGTTCTGACGGTGGCGGGACGTACCATAGGCGGCGATCCGACCCGCCACGCTGCGGGTTATAGCAATACCAAGGAACTGGGCCTGCTGATCTATACCGACTACGTTTATCCGTTCGAGATCGCCGCCGTGATCCTGCTGGTGGCGATTATCGCCGCGATCGCAATCACCTTGCGCCGTCGCGTGGGCACCAAGCACCAGGATCCGTCGTGGCAGGTGAGCGTCAAGCGCAAGGATCGCGTCCGCATGGTTTCGATGCCGGCGGAAGTGACGACTGCCGGAATGAGCAGCTTGCCGCCCGACGCGCAAAAGGAAGGGGAATAAGGTGCTGACATTAACCCATTTTTTGATTCTTGGCGCGCTGCTGTTTGCAGTCAGCGTGGTGGGGATTTTTCTCAACCGCAAGAACCTGATCATCATCCTGATGGCGATCGAACTGATGCTGCTGGCGGTGAACATTAATTTCGTCGCCTTTTCGCATTACATGAACGACACCGCCGGACAGGTTTTTGTTTTCTTCATCCTCACCGTTGCTGCGGCCGAATCGGCAATAGGCCTCGCGATTCTGGTGGCGCTATTCCGCAACCTGAATACGATCAACGTGACTGAGCTGGATCATTTGAAAGGGTAGGGTGCGGTTCCCGCACCTTTATAGCGATGGTGCGCATGGCGCACCCTACGGATAAAACTTATGACCGAGATGCAAAAACTCTATCTGCTGGTTCCGCTGGCGCCGCTGGCGGGAGCCGTGATTGCCGGCCTGTTCGGCCGGATGATCGGGCGTTCGGCTTCCCATTGGGTGACCATCATCAGCGTGGCCATCTCCTTCATCACCTCCGTGGTGATCTTCCAGGATGTGCTTGCCGGTCACACTTTCAACGGCAGTGTTTATACCTGGCTTACCACCGGGGAGACACGTTTCGAGGTCGGCTTCCTGATCGACCGCCTGTCGGTCCTGATGATGCTGGTGGTCACCTTCGTCTCGCTGATGGTGCACATCTACACCATCGGCTACATGGCCGATGACCCCGGCTATCAGCGCTTCTTCAGTTACATTTCGCTGTTCACCTTTGCCATGCTGATGCTGGTGATGTCGAACAACTTCGTCCAGCTGTTCTTCGGCTGGGAAGCGGTGGGAGTGGTCTCCTACCTTCTCATCGGCTTCTGGTACACCCGGCCGACTGCGATCTACGCCAATCTCAAGGCGTTTCTTGTCAACCGCGTCGGCGATTTCGGGTTCCTGCTGGGAATCGGCCTGGTGCTGGCCAACTTCGGCACCCTCGATTATGCCGCGGTGTTCGCCCAGGCACCTGGTATGGCGGGCCATACCATTACGATAATAGAAGGGCAAACCTGGTCACTGCTGACACTGATCTGTATTCTGCTGTTCGTCGGCGCCATGGGCAAATCGGCCCAATTTCCCCTGCACGTCTGGCTGCCCGATTCGATGGAAGGCCCGACACCGATTTCCGCGCTGATCCACGCAGCGACCATGGTGACGGCCGGTATTTTCATGGTGGCGCGCATGTCGCCCCTGTTCGAGCTGTCTGACACTGCGCTCTCGGTGGTGATGGTAATCGGTGCCATCACCGCGCTGTTCATGGGCTTCCTGGGCGTCATCCAGAACGACATCAAGCGGGTGGTGGCCTACTCGACGCTTTCGCAGCTTGGCTACATGACGGTGGCACTGGGCGCATCCGCCTACTCGGTGGCGATTTTCCACCTCATGACGCATGCCTTCTTCAAGGCGCTTCTGTTCCTGGCGGCGGGCTCGGTCATCATCGGCATGCACCATGACCAGGATATTCGCCACATGGGAGGTCTGCGCAAGTACATGCCGATTACCTGGATCACATCGCTGATAGGCTCGCTGGCATTGATAGGCACGCCCTTCTTCTCGGGTTTCTATTCCAAGGACAGCATTATCGAGGCGGTTGGCCTGTCTCACCTGCCGGGTTCCGGCTTCGCATATTTTGCGGTGGTGGCGGGTGTTTTTGTCACGGCATTCTATTCCTTCCGCATGTATTTCCTGGTCTTTCATGGCAAGGAACGCTTCCCGGCGCACTCCGGTCATGGTCAGGATGAGCACGGCCATGGCCACGGGGGCAAGCCCCATGAGTCGCCCTGGGTGGTGACCTTCCCGCTCATCATGCTGGCGATCCCCTCGCTGGCGATCGGCTATCTCACCATTCAGCCCGTGCTGTTCGGAGATTACTTCAATGGCGCGATCCATATCGCGCATAATCACCCGGCCATGGAAGAACTCGCTGCAGAATTCCACGGCGCCTTCGCCATGGCGATCCATGCGCTGACTACTCTGCCGTTCTGGCTGGCCGTTTCGGGTGTGGTGGTTTCCTGGTTTTTCTATCTGAAGCGCCCGGATATCCCGGAGATGCTCAAAAACCGTTTCAGCCTGGTTTATGGGATCCTGGAACGCAAATATGGCTTCGATGAATTCAACGACTGGTTCTTTGCCGGCGGCGCCCGCGCGCTGGGGCGCGGCCTGTGGAAGGTCGGCGATGTCACGCTGATCGACGGATTGATGGTCAACGGCACGGCCAGGTTGGTGGGCAGGTTCTCCGCTTTGATCCGCCAACTTCAGACCGGATATATTTACCACTACGCTTTCGCCATGATTATCGGTGTGTTCGTGCTGATGACCTGGTTTGTTAAGGGATAAGAACAAGATATGACTGCTGGCCTGCCATTGTTGAGTCTGGTTATCTGGGTGCCGATCGCGGCCGGCATTGCCGTGCTCGCCACCGGCAGCGACCGCAATGCCGGATTGGCGCGGATTCTGGCGCTGCTTGGCGCCTTGGCGGGTTTCGCTGCCAGCCTGCCGCTCTACACCCAGTTCGATACTTCGCAGGCGGGGATGCAGTTTGTCGAAATCAGCCCCTGGATCGAAACTTTCAAGGTGGCCTATCATCTTGGTGTGGACGGCATATCGGTTCTGTTCATCCTGCTCACAAGCTTTACCACCCTGCTGGTGGTGATCGCCGGCTGGAAAGTGATCGAGAAGCGCGTGGCGCAGTATATGGCGGCCTTCCTCATCCTGTCCGGTTTGATGATAGGTGTTTTCGCCGCGCTTGACGCCATACTGTTCTACGTATTCTGGGAAGCGATGCTGATTCCGATGTTCATCGCCATCGGCGTATGGGGCGGGCCCAACAGGGTTTACGCCGCGGTCAAGTTCTTCCTCTATACCTTGCTTGGTTCCCTGCTGATGCTGGTGGCGTTCATCTACCTGTACAACAAGGCCGGCACCTTCGAGATTCTCGATTTCCACCGGCTGCCACTGTCCATGACCGAGCAGGTGCTGATCTTCCTCGCGTTCCTCGTCGCGTTTGCGGTCAAGGTGCCGATGTGGCCGGTGCATACCTGGTTGCCGGATGCCCACGTCGAGGCGCCTACCGGCGGTTCCGTGGTGCTGGCGGCGATCATGCTGAAAATGGGCGCTTATGGCTTGCTGCGCTTTTCGCTGCCGATCACGCCCGATGCGAGCCATGCCCTGTCCGGTTTCATGATTACCCTGTCGCTCATTGCCGTGGTCTACATCGGCCTGGTGGCGCTGGTGCAGACCGACATGAAGAAACTGATTGCTTATTCGTCTATTTCACACATGGGCTTCGTCACGCTGGGATTCTTCATCTTCAACGCTTATGGCATTGAAGGCGCCCTGGTGCAGATGATTTCCCACGGCTTTATCTCCGCCGCACTCTTTCTATGTGTGGGCGTGCTTTACGATCGCATGCATTCGCGTGCTATCGCCGATTACGGCGGGGTGGTGAACAGGATGCCGGTGTTTGCCTCCTTCTTTGTGCTGTTTGCCCTGGCTAATTCCGGGCTGCCTGCAACCAGTGGTTTTGTCGGCGAATTCATGGTGATCATGGGCGCGGTAAAGGTTGATTTCTGGTACGCCTTCCTCGCAGCAATCACACTGATTTTTGGCGCAGCTTACACGTTGTGGATGGTAAAGCGCGTGGTCTTCGGGGCCGTTGCCAACGAGCATGTCGAAAAGCTTAGCGACATCAGTTCGCGCGAGTTCCTGGTGCTGGGTCTGCTCGCTGTCGCTGTGCTTGGCATGGGCCTGTATCCGCTGCCGTTTACCGAAGTAATGCACCAGTCGGTAAACAACCTGCTGTCGCATGTGGCACAAAGCAAGCTATAAGGGGCTGTCCATGGATAACTTGAACATTCTGGCAGCACTGGCGGGCGCGCTGCGGCGTTGCCGGTCACTTGCAGGGAATGGCCATGCGGCGCGACCGGCGCCTTGCATCGCA
>JAJYUW010000260.1 GCA_021792335.1 Pseudomonadota bacterium | reverse complement strand
CTGCGACAGGCCCACCGGCTCCTTGGTGTGCGGAATGAACACCGGGTGATCCATATTGAAGACCACCTTGGCGTGCTTTAAGCGCACCGGGATCTGGATATGGATCGTATGCCAGTGCAGGTTGCCCTGTACGGCCAGCGCCGGAGCGCTCGCCGCCAGGAACGATAGGGCCATCCATAAAGCGCGTTTTTTCACAAAAACCTCCTTATTTGTCGTTGGTCCGTCAGAAAAGCAGCGTCGTCTGCAATGCGATCGTATTGTCCTTGGCACTCGCGACCGCCGTCGCGTTGCTCTGTGCCGCCGCAGGACCCACGGCGGACAGATGCGGGATGTCTATGCGATTGATCGCATAGTTGAACGTAATGCGCGCCATGGGTGATATGTAGTACTGCACACCCAGGGTCGTGGTCTTGAAGACGCGCTCGAGGCCCGGATTGTTGGTCATCCGGTCATACTGGTCGTAGCGGGCCTCGAGGTCCCAGTGCTTCGTCACGAAGACACCGGTCTCGACATAGCCGCCGACCGCGGCATTGTTGGCGCCCGGATAAAGGGTCTCGGTACAGAGGCCGCTTGAATTGTTGGTCGCGCTCCCGCAAGTCGGGCCGCCCACGGGACCTGCAAACCCGGCAGGGGCAATAATCCACCCGGTACCACGCATAAGTTCGCCCGTGACACGCAAGGCCCCCGGCGTCATGAAGCCACTGCGGTATTGGGCGCCGAGACCATAGCGCTTGAAGGTGTAGTTTTGTTGAGTGAACCCCCCTGATGGTACGGTAGAGGGTTGACCCGTCGCGGTATTTGGATTGGGCTCGGTCGCCCCCACATCGAGCGTCTGGTGCCCGAGGTGGCCCCAAACCCAGGCGGTGACGCCGGCCTGATGCGGGCCCTTGCTGTGGTTGAAGATGTAGGATTCCTGCAGGCGGCCATAATAACTTGCGCTGTTGGTCTGGGCATTGGCGTAGAGGGGGGCGCCGTTGCCGATCATGGCCGCATAGGCGAACTGCCAGGGGCCGTTATTGAACCAATCGAAGAGCTGCACGCCCTGGTCGCGGCCAGCATCGATCGGGGCCGAATTGACGAGATAACCACCTGGCCCTACACCCTGTGTAGACGAAGACGGCGCATAGGCGAGCCCGGTCACAAACTGATCTTGGATCAGCTGGCCGGTCACGTTCGTGAAATTGATGTAGTCAGAGTCCGCGATACCCTGCAGGACCTCTTCGGGGCCCGGAGTCTTGAAGAGGCCCACCCGCACCCGCATGCCCGGGATTTCGTTGAAGGTGACCGAGGCATCGGTCAGGCGCGGGGTGTAGCTGCCGTTGCTGTAGGTGTAATTGTTGTTGCCGAACTCGGCCATGATGAAGTAATCGATCTTGTTGCTGATCGGCAACACCGTGCCGCGCACCGCGATGCGCGCACGGAGCATATTAAAGCTGCTCATCGAGGTATTCTGCGGGGCCACCTCGTTGAACTTGGGGACGGCGCCGTTATAGGGATTAGGGTGTCCATTAGGCAGCGGACCGAGCCCATTGACCGCCGTGCCACCGGTATCCTCGTAGGTGGGCTGGATGAAACCAAAGAGACGGAACGGGGCGGCAATGCCGTTGGGCTCCGTGCCCTGAAGTTGGAACCAGTTGGTGGCGTGCGCACTCCCCACAAAACAGGCGGCGGCCACCGCCGCCGTCAGCAACGACTGCTTTTTCACAAACTCCTCCCAGATGATGTTGCGGTTTTTAATCTTTTCTTATTACTAACCGACACGCCTCGGCGCTTAGGGGCGGATGTAGTTCCAGCCCTCGCTCTCGCGGCGCATGATCTCGATCACGCCACCCGGGACCACGTGGGCTACGGGGTTCAAATCGGCCTTCGTCAAATGCATCTTCATCATCGTGTTATGGCAGGCCGCGATCTCGACGCCTTCGGCATGCAGGCTCTGAATCATCTTCGAATGCACGTTATGCTTCAAGAGTAGGCGCAGGCCAGGGCCGAAGGCCACGATCTCGATCTGCACCTTGGTGGGACCATAATACTTCAAGACGTTCGCCACATTAGCCAGCACCAGCCTTTGCTCCAGAGCGGAACCGTTGCTGATCTGGAAAACGACGTGATGGGTGGCAAATGCATGGCTCTGCATACCAGCATAGCTGGGCGCCGCGAACATGAGCAACGCCATCATGGCAAACGCCGCCGCAAACCGGTTATGAACGGATTTGAACGTCATATCGCTGTGCTCCTCTGGTGGGTTTTGACAAATCTCTATTTATTATGAGGTCGCGTCCCCGCAGCCGACCCTTTAAGTCTCGCGCGCAGGCGGCGTAAAGTCGCGAGGGTGCGCGGGACCGGGCACGCCACACCGGGCCTGCCGGAGGCCTTGTCATGTCCCGCGACATCAAGGGACCTTATAGCAGGAACCCGCCGGGCAAGAAACCTTCGCCCGAGCCGCGCCTTACTGATCACACGCACCGGAAGACCCTTCAGGGCCTCTCGTGTCATCGGAATTCCGGCATCGCGCAAGCGTGGGGTACCAACACACCCGGCCAC
>JAJYUW010000059.1 GCA_021792335.1 Pseudomonadota bacterium | reverse complement strand
GCGCAGGGCCCGTGGCTATGCCAACATCAATACAATGCGCACGGTGATCTTCCTCATCTCCGGCAAGCTCGATTTCCACAGGCTCAACCCTCATGCCACTTAACCCACTCGTTTTTCAAAAGAGCCATATTTGGCAACTATGCTTCCGCCGTAGCCGCCACCGATCACTACCACTCGCCGTCCTTTTTTCGGCAACATCTCGGCCGCCGAGGTGATAAAGGGGGCGCCGGCCAAACCCACGCCGGTCGCCGCGCCCAGCAGCTTGATGAAACTTCTGCGGTCCATATTCGACATTTTTTTCTCCTCCTGGATTATTGCTGGCTGGCGTAGAAATGCATCAGCGCATCGACGTCGTCTTTGCTCAGGTTTGCAAATTTTTCATCCATGCCCTTCGGCAGGGGGCGCTTTTTCGCATGGAAATCGTTCCCGGTAATCAGCAGATATTCGAGCCATTGTCCTGCAATCACGCCACCGATACCGGGTGTACGGCCATTTTCCTGGTGGCAGATATTGCAGCCCTGATTGTGCAACTCCTTGCCTTTCGCCACCTTGGCGGCATCCACAACCTGCGGGTAGCGCACGAATTTCTGCTTGCTGAAGAATTCGCCCATCGCATTGAAGTCGTCATCGGTATAGGCCTTTGCAAGCCGGCCCATCACGGTTCCGGGACGTTCGCCACTCTTGAATTTCTTCATGGCATCCGAAATGAATGCGGCGGGCTGCCCCGCCAGAGTGGGGGCACTTGGCCCGACACTTTGGCCAAATCCACCATGGCAGGCGGAACAGGTGTTCGACAGCATCGCGGGGGTCGGACCGGCGGCCCATAGCGACGTGCTAATGGAAAGACCTCCCGCAAGCAAGGCAAGACTTAACTGTTTGAGTTTCATTGTTCCTCCTCCTTTGGATTGTTTGCCAACAACGCTTGACCACACCTTGTCCCTCAGGTGTTTTAATCAGTTTAGACCATAAAAAAACCCTTGCATCAGGAGTGTTACTTGGAATCCTGCTGCAAGGGTTTGGCTTTGTTGACAAATATCATTTTTCCGTCTTGACCGGCTGGAAGGTATTGCTCACCAGGGGCTGGGCATCGACCTGCGGCACATGACACAGATTGCAGTTGTAGCGGCCCATAGAGATATGCTTCAGCTCCTTGCCCTCGCGGTCACGGTAGTGGCTGTCGCCGATTTTGGGCGCCTTTACTGCCTGGTAGGAAGGCCGGTCATGACACGCCAGGCAGATGTTCACCTTGGAATCAATGCGGAAACCCTCGATGCTGTGCGGGATCAGCGGCGGCTGCTGCTCGAAGTCGCGAGCGATCTTTTTCTGCTCACCCGGTGTCTTGCCTACGTATTCGGTCATCGTCGGCGCCACGTCCTGCTCGGTCAACTGATTGGGGCGCAAACCGCGCACGTCCACCTTTTCCGCTGTAGTGGCGCAAGATGCGACCAATACGGTAGCCAGCGCAGCGAACAACGTCGCAACTAGTGGTTTCGTCATCTTCATGTAATCCTCCTCAAATCAATGTGCAATGGGCTGATGATTGGGGGCGCTGCTGCACGCAGCGCCCGCTAGCTCGCTTAACCTTACACCTTCACCACCTTGACCGCGCATTTCTTGAAATCGGTTTCCTTGGAAATGGGGCAAGTGGCATCCAGAGTGAGCTTGTTCACCATGCGGTGCTCGTCGAAGAAGGGAATGAACACCATCCCGACCGGCATTTTGTTGCGGCCGCGGGTTTCGACCCGGGTCACCACCTCGCCGCGACGGGTCACCAGCTTGACGGCATCGCCGCGCTTGAGGCCACGCTTCTTGGCATCATCGGGGTGCATGAACACCAGCGCATCCGGGAATGCCTTGTACAGCTCAGGCACGCGCCGCGTCATTGAGCCGGTGTGCCAGTGCTCCAGCACGCGGCCGGTGGAAAGCCACAGATCGTATTCCTGGTCGGGCTGCTCGGCGGCGGGCTGGTAGGGCAGGGCGAAGATTACTGCCTTGCCGTCGGGATGGCCGTAGAATTTGACCCCCTCGCCTTTCTTGACGTAGGGGTCATAGCCCTCGCGGAAGCGCCACAGGGTTTCCTTGTTGTCCACCACCGGCCAGCGCAGGCCCCGAGCCTTGTGGTATTGCTCAAACTGGGCCAAGTCATGGCCGTGGCCGCGACCGAAGGCGGCATATTCCTCGAACAACCCTTTTTGCAGGTAGAAGCCGGCCATCTCGGAATCGCTGTTGGGATAACCCTTCTGGATATCTGACAAGGGGAACTTGTTGACCTGGCCGTTGGCGTAAAGAACGTCATACAGGGTCTTGCCTTTGAACTCGGGCGCCTTGTCGATCAGTTCCTTCGGCCAGACTTCCTCGACCTTGAAGCGCTTGGAAAACTCGATGTACTGCCACAAATCGGAGCGCGAGTCGCCTTGCGGCTTTACCTGCTGGCGCCAGAACTGGGTGCGGCGCTCGGCATTGCCGAAGGCGCCTTCCTTCTCCATCCACATCGCGGATGGCAGAATCAGGTCCGCCGCCAGTGCCGACTGGGTCGGGTAGACATCGGAAACCACGACGAAAACGGCGGGATTGCGGAAGCCGGGATAAATCTCGCCGTTGACGTTGGGACCCGCCTGCATGTTGTTGTTGGTGGACTGCCAGTAGAAGCCGACCTTGCCATCCTTCATGGCTCGGGGCTGAGCCACCGCGTGCAGGCCGATCCAGTCCGGCACCGTGCCGGCCGGCAGCTTCCAGATTTTTTCGGCAATCTCGCGGTGCTTCGGATTCATCACCACCATGTCGGCGGGCAGGCGATGCGAGAAAGTGCCGACCTCGCGTGCCGTGCCGCAAGCGGATGGTTGTCCGGTGAGCGAAAACGGGCCGTTGCCCGGCTCGGAGATCTTGCCCACCAACAGGTGCACGTTGTAGATCATGTTGTTGACCCAGGTGCCGCGGGTGTGCTGGTTGAAGCCCATGGTCCAGTAGGACACCACCTTGGTCTTGGGGTCGGCGTAAGCCTTGGCCAGAGCCTCCAGCCTGTCCTTGGGCACGCCGGAAAGCTTGGCGGTGTAGTCCAGGGTGTACTCGGAGACAAATTGCTTGAATTCATCGAAGCTCATCGGCGTGGCTTTGCCGGGATCGCCCTTGGGTTTGCCATCCGCGCCGGGGTAACCGTTGTTGTTTGCCACCTTTTCCAGCGGGTGGTCGGGACGCAGGCCATAGCCGATATCGGTCACGCCGCGCTTGAAGTTGACGTTCCGCTTGACGAAATCCTCGTTCACCGCCTTGTTCTGGATGATGTAATTGCAGATATAGTTGAGGATCGCCAGGTCGGTCTGCGGCGCGAAGATCAGCTCGTTGTCCGCCAGTTCGCAGCTGCGGTGGGTGAAGGTGGACAGCACGTGCACCTTGACGTGGTTCGCGGTGAGGCGGCGGTCGGTGATGCGCGACCACAGGATCGGATGCATCTCGGCCATGTTGGAACCCCACAGCACGAAAGCGTCGGCATGCTCGACGTCGTCATAGCAGCCCATCGGCTCGTCGATGCCGAAAGTGCGCATGAAGCCGGCCACGGCGGAAGCCATGCAATGGCGGGCGTTGGGATCGAGATTGTTGGAACGGAAGCCGGCCTTGAACAGCTTGGCGGCGGCATAGCCTTCCCAGACGGTCCACTGGCCCGAGCCGAACATGGCGAGGCCGCGCGGTCCCTTGGTTTTGAGGGTTTCCTTGGCTTTCAGCTCCATGACGTCGAAAGCCTTGTCCCAGGAAACCGGCGTGAAATCGCCGTTCTTGTCGTACTTGCCATCTTTCATGCGTAGCAGCGGCGTGGTGAGGCGATCCTTGCCATACATGATCTTGGAGAGGAAATAGCCCTTGATGCAGTTGAGTCCTCGGTTGACCGGCGCATCCGGGTCGCCCTGGGTCGCCACTACGCGGCCGTCCTTGGTGCCGACCAGCACGCCGCAACCCGTGCCACAGAAGCGGCACACGCCCTTGTCCCATTTGACTCCGGCGTCTCCACCTGCGGCGGCCAAAGCCTCCTGCACCCCCGGCACCGTCACGCCGGCCGCGGCGGCTGTCGCGGCAACCGCGCTGGTCTTGATAAACTCCCGTCTCGTCAACTTCATTTTCAGACCTCCTCGCAAAAAAATCTTGAGTTAAAACAATTCAGGCCGCTTGTTCCGCCGCAATCTCTTCAATGGCCAGCGCGGAAACAGGGCACGGAGCCAGGCATGCGCCGCAACCCGTGCAGGCCGCGAGGTCAACCTCGGGCCTGGCTACCGTGCCGGCAGCCAGCCTGAAACGGATGGCGCCGGTCGGACAACATTCCCCGCAAGTGTGGCATACCACCTGTTTCAGCGCCAGGCAGGACGGCTCGATACGAACTTTCAACGCCCACGGGGGGCGATTCGCCATGTACGTCAGCGCCCCGCTTTTGCAGGTTTTCGCGCAGTCGCCGCAGAATGTGCACTCCCCCGCGGCAAAATTCACCTGGGGGAAACCCCCTCTGCCCTTTACCAGGATTTTTTCCGGGCAGGCGCTGATGCAGTCCCCGCCGCGGCTGCACGTGTCCACGAAATCCGGTTCTTCCAGGGCCCACGGCGGGCGGACTACGTTACGCGTCGCGCCGAAATCCCCTCGCAGGAACTGGGCGCGAGAAATATCTTTTGTCACGGGCCGAAATTCCCTTCTTTCATCGTGATTGGTAGAGTGCGCGGAATCTTACCGGCCATCCTTGACTTAAATCAAATATTTTCGGGTGTTCCGGGAATTGCAATACAATAATCATCAACCCAGATGTCCAATAGCCTATCAAGGCGTCATTCCCGCGAAGGCGGGAATCCAGTTGATTGAAAAATTCCCGCGTAGCGGGTCAACAATGAGGTTTTGTCCGCTTCGCTGCGTGTTGTTGTTGCTGGATTCCCGCCTTCGCGGGAATGACGGTGCTAATGGACATCCAGGATCAATTTTTAAATATAGCGCAAAATAGCATGATTCCCGAGAGGAAATGTTTTGAGTAGTACCAAAATTCACGCAATCCTGGCCAATCTCCCCTTGTTCAAGGAAATGACGCCCGAGGAGATAGACAGAATCGCGCAAAATACGAGGGAATTGCATGCCGCGCGCGGGGAAATGGTGTTTCAGCGCGGCGATCCTGCGCACGGCTTTTATGTGGTGATCCACGGCCAACTGAAGCTGGCGCTCTCCTCGCCGCAAGGGGTGGAAAAGGTGGTGCACCTGGTCGGTCCGGGCCAGACCTTCGGGGAGGCGGTCATGTTCATGGGCATGCCCTATCCTGTCTATGCCCAGGCGCTTGCCGACTCGCTGCTGTTGCACATCTCCAAGGCGGCGGTATTCGAGGGCCTGAACCGCGATCCGGTTTTTTGCCGCAAGATGCTGGCCGGATTAAGCAGCCGCCTGCACAGCCTGATCGGCGATGTGGAAGCTTACTCACTGCGCTCCTGCACCCAGCGTGTGATCGGCTATCTGCTGCAGTATGATGACGACAACGCCGAGGGCAGCGGGAATTTGCTCATCAACCTGCCCGCCAGCAAGACGGTGATCGCTTCGCGCCTCAACATCTCGCCGGAAACATTCTCCCGCGTGCTGCATGATCTCTCGGCCGCCGGCCTGATCAGCGTCAAGGGCAAGGACGTATCCGTCCCGGATATAAAAAAGCTGCGTGACTACGATCAACTGGAGTAGCTTTCTTCTTATAGCCCTTGGCATCTTGGCGGTTCAACCGTTTTTTATGGGTTAAATCCGATGGTTTTTGATTTGCGTCAAGGCAAACAAAACCGCTGCGCCGCAGCATGTCGTCCATGGTCTAAAATCCGATCATGGCAATCTTAACCAAGACTCGAAAGGTTGAAAATGAACATCTCCGGCATCGTTGTACATGCCCACCCGGACAAGCTTGAAAAAGTCCGCGTCCTGCTGGAAGCGATCCCCGGCGTGGAAATTCACGCAGCCGGTCAGGACGGCAAGATGGTCGTCACCATCGAAAAAAACAATGATCGCGAGACTGCCGACATTTTCGAAGAAATCGGCAAAGTCCCGGGGGTGCTCTCTACCGCCATGGTTTATCATCATTTCGAGCCCGATATCGAGGAAACCGCATAGAAATGGGTGGCAGCAACAAAACGCCCGGCGCCAAACAGGCCTCGCGGCGCCGATTCCTGATCGACATGGCGAAATCCGCCTGTGGCGTCGGCTTGCTGGGCGGCGGCTTGTCGCTCTACGCCAAACAGGCCGGGGCGCTTCCGCCGCTTGCCATCCGCCCCCCCGGGGCGCTTGCGGAGCCGGATTTTCAGGGCGCCTGCATCCGCTGTGGTCTATGCGTGCGGGATTGCCCCTACAACATCCTCGAACTGGCGAAGCCCGAGCAGCGCGTTGCCACCGGCACGCCCTATTTCGTGGCGCGGAATCTCCCCTGCGAGATGTGCGAAGATATTCCCTGCGTCAAGGCCTGTCCTACCGGTGCGCTCGACCATGCCCTGACCGACATCAACAAGTCGAAGATGGGGCTGGCGGTGCTGGTGGACCACGAAACCTGCCTCAATTTTCTCGGCCTGCGCTGCGACGTCTGCTACCGCATCTGCCCGTTGATCGACAAGGCAATCACCCTGGACCCGCTGCATAACCCGCGCACCGGCAAGCACGCCATGCTCCTTCCCACGGTGCACTCCGACCAGTGCACCGGCTGCGGAAAATGCGAAAAAGCCTGCGTACTGGAAGAAGCCGCAATCAAGGTTTACCCGATCAAGCTGGCAAAGGGCGAGCTCGGGCACCACTACCGGCTCGGCTGGGAAGAGAAGAGGAAGGCCGGCAAGTCCCTGATAGATGATCAGAACATCATCGATCTGCCCGACAGAATGCCGGGTCCGGAGGACGGAAAATGAACACGCGCACCATAGGTGCCGAGGCTATTGCCGAAAAGGGCTGGTTTGGCAGCCACAAGTGGCTGATCCTGCGGCGTGTCTCGCAGCTTTCTATCCTCGCCTTGTTCATGCTGGGCCCGCTCGCCGGCCTGTGGCTCGTCAAGGGCAATCTGACTTATAGTCTGACGCTCGACATCCTTCCGCTGACTGATCCTTATGTACTGCTTCAATCTCTCCTGACCGGCCATATACCGGAAAAACTGGGGCTGATCGGCGTTGCCATCATACTGGCATTCTATTTCCTGGCGGGTGGACGCGTTTATTGTTCCTGGGTGTGCCCGGTCAACCTGGTCACCGATGGTGCGGCCTGGATGCGCGGCCGCCTCGGCATCAAGGGTGGGGCGCAGCTCTCGCGCAATCTGCGCTACTGGGTGCTGGCGATGACACTGGTGGTGGCGGGAGCCAGCGGCACCATTGCCTGGGAACTGATCAACCCGGTATCGATGCTGCACCGGGGCCTGATTTTCGGCCTCGGCACGGCATGGGCTATCGTACTGGCTGTATTCCTGCTCGATTTGTTTGTCAGCCAGAAGGCCTGGTGCGGCCACGTCTGTCCGGTAGGCGCGTTCTACAGCCTGCTCGGCAAGTGGAGCCAACTGCGGGTTTCAGCCGTTAAGCGCGATGCGTGCAACGACTGCATGGACTGCTTCGCGGTCTGCCCTGAGCCGCAGGTGATCAGGCCGGCATTGAAAGGCGCAAAGCAGAACATCGGTCCGGTCATCCTGTCGCCCAACTGCACCAACTGCGGGCGCTGCATCGACGTGTGCTCGAAGGACGTGTTCCGCTTCGGGTTGCGTGCCAGCAACAAGGCCGGCTAATAGTCAGTCATGTTGAATTTACGTGATTTTTTTGTAGGGCCGAATTCATTCGGCCAGATGTGCGAATGAATTCGCACCTACAAGAACGTACCGTCGTTTTTAATGAGTATCTACATGACTTCGGCTTCAAGGGTAAAGATTGTCATTGGCGCTATTCATCGCAAAGCACTAAACTATGAGCCTGTCGAAATCGAGCCCGTAGAGTAAAGGAAAGAAATGAAAAACGCATTGGTGCTTGCCCTGGCATTGACCCCCGCGCTTGTTTCTGCCGGCGCACCAGCAGCCCATAAAGGCGGTATCGAGGAACAAGGCTATGCGTGGCACGCCCAGGAAGGCGAGAAGATTGCAGCCCTGAAACTCAAGGGCAATGTCAAAAAAGGGAAGGAAATCTACGAAGTCTGTGCCGCCTGTCACCTGCGCAGCGGCTCCGGCCGTTCCGACGGCACTTTTCCGCAGTTGGCCGGCCAATATTCCACAGTCATTATCAAGCAGATTGCCGATATTCGCGCCGGTCTGCGCGACAACCCGACCATGTATCCCTTTGCCATCACCCTGAGCGACGCCCAGGAACTGGCGGACGTGGCCGCCTATATCCAGACCATGTGCATTCCGCGCGACCACGGCATGGGTTCTACGGCCCCGGCGCTGCTGAAGCGCGGCGAGGCGTTGTACAAGAAAGAATGCACCTCTTGCCACGGCGCCAGCGGTGCGGGCGACAAGGCCAGGTTTTATCCCGTGCTCGCTGGTCAGCACTACAAATACATGCTGCGCCAGGTAACCGAGATTCGCGACGGCAAGCGCAATGCGAACCCGGACATGGCGAAAATCTTCAAGAAGTACAGCGACAAGGACCTGGATGCGGTGGTGGCCTACATGTCCACCCTGACCATGCCTGGTGCATTGTGCCCGGAAAAACCTGTCGGCAAGAAGAAGTAATCGCAGGCAGTGAATTCTTAGGCCAAATACGATGGCAGGCAGGGTTTACCTGCTATCCGTTGCAAGCCTGCCATAACCTCCTGACTTGGTGCAACACTTCGTTTCAGTCTAATTGCACTTATCTCCAACCAAGCATAGAATCCCACATTCAAAAAAACAATTGAGGCCGCATTCCGCAAGCCTGTTTGCGACTCAAATTTAGCCTCGAGGAGACGAGCAATGCTAAACAAACTGAATGTCGGTCCGCGCCTGATCATTCTGACCGCGGTGATGGCGTTTTTCATGATTGCCATCGGCATTATCGGCCTGCGCGGAGAAGCGGAGATGGTCCATCGCCTGGAAACGGTTTATGGGGGTCGGGTCATTCCGATGCAAGACCTGGGAAAAATAAACCACCTGATGAATGCCAATTTCGCCGACATCCTGCGCGCCCTGCAGCATAACCCCGAGCTTGCCATCTCCAAGCTCCACGACCATCCCGTCAGCGAGCACACCAAGCGCATCGAAGCCAATCAGGCCATCATCGACAAGCTCTGGGCGAAATACACGGCGACTGAACTGATGCCGGACGAAAAGCTGCTGGCTGAAGACTATGATAAAAAACGCAAAGCCTACGAGACCGAGATCCTGCAACCCATGCTGCAGGCCCTGAAGGACGACGACTATTCCCTCGAAAAACAGAGCAAATTCCTGAAAGGCAACCGCACCCACGCTTCACCGCTGATCAAGTCGATGGAGGCGCTGCTTGAGGAGCAGGCAAAAATTGCCAAAGAGACGTACGCCAAGGGCCAGGCCGAATATGCCGTGGCACGCAACATTTCAATCGGCGCCATTGCCGGCGGCCTGGCGCTGGGGCTGTTCATTGCCTGGCGGATCATCCGGTCGATCACCAGCCCGCTGGGGCAGATGCGCACCACCATCGGAGAGGTCGAGAAAAACGGAGACTTCACCCAGCGTATCCCCGTCAGCGCCGAGGATGAGGTAGGGCAAACAGCGAAAGCCTTCAACAACCTGATGGCGGAATTGCAGAATACACTCGGCCAAGTGCTTGCCAGCGTCGCCCAGGTTTCGAACTCGGTGCAGACTCTCTCGGAGTCGTCCAGCCAGGTCGCCACCAGTTCGGAGCACCAGAGCGAGGCGACCTCCGCCATGGCGGCCGCGGTTGAGGAAATGACTGTCAGCATCAACCACGTATCCGACAACGCGCGTGATGCGCAGGAAATTTCCAGTAAATCGAGCGGCCTGTCCAGCCAGGGCGGCGAAATCATCCAGAAAGCCGCCTCGGAAATGGTTAAAATTTCCGAAACCGTGCGGCAGGCGTCAATAACCATCGAAGAGCTGGGGCAGCAATCGAATCAAATTTCCACTATTGTTCAGGTCATCAAGGATGTCGCCGACCAGACCAACCTGCTCGCGCTGAATGCGGCGATCGAGGCCGCTCGAGCCGGGGAACAGGGGCGCGGCTTCGCGGTCGTGGCGGATGAAGTACGAAAATTGGCAGAGCGCACCACCAAGGCCACGGAAGAGATCACCAAAATGATCGGCGATATTCAAAGCAGTGCCCACGCAGCCGTTTCCACCATGAGCGGAGCCGTGACCCAGGTAAGCGACGGGGTATCGCTGGCAAACGAGGCGGGCGCCGCCATGGTCCAGATCAAAGGCGGCGCGGAGCAAGTGGTTCATGTCGTCAACGACATCACCAGCGCACTGGCCGAGCAAAGCACTGCCAGCAACGACATTGCCGGCCAGGTGGAAAAAGTCGCCCAGATGACGGAGGAAAACAGCGCCGCTGCTGTCGAAACGGCCCGCGCGGCGGATCATCTGCAAGAATTGGCGCTCAGCATGCAAAAAGCGGTGAACCGGTTCAAAATATAGCCTAGGAAACTCATCGATGAAGAGCGCATACACCTCATTTCTGCGCTGTCTGCTTCCTGCCGTCGCTTTGGCGGCGGCGAGCTTGCCTGTCTGGGCAGGCGGCCCGCCGCCAGGCAATTCCAGGGAGCTGCTCTGCCCGGTATGCGGCATGCTTTCGTCAAATTACCCCAAATGGCGCACGCGGATTTTTTTCAAGGGTGGCGCCATTTCGTCCTTCGACTCCCCCACGGATATGTTCCGCTTTCTCGGCGACATGGCCCAGTACGACAGCAAGCATACTGAAGCAGATGTGACGCAGATCCATGTCACCGACTATGTGCAGCGGAGATGGATCGAGGCGCGCCGCGCATTCTATGTTTCCGGCTCAACGGCAAGAGGGCCGATGGGGGACGATCTGCCCGCCTTCGAAAACAAGCCCGATGCCGAGTTCTTTGCCCGTTCCGCGGGCGGCAAAGTGTTAAACTTCGCCCAGGCAGCCAGGGAAATAAGCGGCACGCAGGCCCGGTGATGGCCGGTGCGGAACCTGCGCACTGGGTTTGCCCTCTAAATTCACACGCATTGCCTTGGCCGTCCGCGCTTACCAAAGTCGGACAGGCATTTGTTTTTGTACGAATGCTGGCTACAATAGTCCCCCGGTTACACGGCAGCAGCAAATCCATTATTCGCAGGAAATCGAATGAATCAGGAAGTTGGCATTCAGCCCGCAGCACCCGACGTAAACCTGACCCAACCCGCCGACGGGACATACAAGATCCCGGCGCTTCGGGTTTTGTCAGAAATCACCAGCAGCCTGTCCAGTGAAAACAACCTGGATGCGCTGCTGGAGCGTTTCCTCGGCACCATGATCAAACTCGCCGGCGCGGATGCCGGCGCGGTGCGGGTATTGACTGCGGATGGCCTGTATTTGCGCCTGGTGGGCTCCCTCGGCTTGCCGCCCGAGGTGATCGAACGCGAGCGCTACATCCCGGTCGAATGCGGTGTCTGCGGCGAAGCGGCGCGCGAGCATACCGTCCACAACAGCGCCAACGTGAGGAATTGCGAAGAACGCAACGCCCATGGTTACTTCGGCCAGCAGTGCCGGCGCGTGGTCGCGGTGCCGCTGCGCTATCAGGGCAAGATGCTCGGGGTGTACAACCTGTTCATGGCGACCGACAGCCCGGTGCCGGAAGATGTCTCCCTGCTCTTCAATTCGATCAGCGAACACCTCGGCATGGCACTGGATAACGCCCGGCTGACGCGGGAAAACCTGCGCATCACCCTGACCAACGAGCGCCAGATGCTGGCCAACGAACTGCACGACTCGCTGGCGCAAACCATGGCTTACATGAACATGCGCCTGACCCTGTTGCGGGAAGCCATGGCGGTGCGCAACGAGGAACGCTCCAACAAGTACCTGAATGATCTGGGCCAGGCGCTCGATTCCGCCTACTCGGAGCTGCGCGAGCTGCTTTCCCAGTTCCGCAACCGCATGGATCCGCGCGGGCTGCTGCCGGCCATGTACGACATTGTCGGAAATTTTTACGACAAGACCGGCATCACTATCGATTTCCTCAACCAGGTCCCGGACATCAATCTCACCCCCGACAAGGAAGTGCAGGTGTTCCATATTGTGAAGGAGGCGCTCAACAACGTTTCCAAGCATTCCCGCGCAAGCCATGTGGGCCTCGCCATCGAGATCAAGCGGGGCCGTTACGTCATCAGCGTCGAAGACGACGGCGTCGGCTTCGACGGCAAAGCCAACACCGATAACGGCATGCACCTCGGCCTGAACATCATGCGCGAACGGGCGCGGCATTTGAATGGCGATGTGACCGTCACCCCAGGGGAAAAGGGCGGCACCCGGATGGAACTGAGTTTTCCGACACCGGCCGGACGCAAGGAAGGTGGCGTATGAGCGAACCGGTTCGCGTGGTGCTGGTAGATGACCATACCCTTTTCCGCATGGGCCTGGCCGAGCTTCTGGAGCAGCGCGGCGGCATCAAGGTGGTGGGCGTCACCGGCAATGCAGACGAGGCGCGCCGCCTGTTGCGGGAAGAAAAT
This sequence comes from Pseudomonadota bacterium, assembly GCA_021792335.1. Taxonomy (GTDB): domain Bacteria; phylum Pseudomonadota; class Gammaproteobacteria; order Burkholderiales; family Sulfuricellaceae; genus Sulfuricella. The sequence continues at coordinate 540 of JAJYUW010000059.1, read as the reverse complement.
CCCGATGTGCTGGTGATGGACCTGCACATGCCGCCGCTCGACGGCCTGACCCTGTTCCGCCAGTTGCGCCAGGAAGGATGCACCACGCCCACCCTGATGCTGACGGTGAGCAACGCCGAGGAAGACCTCTCCAACGTGCTGCGCGCCGGCGCCCGCGGTTATCTGCTCAAGGACATGGAGCCGGACGATGTGGTGGATGCGATCCTGCGTGCCGCCCGCGGCGAAACGGTGGTGGCGCCGGCAATGACCATGAAGCTGGTCAAGCTGCTGCAAAACGACCAGCCGGCAAGCACATCGGCCTCTATGCTCGACTCGCTCACCCAGCGCGAGCGTGAAATCCTCACCCACCTGGCGCAGGGCGAAAGCAACAAGGTCATTGCCCGCGCGCTCGATATCAGCCACGATACCGTCAAACTGCATGTGCGCCACATCCTCTCCAAACTCAACCTGACTTCGCGCGTAGAAGCGGCCGTCTTCGCGGTGGAGCACAAATTCAGCACGCAAAACAGCCAGTTAACAAACTAGCCGTTTTTATCTTTA
>JAJYUW010000259.1 GCA_021792335.1 Pseudomonadota bacterium | reverse complement strand
ATGCCCAGAGCGGCTTCAAACAGTTGGTTCTGCATCGTCATGCTCTCACAAGAAACAGGGAATGCCATCATGTCTCATCAGCCGCCTGAAATGAAGCATTACCCACTCGAAATTCAAAAGAGGCATATGTACCGGCTGCACTGCAAGGATCCCAAGATCGAATCCGCCTGCCGCCGGCTTTCCTGCGTCTTTCCGGATATCTGCGAAAACATGGGCACCGACCACGGCCCGCTGGTCCAGCTTTACCGCAAGGCACGCACCCTGCCCGGCATCAAGAAAATCCTGATCGGCTCGGGCGTGCGCTACGACCTCGCCGTGAAATCGCCGGAATACGTCAGGGAACTGGTCAGCCACCATGTCGGCGGCTATCTCAAGATCGCGCCGGAGCACATCGCCGAAGGGCCGCTGGCTAAGATGATGAAGCCCGGCATGGGCGCCTATTACAAATTCAAGGAGCTGTTCGAGAAGTTTTCCAAAGAAGCGGGCAAGGAGCAATACCTGATCCCCTACTTCATCTCCGCCCATCCCGGCACCACCGACGAGGACATGCTGGAACTGGCGCTGTGGCTCAAGGCCAACAGCTTCCGCCTGGACCAGGTGCAGAACTTCACCCCCACGCCGATGGCGATGGCCTCCGCCATGTACCACACCGGCAAGAACCCGCTGCGCAAGATCAGCCGCAAAGGGGAGGAAGTGCCGATCCCGAAAAGCGGCCGGGCAAGGCGGCTGCACAAGGCCTTTCTGCGCTATCACGACCCCGAGAACTGGCCGCTATTGCGCGAGGCGCTCAAGCAGATGGGCAGAACCGACCTGATCGGCGGCAGCAAGAAGCACCTGGTGCCGGCCTGGCAGCCCGCGGGAACGGGCAGGCCCGCGAACAGCCGCCGCCCCGAAACCGGCAGAGGCACCGCCCGCACCCAGCACACCCAGGATAGACCGCGAGCCGCACGCCGCGCCAAGTAACGCGACCTCCCCTCCCGCCCGCAAAAAAACACGCCGGCATATTGCGGAGCGGTTCTTTTTGTTCTAGACTTCACTACCATATGTTGATATAAACAAAAACGCCTCGTCCATATATTGTGGTCAGGGAATACAAAATAAAATCAACCATGGAGGAGTTTTATGCCACAAGCCAAGGCGTTTTTCGCGGCAGACACATCGGTCGCCCAGGAAGACCAACCCGCCAGACTCCGGCTCCTTCCCGGCGGACGACGGCAACACAAAGGCGAGATGCGCACTGCGCGGCGCATCCCCATCAACTGTCAGGTAAAAATCCGGGTTACGGAAAGCGGCGAAACTGTCTACGGCACCACCAAGGATCTGAGCGTCGACGGCGTTTCACTGGTAACCGACTATGTCCCGCGCTTCGGCCAGCTGCTCGACATCCATGTGCTGCCCCCCCAGGGCTCGACCATCAAGCCGCTGCGAGCGCTGGTTCAGGTCAGGCGCTGCGTCCGGATAGAGGGCCAGCGCAACTACGAGATCGGCACCGCGATCCTGAAAATCCGCGAATAAGCGCTTAGCTCAAATTTCCTCATCCACCGTGGTGGCGATTTCGCCCCGGCGTCGCACCGTTTTCCGCCTTTTTTCGCCGCGCGTGTCCAGCACGGGGCTTTCCCGCAACAGACGACGGCAGCTTCTGCGCCGGTCAAATCCGGAACGTCTTTCCTCAACAGCCGCTTCGGAACTGGCCGGCGCTTCCCCTGGGTACACCCTGCGATTGAAAGGCTGGATCACCTGTGGCATGCGGGTGCGAGGCTCCACCCGCTTCACAGCCCTTGCTGCCCGAAGCGGTCGCGGCCCTTCCTCTTCCGCCGGCGGCTGCGGCGGGAGGGAACTAGGTACGAAACGCACGATCAAACCCTCCTGATCCAAAATATCAATATAGGCCAAGACAGGCGAAACCGCTATAATGCTGCCTCTTTTTAGCTTCCGAAACAATCCGTTGCCATGACCCTGCAAGACGAAATCCACCGCCGCCGCACCTTCGCCATCATTTCCCACCCGGATGCCGGTAAGACCACCCTGACCGAGAAAATGCTCTGGTTCGGCGGCGCGATCCAGATGGCGGGCGCGGTGCGCGCGCGCAAGGCTGACCGCCACGCGGTTTCGGACTGGATGGAACTGGAGAAGCAGCGCGGCATTTCGGTGACTTCTTCGGTGATGCAGTTCCCCTACCGCGAATGCATCGTCAACCTGCTCGACACCCCCGGCCACGAGGATTTTTCCGAGGACACCTACCGCACCCTGACGGCGGTCGATTCGGCGGTGATGGTGATCGACTCGGTGAACGGCGTCGAGGCCCAGACCATCAAGCTGCTGAACGTCTGCCGCCTGCGCGACACCCCCATCCTCACCTTTATCAACAAGCTCGACCGCGAAGGCAAGGAGCCGATCGACCTGCTCGACGAAGTCGAATCGGTGTTGCAGATCCAGTGCGCGCCGATGACCTGGCCGATCGGCATGGGCAAGCGCTTCCGCGGCACCTACCACCTCTACAACGACACCGTTTCGGTGTTCGACCCCAAGGCCGAGAAGGGCACCGCCGAGATCATCC
>JAJYUW010000058.1 GCA_021792335.1 Pseudomonadota bacterium | reverse complement strand
AAGCGGTATCAGCGCAATGCCCCGCGCCTTGCCCTCAGCATGCGGCCACACCGGCGATGGATCAGCCGAAGGTGCGATCAAGGCGTTGAGGGGAGCAGCAGCATAGGCTGTGGGAACACCGCCCACGATCCCGCCCCTTGCCGCCGGAAAAGCGTAGCGGGCACCGTGAAACAAAAACTCTTTGAATGCCGGAACAATGATACGCGGCTGCTTATCCACAAACGCCAGCAGGCGAGCCTGCTCTGCCCGTTTCAAGGCACCATGCACCTCCGACATAGACAAACCGGCAAAAGCCGCCAGCTCAGGATATGTCAATACCTCGCCACGCTTGGCGAGAAGCACCAGCAGCAGGTACAAGTCCTGAGCCTTGAGAGCAGGTTGGCGGTTAACAGGGCGGCGCATGGGCTAGCTCCATCAAAAAAGTTTCGTATTTCGCGAAATGCGAAAATACTCTGTATGCAAGTGGATTGCAACATGCATCGAGCCTCATGATCGTCGGCATATGCAATATGCAAACAGCGTATTGTGCTGCATTCGCTATTCGCGAATAGCGAATGTGCAACACGTCCGGCCAAATTCACAATGCTGATGTTCCTGCGTTGAGAACGATTACACCCGATATGGAAACGAACAATACCTACAAACAACCCAGCTACAAGCGCGCCACCGCCTCAAGCATCGCCATGTCCGGCCAGGCCAAGTTCCCGTAAACCGTCGCGGGCCGGTGGCTGTGTTCGCAGGACACGGCAAGCGGGTCCAAATCCATCACATTGGCAATCCGCATCACCCACGCCTCCAGATCCTGCCGCGCAATGCGCAAGGAACCCTGCACCGAACGGTCGGTGGCCGTATCGAAACGAATCGGCCCCATCGCCAGTTCCGCCTTGCTGATCTGCGCAGGCGGGCAGCCAAAGGCCGCGAGCGTGGCCAGGTAAAGCGGCCTAAACCATTTGCCGCCCAACTCGGCAAAGTGCTCCTTGCGCAGGCCAGGGAGAAACAGCGTGTAGCGGGTTGCATCGTGGCAAAACATCACGCACTGTCGCCGATCGAGGGTAAATAGATGGGCATGCCAGCCGCCCAGCGGGCTGGTTTCCTCAAGCGGCGCCAACGAGACATCGGCCAGTTTGGCAGCGATTTTTTGGGAGCAGTGGATGATCATGGGGCGTTATGTTGAAGCTTCTCTCTAGTGTGCACGGTGCAAGACTAGATCAGGCAGGCACCACGATCAAGCCCTCCGTAGCGTCACCGTAGGTCTTGTAGCTGCCGGCAAGAAGGGAATGGGCTGCAAGGGCGCATAGCGCGGCATCGACGGTGTCGATGTTGGTCAGCAGCGCCGTGTCGATCCCCGCCTCGTGCAGCAATTCGCGCCGCACGGCACTCTTTCGTTTTGCGGAAACAACCTTCCCGGCCAGCGCGCAGGCCACCGCCTGGGGGAAGGTCTCGAAACACACCGGGCCCGAGGTTGCGTTGTCCCCATCAAATAGTGGATAGTGCGCTTCGAGAAGGCGAAACAGCTCGGCGCCATTGATCATCCAGCGGTAGAAATCCCGGCTTTCCGCCGCTGCGCGGCCGGGTGTGGCAAAGGAGTGTATGCCCTCGGCAGCCAGCGCGCGTTCGGCGGGCCTCGCCCGGCCAGTCAGGCTCCAACGGCACGGCGCATCAACACCGACAGCCCGCGCTCCGATTCGCTGACACCACTCAGCCATCGACGCCGCATCAGGGGTAGCGAACTTCTCCCAGTAGCGACCCTCGTTGAGCGCCACCGCATGAAACCCCTTTTTCGGCCCGCCGACATCAATGCCGATGACTATGCTGCTCTCGTCGAACAAGGGCCAACTCCTTCAGTCGAGAAGCAGTAGAAGAATGTCTTCGACAAAGCTGTGCTCCTCCTCGAGATAGCACACAGGCGTTCATGGCATACGGGGTCTAATGCATGATTGCAAGATCGGATCCCAATGTGTGCCCCCTGGCATTATCTCTATAGGGTCTCTGTTACTTCCGGCCCCATATCTGCCAAGATTTCCCGGAACTGTTCCAGCGCTACTTCAAGGTCTTCCACGATCTCCGCGGCAATCACCTCAGGCGCAGCTTTGCCTTGACCTGCCGAGGACGGCCGACCTTGGGCGCAAAATCAACAATCGCCCGATTGGACACTGGTGGTGCAGAAATCATTCCTGCCGGCGTCAACTCGATTAGATATCGCGGAATGAACGACACCTGCGTCGCCTCGGCAGCCTGAATCCTATCGACCCGGTAGGATCGTGGTTCGCCGGTCTCATGTTTCACCGCGTACAAGAGCAGGTTGCCATCTTGGGTACGCCGCAAAGAATACGGTTCAATCAACCTTCTAGAGCCCTGATAGGTCAAGTCCACGCACAGGCGGTTAGCGGCCGCAAAGCGAATGATCTCAAAGGGTGTAGCCGTGTGCCACGCTTGGGACATAGCGGGTGGCCGCCACGTTTCATCAACCGCGCCAGCCCCGGACACTTGAATCGATGACTTGATGGCTTTTTCCGCAACGCCATGCAGCCAGTCAAAGACGCCCGGAAGCTCCTGCCAGAACTGCTCGAATGGCGGCAATACCGGCAATTGATGCGCCAACATGTTTCCCCACTCCGCTTCCAGCTCGGCCCGGGCAGGCTGGTTGTCCACGGTCTGCATCGTTGGAACTTCAATACCCTTGAATTCACACTTCTGTTCCAGCGTGCGAAACACTAACGAACGGTCTGGCCTGAGTTCGTCGTGACGATACAGATGAACTACGTCGTACAAATCGCGCGGCCTCTCTCGCTCAGCCAATGCCCGAATTTTCTCGGCAAAAACCTCCTCGAAGGAATAGCACCTAACATGGATGCCGTTTGCTGGCCTGTCCGAATAAGGATGGTGAACTTCTCTTGTCGCGGGCTCCAATACCAACAACTCATCGTCAGTCAAATCCAGCTTGATGCGTGGCGCATCTCCACGCCGCTGCATCGGGCCGCGATATCCGATTTTCCCCTCTGCTGAGGAATTGCCGCGCGGGTTCGTATAGACCTCGAATCGTATGGTTTCGGCAGGCACCTCAATGCCAGCTTGGTCATAAATCCATGCGGATATCTGATTGAAGGTCGCCAGAAGAAATGGCTCTAAAAGATGCCCGGGGTTGGTGAGCGTAAAATCCAGGTCTTCGGAAAAACGGTAAGTCTCGAAGTAACATTTCTTCAAGCATGTTCCGCCCTTGAATACCCAGCTTTGGCCGATCTCCGGGTGCGCTGCTATTCCGGCAAGCACCCAGCCAAGCACATAGTCCTTTTCAATCACATTCGGCGCAAGCCCAAACTCGCGCGAAAAATCCATGACTTCCTGTCGATCAATCACGGCACTATCCCTCCAGCCACCGCTGCGATACCCACAGCCGCCACCGCGTCACCAGTTTGGCGTTTTCCAATGCAGGGTCGAGCTTGGCATTACCCATGGTCAGCCGTTCACGGCACTGCGCGATTGCCTCCTTGTCAGCGGGGGAGCACTTCTCCAGCAAGAACCCCAAGCGCTTGAAAACCGCCCCATTACCCAACCTGCTTGCATATTCGAGCAGCAGATTGAGGTCTTTTTTTTCTGACTTGAGGTAGTTCTTCAACATATCCACCGTCGAGCGTATCCCTCCACCCAATTGAGGATCGCTCAACATATCGAGCATCGTCCGCGTCGGGTCAGAGACATCGACTTTCACCTGCCCCCGCCACACAGACTTCATCCCAAACAGCGCTTTCTCCTGCACCGACCGCAGCAGGAAATCGGTTTGTTTGATCGTTGGGTTCCGATCTCTGGGGCGTTGTGTGGTCACCACCACCACCGTACGAAAAATCTGCTCCGTCAAATCCCAATACTCGGCAGCGCTCCAACCGCCGATGTAGCAAGGGCCGTACAACTGCGCTGCAATGATCCACGGATCCTCCAAAGGCACATCCGGAGTCCTGGATTCCAGTGGCACCGGCACGTAAAGGCCGCGGCGGACGCGTGACAACCAGCCCGCCTTTGCCCACCGCGCCAGCATTTTGGCCGTAGGTATCGTCGGCAGGCGAAGAGCCTCAGCCGCTTGCGCAACCGAAACCGTGCCCTTGGTCGCGCGCAATACCGCCGACAAGCGTTCACGGTCTACTTTTCCCAGGCCTTTAAGAGGTTCCATAATCGATATGCAATATGTCTAAATTCATCCAAAAGAAGAATTAACGCACATATAATATACTTTTTAGGCAAAGATAACTATATTCAGCGAGCAGTCGTTCATTTATTTGATGAATTATTGCGTATTTTATATATCGACTGGTTGCTGCCGCCCAATTCCACGCCACCGCCTCATCCGGCTTCGGATGTCACAGGCAAGCAGCTACGCGCCCCCGACCAACCCCTGCAATTCTTTCAAGGTCCGACCACCAGCATCCTTCCACTCGACCCGGCCATTTGCACTCCGGCCGAGAATCACGGCCGCCGCCGTGGAAGGCGAACTGAACGCATAGTCCTGCGCAAAGCAGTAATGATCCCCATCGCGCTGAAGCACCCCATTACCGATCAACTCCTGGCGCAGATCGTACATGCCGCGCACGTGCTGCTGCATGGAAGGCACGCTCTCGCCCACCGCCTGCGAACCGGCCTTGACCACAAAGCCCTGGGTCGCCTCGTAGCCGCTCGCGCTCACCCCTTTGCCGCGGCAAGCCAGCAGCGTATCCGCCACCGCCGCGGACATCGGCACAGTCTGCTCGAAAGCATGAATGCCCAGCACCGGCAACATCCCCAGCATGTTTTCCAGAAACACCTGCATGTCGGCGCAATCCGCCTCCGAGAGGCTCGGCTCGGCGGGCTGATTGGCGTTATCCAGCGGCAGCCGTTTGGCGGCATGCGCCAGCCGGATCAAATTGGCCTCCAGAAACTGCACGTGCGCCTTGTTGAGCTGGCCCGGCGCCGCAACGAAGCACACCGCCCGGTTCCAGAAATCCTTCTGCGCGTAATGGCTCTATGATATCGCCAAGCCTTTGGGCATCGACCCCAGGGATGTGGAGGACGATATCCGCCATCTCGCGCGCACCCTGAAACGCTCCTCCGAATATCGGCTGGTGGTGCACCCGGCGACTTGCCATAAGTGCGGCTTTGTTTTTTCCGCCGAGCACCTGCACAAGCCAGGCAAGTGCCCCCACTGCCGGGAAACATGGATTGTAGAGCCCCGTGTGGAGGTGGAGGAAAGAAGATGATCCAGCAGGTAGCATCATGGCAAGGTGGCTGATCACCCTGGGCATCATCCTCATCGCGCTCGGCCTGCTTTGGCCTGTGCTGGCCAGGCTGGGCCTGGGCAACCTGCCGGGGGACATCCGCATCGAGCGCAAGGGGGTGTTTTTCTATTTCCCCATCACCAGCGGCCTGATCGTTTCCCTGATCGTCAGCCTGGTGTTGTGGCTATTCCGGCACTGACATGAAAATCCTGCTGTTGACCGGCGCCCCCGGCGTGGGCAAGACCACGGTATTGCGCAAGGTGGCGGCCGGTCTGCCCGGCCGGAAGGTCGCCGGTTTCTACACCGAAGAAATCCGCTCCAGCCACGGCGAGCGCTACGGTTTTCGCCTGGTCTGCTTCGACGGACGCAGCGGGGTGATGGCGCGGGTGGATTTTCCCGGCCCTCGCCGCGTCGGCAAGTACGGCGTGGACGTGGCGGTCATCGATGAGATGGCGCCTGCCGCCCTGTCCCTGGACAAACCGGCGGATATTTATCTGGTGGACGAGATCGGCAAAATGGAATGCCTGTCGGAACAGTTCGTCGTCGCCATGACGGGGTTGCTGGCGTCGGGCAAACCGGTGGTCGCCACCGTCGCCCTGCACGGCGTAGGCTTCATCGACGAGGTCAAGCGCCGCACCGGGGTGCAGATATGGCAGGTCACACGGGGAAATCGCGACTCTATCCCGGCTGACATCCTGTCCTGGCTGAAAAAGCCTTGAGATGATCCTGACCCTGCCGGTGATGGGTGGCCGGAACATGGCACTCGACACCGTTGTGGTTGCATGGTCGGCGAGCGTCTGTATTTTGATATCACGGAGGCAGCAATGACACAACATGGAAACGAGACATCCACGGAAAAAACATCTGGTTGCGCGGGGTGTTCATGATCCTGTTCGGCATACTCTACAGCTTGGCGGGGACGGTGTTGGTGTTGGTGTTGGTGGTGGCGGCGGTGCTGCAGTTCATCTTTGTTCTGCTTGGCAGCGCGCCCAACGCCAGGCTGCTCGCCATCATTGCCAAGCAGGCAAAATAAGCCAGTACTGCAAAAGTGACAAAAAAGACCTCGCGTTGCGGGGTCTTTTTTTATGATCCCTATGAGCCTGTCGGACTTGAAGAATCGAAGCGAAACGGGTCAAGCAGGCAAGCCGCGCAGCGGATGCTCGCAAAATTCGGCTGGGCGAGGACAGATTTTGCCGGTTTTGCAGGTCAATAGTCATTCTATTGACCAAAAAGCGGCTAAATATGGACCGGCCAGGCGGATTTGCAGCCGATTTCCTTTAAGTCCGACAGGCTCCTAGCGGTCAGGCCGGGGCATGGCGCCATGGAACACGGCATCACCAAACGATCTCGTTGCCGCTGCTGCGCCCGCCCTTGCCGGCCGGCGTGAGGCAGCTCTTCTCTAAACGGCCGGGCTGTTCGCCAGCCGCAAACTCGACATCGAGGCATACAATGAAAATGTTAGAATCGCTCTACATTATGTTTGACGCATGGCAGTAAAAAAGCCGGCTAAGCGAGATTCCAAAGACCCGATGTCCCCACCTGACCACCCCAGCGCAACGCCCCAGCCCGGCCAGACCGATTTGCGTTCTATCGGCCGCCTGTTCCCCTATCTGTGGGAGTTTCGCGGGCGGGTATTGCTGGCGCTGGCCTTGCTGATCGGCGCGAAGCTGGCGGCGGTGATGGTGCCGCTGGTGCTGAAGGAGATCATCGATGCGCTGGACAAGTCGCGCGCCGATCTGGTTTTGCCGCTGGCGCTGATCATCGCTTACGGCCTGCTGCGCTTTGCAAGCACCACCTTTGCCGACCTGCGCGATGTGGTGTTCGGCAAGGTGACGCAGCGCGCCATGCGCCGGGTGAGCATGGCGGTATTCGAGCACTTGCATGCGCTGTCGCTGCGCTTTCACCTGGAGCGACAGACCGGCGGCATCACGCGCGACATCGAGCGCGGCACCAAGGCCATTTCCAGCCTGGTGGGGTTTTTGCTGTTCCGCATCACCCCTACGGTGCTGGAAATCCTGATGGTGGCGGCCATTCTGTTCGTCAAGCTGGACTGGATATTCGGGCTGATTACGCTGGTGACACTGGCGGCGTATATCGGCTTTACCGTGACCATTACCGATTGGCGCACGCAGTTCGTGCGCCGCGCCAACACGCTGGATTCCGAAGCCTATGGCCGCGCCATCGACAGCCTGTTGAATTATGAGACGGTGAAATACTTCGGCAACGAGCGCTATGAGGCTGCGCGCTACGACACCAGCCTGGCGGAATGGGAGCGGGTGGCCCTGCAATCGCAGCGTTCGCTCGGCCTGCTCAATGCGGCGCAGGCCGGCACTATCGCCGTCGGGGTCACGCTGATGGTGCTGCGCGCGGCGAACGGCGTGGTGGAAGGTACGCTCACGCTGGGCGACCTGGTCATGGTCAACGCCTTTCTGCTGCAGATGTTCCAGCCTTTGAGCTTTCTCGGCGTGATGTACCGCGAGATCAAGCAGTCCATGACCGACGTGGAACGCATGTTTACCCTGCTCCACCGGCCGAAGGAAATTGAAGATGCGCCGGATGCGCGCCCGCTGGACGTGCTGGGCGGGGAAGTGACGTTCGAGCACGTCAGCTTCGCCTACAACGCCGACCGCCCCATTCTGCATGACGTGAGCTTCACCGTCCCGGCCGGAAAAACCGTGGCCGCGGTGGGCGCGAGCGGCGCGGGAAAATCCACCCTGGCGCGCCTGCTGTTCCGCTTTTATGACGTTTCCCTCTCTCCTGGCTCTCTCCCAGAGGGAGAGAGGGACGAGGACTCACTTCGCGAGGCTCACATAATTGAAGGCAGCATCCGGATCGACGGCCAGGACATCCGCCACGTCAGACAGGACAGCCTGCGCGCGGCCATCGGCGTGGTGCCGCAGGACACCGTGCTGTTCAACGACAGCATTTACTACAACATCGCCTATGGCCGCCCCGATGCCACGCGCGATGAAGTGATCGCCGCCGCCCGCGCCGCGCATATCCTGGACTTTATCGTATCCCTGCCGCAAGGCTGGGACACCGTCGTCGGCGAACGCGGCCTGAAGCTCTCCGGCGGCGAAAAGCAGCGTGTCGCCATCGCCCGCACCTTGTTGAAGAATCCGGCGATCCTGATCCTGGACGAAGCCACCTCCGCGCTCGACACCAAAACCGAGAAAGCCATCCAGGCCGAGCTGCTCGAAATCGCCCGCAGCCGCACCAGCCTCATCATCGCGCACCGACTTTCCACCGTGGTAGAGGCCGATGAAATCCTGGTCATGGATGCCGGGCGCATCGTCGAGCGTGGCCGGCATCCCGAGCTGCTGGCAAAAGAAGGCGTCTACGCTCACATGTGGGCGCTGCAACAGCAGGCGGAAGAAGAAAACGCGTAGGTTCGATGATCGGCGCTAAAGCGCGTGTAGGATGCGGTGACAAAGGAACCGCATCGCTCGCGTAAAGCGGTTCAAAACAGGCAAACCCCATCATGACCGAATACCGCCGTGCCCATGTTCCCGGCGCAAGCTGGTTTTTCACGGTCAACCTCGCCCAGCGCAAGGGAAACCGTCTTCTTGTCGAACGAATCGACTTGCTGCGTGCGGCGGTCGCAACGGTGCGGGCGCGGCATCCGTTCCGCATGGATGCCGTGGTGATCTTGCCTGACCACTTGCACTGCATCCTGACTCTGCCGCCTGGCGATGCGGATTTTTCTACCCGCTGGAACCTGATCAAGGGCGGTTTTTCCCGCGCGGTTGAAAAAGGGGAACGCATTTCCTCAAGCCGGGCGAAGCGCGGCGAAAGGGGAATTTGGCAGCGCCGTTTTTGGGAGCACCTGATCCACGATCAGGAGGACTTCAACCGCCATGCCGATTATATCCACTGGAATCCGGTAAAACACGGATGGGCGCTCCGTGTCGCGGATTGGCCACATTCCAGCTTTCACGAATACGTGCGGCGTGGAATCTACCCGGTGGACTGGGGCGGCGACATGGCCGACCTCGTGGTCGGGGAATAACGCGAACGATGCGGTTCGTTCCTCACCGCATCCTACTTGCTGGCGCTCGCACTGACACACAGAATTCAACGCCGGTGGCGTGCATGAATGTACGTGCCGCAAACCCGAAATAAAATAATAAGTTGAACTTTACTGATTTTGCTGTAGTCTTAACCAAGTCTTTAGAATTCAAGTTTCAATTGCGGTACCTCATACGTTGGTCTGTTTTTTCCTTGATATTCGATGGACTGGGCATTTGCCCGTCTTCCCCCGGCGATTTCTTAGCCGGATTAACTTGATATTAAGGTAAATTAAAAATGGCAACAGGTACTGTGAAATGGTTTAACGATGCAAAAGGTTTTGGCTTTATTACCCCGGATGATGGCAGCGAAGATTTGTTCGCGCATTTCTCTGCGATCCAGGCAGGGGGTTTCAAATCCTTGCAGGAAAACCAGCGGGTCAGTTTTGAAGTGACGGCCGGCCCTAAAGGCAAACAGGCGTCAAACATTCAAGCTGCGTAAACCTGCAGTAGTTTAAGAAAAAGCCCCGGCATGCCGGGGCTTTTTTACGTCTGTACCCAAGAATTCAGCCAACAGCCCTGCGTGATCGAGTTTCCTTCCTCTCTCGCGTTGTATAGAACCGGGGCGGGCATATAATGTCGCCAACACTGAGTTTGGCTTTACGGCCGCCGTAACGGTCAAATCTTTCGGAGTCCACCGGCAGAGCCGGGGATTTACCTGCCCATCAATAGGGACATGCATGGAGACCGTAGCGGTCATCGACTTTGAAACAACAGGCCTATCGCCCGCCATGGGGGACCGGGCGACCGAGGTGGGGGTGGTTGTCGTCGATGACGGCAAAATCGTCGATCGCTACCAAAGCCTGATGAATGCGGGTTCGCGCATTCCCGCATTCATCGAAGCGCTGACCGGGATATCCAACGCCATGATACGCAAGGCGCCACCGGCAGAGGAGGTGATGGGCAAGCTGGCGGAGTTTGTCGGCGACGTGCCCCTGGTGGCGCACAATGCTTCGTTCGACAGCAGGTTTCTGGATGCCGAGTGGCTGCGGATTAACCGCCAGCGGCGACAGGAGTTTGCCTGCTCGATGCTGCTGGCACGCCGGATTTATCCGGTTGCGCCCAATCACAAGCTGGGGACGCTGGTCAGCCATCTCGGGCTGCCCTCGGCGCTCCGCCATCACCGCGCCCTGGCTGATGCGGAAATGACCGCCCATCTGTGGCTAAGAATGCTGTCGGATATCAGGCAGCAATATGGCCTGAGCGCCGTTCCGCACGAATTCCTGCGCACCCTGCAGAAGACCCCGAAGGCGCAGATGAATAGCTGCGTTGAACGCGCCAAATGCAGGCTCGGCTTGTAAGCCGGAGCATGGGCATCACCCGCCGATCTCATATATCATTGGCGGCCAACAGGCAGTTCGCGCTCGAACTGCCGGCCCGACATGCCCTGCCAAAAGGATATAAACCTTGAAATCCCTTGCCCTTGGACTGCTGTATTCGCTCACCATCCTCGTTGCCGGTTCTGCCTGTGCAACGGAATCCCTGCAGCAAATCTTCGACAAAGTGGCTTCTGCGTACGGCGCAACGCCGCCAGCGGCGATCCGCGAAACAGGCACCACGACCTCGTCCCGCCGGGGTAGCGGCTCGCTCTTGCGGCTCTACAAGGCGCCCGACAGATTCCGTATCGAGATCGGCTACCCATCAGGCGTTGAAGCGCGGACGATGGTCGGCGCAATGGCCTGGCAGCAGCACACCCCGGCCAATCCGGTGTTTCGCGGCGCTGTTGCCCTGCAAGCCGCACGCATCGCTTTGCCCTGGAACATGCTCGCGAAGCAGTCTGCCGCCGTGGACCTCGGCGCCGCCTCGACCGGGGACGGCAAGGCAGTGCGGGCCATCGAGTTTCCGCTCGAAGACCAACTCAAACTAGTCGTCGAGATAGATCCTGAAACCGGCCACATCCTCCGCTCTCGCGGCATCCAGTCGCTCGGCGGCAACTCCATAGAGTTTGCAACTGCTTACTCGGACTTCCGCAAGGACAACGGTCGCATCCACGCCGTCCGTGAAGAGCATTACGCGATGGGGCAGCACATCGGCCACTCGATCATAGAGAAGATCGAGTATCCGGAGTCGGTTCCGGACAGCGCGTTCATGCCGTGAGTTGAAGCCGGGCATGCGGCCATGCCAAACGGGACGCTGGCTCCGGCGCCAGCGCTGGCGACCATAACGGTAAGCCATGCTATGCTTAACTATCCTTAACGTGAACATCGCGAAGCGACACCTCATCACTCTCCCCCTCTGGGGGAGAGGTAGGAGAGAGGGAACGGACACGGCGAAAAGCGATGTTCATAATTCGGGGCGGCGCTTCTCGCCATGTCCGTTAGGCTTTCCAGAAAGAGGGTATATGCGTAGCCTGTTGCATATTCGTTCCGGCAAAGAACTACGCATGCCGTTGTGGGCCGGGCTCGTACTGGCGCTCGCCCTCGTCGGCTGCGGAAAAAAGGAAGAGGCCGCACCGGCGCCGGCGCAAGCCCTTGAACCCTACTCAACCGCCGCCCCTCCAGCCCCAGCCGCAGCGGAAGAGGCTCGCACCGAGCCGGCAACTGCGGGCGCACCCGAGGACGGGAAGGCGCCCGGCGACCGTCCGAAAGAGGCCCGGCCCCCTGCAGAAACGGCCTTGGCGCTATCCCCCAGGCTGATGATGAAGAAACCGGCCAAGAAGTCGGCTCCCCCGCCTGAAGCCGCAAAGCGCGAAAGCGGCCGCCCGCTGCTGCCCATGATGGCCCTGACCCTGAACGGTCCTCCTCCCCCCGCCCCGGCCCGGGGCGCCGAACCCTCGTGGAACACCTGGTTCGAGCGCGGCGGCCGGCCTGCCGATGTGCTGCAACCGGATGCGCGTTACGAACTGGTGCTGGACCTCTCCCTGTACCGCTATTTCGACCGCTTGAGCGCCGTCGCCGGGCCGGAGGTGCGCCGGAAGCTTGAGGAAAGCCGCGACCTGGAGTCGCTGCGCTTCGTGGTGCGTCCGTTTTCCCTCGACGGCAAGCTGCGCCTGACCGCCACCGAGGGCGCGCTCGACGCCAGGATGAAGCGACTGTTCGGCCCGCCGGCCGGCGACGAGGCGCAGCGCATCGAGCAATACCGCAACGGGACACTGCCCCTCTCAGAGTTCGCCCGCAGCGTGCAGGCGGGCGAGGTGCGCTTCGGGGTGGTCGCCCTGACTCCCGGCTGCGCCGCGGTGGCCCTCTCGGTGTGGGACGAGACCGGACTGTTCCCGCTCGACCATCTGGTAGTGAGCGTTCCGGTGGCGGCCGCGAACGAACCGGCACCCGCCTGCGGCCCTGCCGGCGAAACCCACGCAGCGGTCGAACAGGGCGCCGGCGCCCTGTTGCAGGTGTCGCTCGACCGCGCCGCGCTGGAGCCGGCCCCGGCAGCCTCGCTGCACATATTCGAGACCACGGTGCTCGGGCGCCCGCGCACCGCGGTGGTGATGGTCGAGCGCAGCGCCTACGAGCGCTCGAAAGGCGCCGAGGGCGTCTATACGTGGCTGACCGAAGCGCTGCTGAGCGACTACCTGGCCCGCCCCGACCAGCTGCGGGTGCAGATCGACGAGGCGCGGCGCCAGGCCAGCCGCAATGCGCCGCACAGCTACGCGCCTGTGGCGCGCGAGCTGGCCGCCAAGCTGTTCTCCCAGGACGGCGGCCGCGAGAACGTCGCCGGGCAGGCCCGCGAGGCTCTGCGCCGGGCTGTGGCGGAGAGCGCCGATCCGGTGATCGTCGCCCGCACGATCACCGCCGGCGGCGACCGCGCCTTCATGCCATTGGGCCTGCTCGGCGCACGGGCCGAGGCACCCGTGGTGGCGCGGCCGATAACGGTGATCGAACCGCTGCCGGTGGAACGCTATCCCG
>JAJYUW010000258.1 GCA_021792335.1 Pseudomonadota bacterium | reverse complement strand
CTGATGGTGGTGCCAGACCTGAGCGACGCGCTCCGGTCTTTGTGTGACGCCGACGGGAGGATTGCCGCGTGGTTCGGGTGGTGCCCGGTCTCGTTACGGACGTTCAAGGACGTGGTGGACTGCCGCCCGACGCGGTTTAAAGACGCCGCGCGCGACGCGACCCAGGAGCGAGATAAGCGCATCGTGGAGTTGTCCCCCGGGCGGTCGTTGAAGGACATTGCCTCGGCCCTCCAGGCCGAGGGGTTTGGCCGCTCTGGGAGTTACGCGGCGGTCGCCAGCGCCGCCTCCCGCCTACGGCGGGCGGGGAAGATCAGGAGCCAATAACTGATGCTTGCTAATTAACCATAACTATGTATACTCGCACATTATGGCTAATAATTATCGTATCAATGAGTTTGCAAAACGCATCGGCCGATCACCGGCGACCGTGCGGCGCTGGGAGCGCGAAGGGAAGATCGCGGCGAAGCGGCTTCCTTCCGGGCATCGCTATTTTGACGAATCGGACGTGCGCGCCGTGATGGGCGCCGCACCGGAAAAACGTGAGACAGTCGTGTACTGTCGTGTCAGTAGCGCGGGGCAAAAAGACGACCTAGCTTCCCAGGTTGCGGCCATGGAACTGTACTGCCGATCGGCGGCCATTCCTGTTGACCAATGGGTGCAAGAAGTGGGCGGCGGCATGAACTTCAAGCGCAAACGCTTCCTGGAGATTGTCGATCGCATTCAGCGCGGGGAAGTGGCAAAGCTGCTGGTCGCGCACAAGGATCGTCTGATGCGCTTCGGGTTTGACCTTTTTCACCACATTGCCGCCGAGAACGGCTGCGAGGTTGTCGTGGTCAATCAGGAATCGCTCTCTCCGCAGCAGGAAATGGTCGAAGACTTGATGGCGATCGTGCACACGTTCAGTTGTCGGTTATATGGCATGCGGAAATATAAAAGTGAGATCAAAAGCGACTTCCCGGAGTACAAGCTGGTCACGCCGGAGGAATCCCTGCAATGAACTACCAGTTGAACGGCTTTGACTCAAAGACGGTGAGATTGCTCCCGTGAAAGTGACACGCACCGTACTTGCCGATGCGCCGCCGCAGCTTGCGCCTATCTGCAAGACCATCGGTTATCTCCGCGCCGATATCTGGCGGCGGTATGGGGCGCTCGGCAATGTCGGCGTATCGGCGTCCGCCATGCGCACCGGGATTGTCGGAAAAAAGATTTATGACAGCCTGCCAATCGACGGCACGATCCGGGCCGAAACCACCAAAGACATCGTTAACGACATCCTGGCCTACAAGGCGGCGGCGAAGCGGAAAGTGCGCCAAGCCATTGCCAAGCGCACTACCGATGAGAACGAGCGCAAGCGCCTCTACACCCTGCTCAAGCGCGACGAGTGGTTATCGGACCCGTTCCTGCATCGCCAGATGCGCAAGCATTTCCGCCACGGCAGGTCGGCAGTCGCCAATCAGTTCGTCGTCCGGTCCGACAAGTATTCCGCCGAAGTCGTAGATGGTAGGCTGATTATCACGGTCATAATTGCCAGGAAGTACGGCGACAACATCGTGCTGACCACAACCACCAACGGCAAGAATGTCGACCTGTCGGGCTGCAACCTGCGCGTCATCGTCAAGGACGGATTCACCGAGGTCCACTACGCAACGGAGAAGGCTCCAGGTCGTGAATGCGGCGAACTGGTGTTGGGTATCGACAAAGGCTACACCGAGGCATTCACCGACTCGGATGGTGATCGCCACGGGCAGGATTTCGGCAGGGTGATGACCGAGTACAGCGACAAGGTTGCCGCCACTGGTAAGCAGCGCAACAAGCTACACGCGCTGGAAAGGAAGCACCGTGAAGCTGGGCGCATCGCCAAGGCCGAACGAATCAGAAAGAACAACCTGGGGCGCAAGAAGATCGGCGCCCGCAAGGAAACGACCCGGAAGCGACTGCGCACCCTTGCGTATCAGGCGGCACACTCGATCGTCGATAAGGCGGCGATCGTCGCTTCCGAGGATTTGACTGGTGTCATCGCATCCAGGCATCAATGGAGGCGGTTCAACCGAAGGATGAGCGCATGGGCCAAGGGTGTTCTCGCCGAGGCCCTGGACTCTGTGTGTGAGCAGCGTAACGCCAGACATGTTCTGGTAAATGGGGCCTATACGTCGCAAACGGACTCGACCAACGGCCTGCTGGAAGGCAGGCGCGAGGGCGACAAGTTTTACCGTGCAAACGGGGGCGTTCTCCAGGCCGACCACAACGCTGCTCTGAACGTGCTGGCACGACTGGACGACCGCGAGATTTCTCGCTTCACTCCCTACAGGGAAGTGCGTCGAATCCTGCTTGCGCGTTCTCCGGCGCAACTGAGCGTCAAGAGGCTTGAGTTGGGCGCTAAAGCGCGTCAACCAAGCGCGGATAAATCCTCTGCACAATTTTGTGCGGGTTTTTAGGAACAGCAGTTAAAGCACGACGTTCCGGGGAGCTGTTACGCCACCGGGCCACTGACTGGCGACCCATACGAGGACTTGATCGCATGTCCAGGTTGTAGGGCCTTAGAAAAGGCCCGCGCAGCCATTGCGAA
>JAJYUW010000057.1:1698-13227 GCA_021792335.1 Pseudomonadota bacterium | reverse complement strand
GAAGGCGCGCCTTTGGTGATTCTCGACCGGCTCGACCTGGAAGTGCGGCGAGGTGAATCGGTGGCCGTGCTGGGCGCATCCGGCTCCGGGAAATCAACCCTGCTCGGCCTGCTGGCCGGCCTGGATGTGCCCAGCGGCGGCAAGGTTCTGCTCGATGGTGTCGATCTGTTCGCCCTGGACGAGGACGGACGGGCAGCATTGCGCGGACGCCTGGTGGGCTTCGTGTTCCAGTCGTTTCAGTTGTTGCCGTCGCTTACCGCGCTGGAAAACGCGATGCTGCCGCTGGAGCTGGCCGGGGCCGCCCATGCCCGCGAAGAGGCGATCGCCGTGATGGAGCGGGTTGGCCTGGCGCAAAGACTCTCCCATTATCCGCGCCAGCTTTCCGGCGGCGAACAGCAGCGCGTGGCCATCGCCCGCGCCTTTGCCGCCAGGCCCCATCTGCTGCTGGCCGACGAGCCAACCGGAAATCTGGATAGCGCCACCGGTACGCGCATCATCGATCTGCTCTTCCGCCTGAACGAAGAGCAAGGCGCCACGCTGATCCTGGTGACCCATGACGAGCATCTGGCGCAGCGCTGCCAGCGTCGCCTGCGCCTTGAAAGAGGCGTTCTTGCTTCGGAACAGTCATGAACAGTTTCGCCTTGTCGCTGCGCATGCTGCGCCGCGAATGGCGCGCCGGGGAGCTGCGCGTGCTGGCGGCTTCCTTGGTGATCGCGGTGGCCAGCGTGACCTCGGTCGGATTTTTTACCGACCGGGTCGGCCGGGCGCTGGCACAGCAGGCCGGCATCCTGCTCGGTGCCGATCTGTCCGTGGTTTCCGATCACCCGCTGCATGGCACGATAGCGGAGGAGGCGCACCGTCGCGGCCTCCGGACGGCGCACAGCCTGAGCTTTCCCAGCATGGTGCTGCATGGAGATCGCGCCCAGCTTGCGGAAATCAAGGCAGTTGGGCGCGGCTACCCGCTGCGCGGAAAGCTGCGGATAGCGGATCGGCCCTACGCCCCGGACCATGTAGTCGAGGGCATTCCGCAAGCGGGAACGGTGTGGACGGACGAGCGTTTGTCTGCCCAACTGGATGCCGGGCCTGGTACGGTTCTGGCAGTCGGAAAAAGCAATCTGGCCATATCCGCCGTATTGACCCAAGAGCCTGATCGCGCCGGCGTGTTGTTCAACATTGCGCCACGCCTGCTGATGAACCTGGATGATATTCCATCCACCGGGCTGATCCAGCAAGGCAGCCGCGTATCCTACCGCTTGCTGGTGGCGGGTGAGCCGGGTGCAGTCGAGTCTTTTCGCGGCTGGATGAAGGCACAGTTGAAGCGCGGGGAGCGCCTGGAAGGGGTGGCGGACGCGCGCCCGGAAATTCGCGCTGCGCTGGCACGTGCCGAGCGTTTCCTCGGCCTGGCCGCGCTGATCAGCGTGGTATTGGCGGCGGTGGCTGTGGTGATGGCCACGCGCCGTTTCATGGCCCGCCATCTCGACAACTGCGCCGTGATGCGCTGTCTGGGCGCGCAGCAGCGGCTGATTTTCCGCCTTTACCTGTATCAGTTCCTGTTGTTTGGCGTGGCGGCCAGCCTGGCAGGCTGTCTGCTGGGCTACGCCGGGCAGATGGTGCTGGCGCAGCGGCTGGGCAGCCTGATTGCGACGGAGCTGCCGCTGCCCTCGCTGCTGCCCGCGGTGCAGGGGGTACTGACCGGCATGGTCACGCTGCTGGGGTTTTCCTTGCCCTTCCTGCAGCAGTTGAAGCACGCACCTGCGCTGCGCGTGCTGCGCCGGGAATTGGGGCCGCCCAGGCATTTCAGCCTGCTCGGCTTTATCCTCGGGGTCGCCGCGGTTTCCGGGCTGGTGATGTGGCAGGCAGGGGATGTCAAGCTGGGCGGCTACGTGCTGGCAGGCCTGGGTGCGGCTATCCTGGCCGCCGCACTGTTGGCGCTGCTGCTGATCCGCGTGTTGTCGCCGCTGCGCCGTCAGGCTTCCGCGCCATGGCGCTATGGCCTTGCCAACATCGTGCGGCGGGCAGGCGGCAGCGTGGTGCAGGTGACCGCATTCAGCCTCGGGATGCTGGTGTTGCTGCTGCTCACCGTGGTGCGCGGCGATCTGATGCACAGTTGGCAATCCACCTTGCCCGCCGATGCGCCCAACCGTTTTGTGATCAACATCCAGCCCGATCAGCTTCCAGCGCTGCATGATTTTTTCCGGGCTCGCCATGTCGCCACGCCGGCGATTTCCCCCATGGTGCGCGGCAGGCTGCTGGCGATCAACGGCAAACCAATTGCGGCGGCGGATTATCCCGACGAGCGCGCGCAGCGGCTGGTGGAGCGCGAGTTCAATCTTTCCTGGGCGGCCACCCTGCCCGGCGATAACCGGCTTGTCGCGGGCAGGTGGTGGCCGGGTGGCGGCCAGACTTCTGTTGCGGAGCTATCGGTCGAGGAGGGTATCGCCAAAACGCTGGGCATCAAGCTTGGGGACAGCCTGACCTACGGCATAGGCGGCACGGTTTTCAGTGCGCGAGTGGCAAGCTTGCGCAAAGTCAACTGGGATAGCTTCCGCGTCAATTTTTTCGTGATGGCCTCTCCCGGCGTGCTGGACAATTTTCCCGCCAGCTATATCACCAGCTTCCATCTGCCGGACGGGCAGGCGCCGCTGCTCGACGAAATGGTCAAGGCGTTTCCAAATTTCACCGTGATCGACGTGGCCGCGGTGATGAGCGAAGTACGTGCCATCATGGACCGGGTCGCGGGCGCGGTGGAATTCGTGTTTTTGTTTACCTGGCTGATGGGCTTCACGGTTTTTTATGCCGCGATCGCAGCTACCCGGGACGAGCGGATTTACGAAGCGGCGATATTGCGTACCCTGGGCGCGAGCCGGAGGCAGTTGCTGCTGGGCCTGTTTGCCGAGTTCGCCGGGATCGGTTTGCTGGCCGGCTTGACTGCTGCGCTCGGAGCGAGCGGCACGGGCTATGTCTTGAGCACAAGAATCCTGTCCTTGCCCTACGATTTTAACGTCTGGCTGCTACCCGCCGGGATGCTGGCCGGGGCCGTTGCGATCGGCACGGCAGGCGTGGCGGGCTGCTACAGTGTCCTGAACCAGCCGCCTTTGCAGACTATCCGCAATAACGGCTAGAATTCGCGTTTTGCATGCTTTCAGGAGCCTTTATGAAAATCGGTACACCCTTGAGTCCGGGCGCGACGCGCGTCATGCTGCTCGGCAGCGGCGAGCTGGGCAAGGAAGTGATCATCGCCCTGCAGCGCCTGGGCGTGGAAGTCATCGCGGTGGACCGCTATGCCCATGCGCCCGGCCACCAGGTGGCGCACCGCGCCCATGTGATCAACATGGCCGACGGCGCCGCGCTGCGCGCTCTGGTGGAACAGGAAAAGCCGCACTTGATCGTGCCCGAGATCGAGGCTATCGCCACCGACATGCTGGTCGAGATCGAGCGCGCCGGCCTGGCCGAGGTGATCCCGACCGCGCGTGCCGCGCAGCTCACCATGAACCGCGAAGGGATCCGTCGCCTGGCTGCTGAAACGCTGGGTCTGCCGACTTCGCCTTACGCCTTTGCCGACAGCCTGGAAGCGCTGCAGACGGCGATAGACGGGTGCATCGGCTACCCTTGCATCATCAAGCCGGTGATGTCATCCTCAGGAAAGGGGCAATCCAGGGTGGATAGTCCCGCCGAGCTGAAGGCGGCGTGGGATTACGCGGCTAGCGGCAGCCGCGTCAACCGGGGCAGGGTGATCGTCGAGGGCCACGTCGATTTCGACTACGAGATCACCCTGCTCACCGTGCGCGCGGTGGGAGAGTCGGGCCGGGTGGAAACCTTTTTTTGCGAGCCGGTCGGTCATGTGCAGGTCAAGGGCGATTATGTCGAAAGCTGGCAGCCGCAGCCGATGAGCGCGGCGGCGCTGGCCCGTTCGCGCGAGATCGCCCGGGCGGTAACGGACGATCTGGGGGGGCGCGGCATCTTCGGCGTGGAATTATTCATCAAGGGCGACCGGGTATGGTTCTCCGAAGTCAGCCCGCGGCCGCACGACACCGGCATGGTGACGATGTGCAGCCAGGTCCAGAGCGAGTTCGACCTGCATGCAAGGGCCATACTCGGTCTGCCGGTCGATGTCAGCCTGCGGGCACCTGGTGCTTCTGCGGTGATCTACGGCGGCATGGAAGCCGCCGGCATCGCCTTCGAGGGCGTGGATGAGGCCTTGCGCGTGCCGCAAAGTGACCTGCGCCTGTTCGGCAAGCCGGAAAGCTTCACTCGCCGTCGTTTGGGCGTGGCCCTTGCCAACGGCAAGGATGTCGATGAGGCTAGAACGCGTGCCAAGTTGGCGGCAAGTAAAGTCAGGCCGGTCAGGGGATAGTCATGGAGACACATTACGCACGTATCGGTGGTGAAGCAGCGGTTCGCCGCTTGGTCGATCGCTTCTATGACCTGATGGATCAGCAGCAGGAATTTCAGGGTATCCGTGAACTACACGCCAAAAGCCTGAAAGCCTCGCGTGAAAAACTTTTCCTGTTCCTGTCCGGCTGGCTCGGCGGGCCGCAGTTGTATGTCGAGAAATACGGTCACCCGCGCCTGCGCCAGCGCCATCTGCCCTTCGCCATCGGCGAGTCGGAGCGCGACCAGTGGATGTCTTGCATGGTTCAGGCTATGCAGGACATCGGCCTGGAGGAAGGCTTGCGCGAAGAGCTGAAGCGTGCCTTCCGGAAAACAGCCGATTTCATGCGCAACAAGGTGGGATGAGTGTAGGGAAAGGTGAAAGCCTACGATTTCGCAGGAGCCGGTTTTACTGCTGCGTATTGATGCCTTGTCGGAGTTTAACATTTAAACGGCAATCCTTGAATGCGGAAACAGGAGGCCGGTATTTTGAAATCAAAGCGCGCGATAATGGCTGTAGGCGCGGCCATAAACATGACAAAACCTTAATTCCTTCAGCTCCGTGAGATGTCTATAATCTGAACCGTGATACTTGCCGGAGACAAGAAAATGAAAATTTTGATGATATTTGCGATGGGCGTACTGGCTGTGTCTGCCACCACAGCAAAAGCCATGGATAGCGATGCGATTCTTGGTGGAGCCCTGGGGGGCGGTGCGGGTGCTGCAATTGGTTCGGCCGTAGGCGGGCGCGATGGTGCAATCATCGGTAGCGCTGTCGGCGGCGCGGCGGGTGTTGCAGTGACGACCAGCGACCGAAGAAGGGAAAGGGCGGTGGTGAGAAGGGATGTAGTGGTTGTTCACGATGACGATCATCACCATGACAATGGCCGGCATCTTGGCCATTACAAAAATAAGCACAAGCACGGACACGACGATTAGGCGGGAAGGGATAACGAAAAAAGGCGCTCCGAGGAGCGCCTTTTTTCGTTGCGTTGCCGCTTTCTGAATTACCTGCCTCGGCTGACGGGACGTCCGGTGCCGGTGCCCCGATTCGGGCCGCCACGCCCTGCATAGCCTTCACGATTACCGCTGGGCCGGCCTTCATAGCCACCGCGACGATCGTTGTTGCCGAATCCGGGGCGCTTGCCGACAGGGCTAGGCGCGCTGGTGCGCATCGGCCGTTTCGCCTCGAAGCCGGGGACGATGTGCGGGGTGATGGCGTGGCCAGTGAATCGCTCGATCTTCTTCAGGTTCATGACGTCCTTGCCGGAGGCGAAAGATACCGCGATCCCCTGGCTGCCTGCACGGCCGGTGCGGCCGATGCGGTGGACGTAGTCCTCGGCAAACTTGGGCAGATCGAAGTTGATGACGTGGCTGATGCCGGCCACGTCAAGTCCACGCGCTGCCACGTCGGTGGCGACCAGAACACGGATGGCGCCGCTGCGCATGCGGGTGAGGGTACGGTTGCGCGCGCCCTGGTTCATGTCGCCATGCAATGCCGCTGCCTGGTGGCCCATGGCGAAAAGGTCTTCCGCCAGCATGTCGGCGTCACGCTTGGTGGAGGTGAATACGATCGCCTGTTTGACGTCGACGTCGGTCAAAAGGTGCTGCAGCAGGCGGTTCTTGTGCGCCATGTCGTCGACGATGTGCAGACGCTGCTCGATATTTTCGTGCTTGGCCTGTTGCGTGGCCATCTGGATGCGCTTGGGGTCTTTCAGCAGGCGCTTCGCCAGGTTCGCGATGGTGCCTTCCAGTGTGGCGGAGAAGAGCAGGGTCTGGCGGCTGGCCGGGGTGGCGGCGGCGATTTTTTCGACGTCGTCGATGAAGCCCATGTCCAGCATGCGGTCGGCTTCGTCCAGCACCAGCATTTCCAGGCGGGAAAAATCGACCCGGCCGCGTTCAAGATGATCGATCAGGCGGCCTGGGGTGGCAACAAGTATATCCACCGGCTGAGACAGCAGCTTGTTCTGCAGCGGGTAGGGCATGCCGCCCAGGATGCTGACGGTTTTGACGCGCATGAACTTGCTGTACTTGCGCGCGGCGTCGTTGACCTGGTTTGCCAGTTCGCGCGTCGGCGTCAGCACCAGCACGCGGGGGCCGCGGCTCTTGCTTTGGGAGGGTTCGGTCAAAAGCTGCAGCGCAGGCAGAATAAAGGCCGCGGTTTTGCCGGTGCCGGTTTGTGCCGAAGCCATCAGGTCGTGGCCGGCGAGGACTTCAGGGATGGCTTCTGCCTGGATCGGGGTGGGGCTGGTGTAGCCGCTCTCGGCGATCGCTTGCAGGATGGAGGAATTGAGTTTCAGATTTTCAAAAGACACGTAATTTCCTTGTAAACAAAGTCGCGCAGCGACACCGCGTTCCCCTCGCCCGCAACGCGGGAGAGGGCTAGGGGTGAGGGCAACGCAAGCAATAACGCGCAGCAGGGAATAAGCAGGGCTGGCCCGGTCATCAAGGGGCCAATACCAAACACCACGCGGCGCTAAAACATCGTCGCTAACCGGGGTGGAAATGCACTCAGTGAATTCTGAGACAGGGAGGGTCAGGAGCGATGAACCAAGACTGATTCATATTGATTTCAGCCAAGCGGCGAATTATACGGGTATTTTTCGGAAAAGCAATAGGCTTCAATCAGATGTTTGTGAAATATGCTACAATCTCGGACTTTTTTAAATTGCAGGAATCATTACATGTCACGCGCCCAACGCAATATTGCAATCATCGCCCACGTCGACCACGGCAAGACCACTCTGGTGGACAAGCTGCTGCATCAGGCTGGCACCTTCGCCTCGCACCAGCATATCGCCGAACGGGTGATGGACAGCAACGATCAGGAAAAGGAGCGTGGCATCACCATTCTCGCCAAAAACACCTCGGTGGAATATGAAGGGGTTCATATCAATATTGTGGATACCCCCGGACACGCGGACTTCGGTGGCGAGGTGGAGCGGGTGCTGGGCATGGTGGACGGCGTGCTGCTGCTGGTGGATGCGGTGGAAGGCCCGATGCCGCAAACCCGGTTTGTGACCAAGAAGGCCCTTGCGCTGGGACTCAAGCCTATCGTGGTGGTGAACAAGATCGATCGCCCGGGCGCACGCCCGGACTGGGTCGTCAACCAGACTTTCGAACTGTTCGACAAACTGGGCGCGACCGAAGATCAGCTCGATTTCCCCGTAGTGTATGCCTCCGCGATCAACGGCTACGCCATGCTTGAAGTGGGTAAGCCCTGCGACAACATGCGCGCCCTGTTCGATACCGTTCTCAAGCACGTGGAGCCGCCGAAGGGGGATGTGGACGCCCCGCTGCAATTGCAGATTGCCGCGCTGGACTACTCCAGCTTCGTCGGCCGTATCGGCATCGGCCGCGTCGCCAACGGGCGCATCAAGCCGGGCCAGCAGGTGGTCGTGATGAACGGACCGGACGGCACCCCGAAAAACGCCAAGATCAACCAGGTGATGGGCTTCCATGGTCTGGAGCGTGTGCAGCTTGATGAGGCGCTGGCCGGGGATATCGTGCTGATTACCGGGATAGAAGAAGTGGGTATCGGCGTCACCATCTGCGACAAGGAAAAGCCCCAGGCGCTGCCGCTGTTGACGGTTGACGAACCGACGCTGAACATGAACTTCCGCGTCAACACTTCGCCGCTGGCCGGCACCGAGGGCAAGTTCGTCACCAGCCGCCAGCTGCGCGACCGCTTGCAGAAGGAGCTGCTGATCAACGTGGCGTTGCGGGTGGAGGAGACAGAGGATGCCGACTCGTTCATGGTTTCCGGGCGCGGCGAGTTGCACCTGACAGTGCTGCTCGAAAGCATGCGCCGCGAAGGTTTTGAACTGGCGGTGGGCAAGCCGCGCGTGGTAGTTAGAGAAATTGACGGTGTCAAATGCGAGCCCTATGAGGCGCTTACCCTCGACGTGGAAGAAGCCAATCAGGGCGCGGTGATGGAAGAGCTGGGCCGCCGCCGCGGCGACCTGCAGGACATGCAGCCCGACGGCCACGGCCGGGTGCGTCTGGAATACCGCATCCCGGCACGGGGGCTGATCGGTTTCCAGGGCGAATTCCTGACCCTGACCCGCGGCACCGGCGTGATGTCGCACGTGTTCGACGAGTATGCGGAAGTCAGGCCCGACATTCCCGGACGCCGCAACGGCGTGCTGATCAGCCAGGATAACGGCGAGGCCGTGGCCTATGCCCTGTGGAAACTGGAAGACCGCGGCAAGATGTTCGTCAGCCCCGGCGACAAGCTGTACGAAGGCATGATCATCGGCATACACAGCCGTGAGAACGACCTGGTGGTGAACCCGATCAAGGGCAAACAGCTGACGAACGTGCGCGCCTCCGGCACCGACGAAGCGGTACGTCTGACTCCGCCGATCAAGCTGACGCTGGAGTCCGCGGTCGAATTCATCGACGACGACGAACTGGTGGAGATTACCCCCAAGTCGATCCGCATCCGCAAGCGTTTCCTGCTGGAGCATGAGCGCAAGAAGGCTTCGCGGTCTTGAATATAGCAGTTAACCACAGAGGCACAGAGTTGAGAAACAAGGGAAAAGTCCTGTGCACATCATTCACCAGTTTGGTGACTGTAAGTTTGCCGGCAACGCATTGTTTTTCTCTGTGCCTCTGTGCCTCTGTGGTAAATGAACTGCGGTTTTTAGGTTTATTCAGATGGAAGCCATGCCTGAAATCCTGACCGGCATTTTGCTGCTGTTGATATTGGCCGCGGCCTTGTGGCTGGGGCTCGGGTTCGGCGGGCTTTCCCGCCGGCAGGAAGAGCTGCCGGAGCGACTGGCGCAAGTCATGGAGGAAAAACACCGTGCCATGCTGACCGATTTGCATGATGGGCTGGCCAGGCAGGGCGACCGTCTGAATTCGGCGGCAGCGGAAAATGCCGAGCGCCTGCGCAGCTCGATTTCACAGGAACTCCAGTTAAACCGCGATGCACTGGAAAAGCTGCAACTCTCCCAGAGCGAAAACCTCGCCCAGACCCGCGAGGCCATGCTGACGCAACAGGCCGAACAGGTGCGCGCCAACCAGGAACTGATTCAGTCCACCCTGCGCAACACCACCCAGCAACTGACTGCCGCCATAGAAAGCCTGACCAAGTCGGTGGATAGCCGGCTGGAGCAGATCAGCGGCAAGGTGTCGGAGCGGCTGGACGAAGGCTTCAAGAAAACCAACGAGACCTTCGCCAATGTGATGGCGCGGCTGGCGACCATCGACGAGGCGCAGAAGAAAATCGACGGCCTGACCACCAATATGGTGAGTCTGCAGGAACTGCTCGGCGACAAGCGCTCGCGCGGCGCTTTCGGCGAGGTGCAGCTGGAAGCACTGATCCGCAACATCCTGCCGCCTTCGGCCTATGCTTTCCAATATACCCTGAGCAACGGCAGCCGGGCGGACTGCATGCTCAAGCTGCCGGAGCCGACCGGCAATGTCGCGGTCGATTCCAAGTTCCCGCTGGAAAACTATCACCGCATGTTCGCGCCGGAGCTGTCCGAGGCGGACCGCGCCCAGGCGCAGAAGCTGTTCAAGGCGGACGTGAAGCGCCATATCGATGCGATCAGCGAGAAATACATTTTTCCCCCCGAAACCAGCGATGGCGCGGTGATGTTCGTGCCGGCCGAGGCGGTGTTCGCCGAGATTCACGGCCACCATCAGGATGACGTGGTGGATTATGCGATGCAGAAGCGGGTATGGATCGTTTCGCCGACCACCATGATGGCGATTCTGAATACCGCACGGGCCGTGATCAAGGACGTGGAAACCCGCAAGCAGGTGCACATCATCAAGGAAGAACTGGGCAAGCTGGGCCAGGAGTTTTCCCGCTTCGACAAGCGCATGAAGAACCTGGCGGATCACATCCGGCAGGCGCAGAAGGACGTGGATGAGGTGCATGTCACGAGCCAGAAAATCAGTCGCCGTTTCGCCCAGATCGAGCGCGTCCAGCTGGACGAATCGGGCGTGCCCGTGCTGGAGGTGCTGGATGAGATGCCGGTCGAGAGCGAGGATGCCTGAGCATTCTTGAAATAGAATTTGTGCGCGCCACACATTGTGGAAATTGGGCTGATAGCATTCAACCTAAATTCGGCAGTTGCAGGCCATTCATGGTTCGATACGCCTTGCTCCGCAAGGCTACTCACCACGAACGGCTTCTCACCCAGCGGGTGAAAACCCCGTTCGCCCTGAGTAGCCCGCGCAGCGGGCGTATCGAAGGGCTGGCAGTTCGCCAACCGCGGTTTTTAGGTTCAAACTGCTGGTGACCGTGTGACGCATGGCGTTCAGGCGCACGATGAACGACATGGATTTTTTTGCTAAGTCAGTTGCTCGCGATTCAGCAGAAAAACATGCTCGTCACCTGCACTCGTTTCGAGCCAGGTGAACGGCAGGTCGGGGAAGGCTTCCTCCAGCGCATCGCGGTTGTGGCCGATTTCCACCACCAGGAGGCCGCCCTTGTTCAGATGCGCGGGCGCTTCGCGCAGAATCACGCGCACATGCTCCAACCCGTCCTCGCCGCTTGCCAGTGCGCCAACCGGCTCGCGCCGGTATTCCTCGGGCAGGGTCTGCATCGAGGACGCGTTGACATAGGGCGGGTTGCTCAGGATCAGATCGTAACGCCGGCCTTGCAGGGCGGCGAAGAGATCGGACCGGATCAGGCTGACCTGCTCTTCCAGGCCGTAATCCGCGACGTTGCGCCGTGCCACTTCGAGCGCATCGGCGGAGAGATCGACCGCGTCAATCCGGGCATTGGGGAAGGCATACGCCATCAGGATGGCGAGGCAGCCCGAACCGGTGCACATGTCCAGGCCGCTGGTGATGGCTTCGGGATCTTCCACCCAGGGTCCGAGCTGCTCCCGCAGCAGTTCGGCGATGAAGGAGCGCGGCACGATCACCCGTTCGTCGACGTAAAAGCGGAAATCGCCAAGCCAGGCTTCGTGGGTGAGATAGGGGGCGGGCAGGCGTTCCTCGATGCGGCGGCGCAGAATGTCCAGCACGGTTTTGATTTCCACCGGCAGCAGGCGCGCATCGAGAAACGGGTCGAGCCGGTCTATCGGCAGATGCAGCGTGTGCAGGATCAGGTAGGCCGCCTCGTCATAGGCGTTGGTGGTGCCGTGGCCGAAAAACAGCCCGGCCTGATTGAAGCGGCTGACTGCAAAGCGCAGCAGG
>JAJYUW010000057.1:0-1688 GCA_021792335.1 Pseudomonadota bacterium | reverse complement strand
TAAATTCACCAGCGTTTGCCGGTAAATTTCCTTGAGCGGTTCGATGTCGGCCACTGCCACGCATTCGTCAATTTTATGTATCGTCGCGTTGAGCGGGCCGATTTCGAGCACCTGCGGGCAGATGTCAGCAATAAAGCGGCCGTCCGAGGTGCCGCCGCTGGTGGAGAGTTCGGCTTCCACGCCGGTTGTGCTCTGGATGGCTTGTATGACAGCGTCCACCAGGTTGCCGCGCGGGGTGAGATAGGGCTTGCCGGATAGCGACCATTCCAGATCGCAGTCCAGGCCATGTTTGTCGAGAATGGCATGCACCTTTGTTTTCAGGCCTTCCACCGTGCTGGCGGTGGAAAAGCGGAAGTTGAACTGGATTTCCACCGTGCCGGGCACAACATTGGTGGCGCCTGTGCCGCCGTGGATGTTGGAGATTTGCCAGGTGGTGGGCGGAAAGTACTCGTTGCCCGTGTCCCAGGTGGTTGCAGCCAGTTCGGCGATGGCCGGCGCGGCGAGGTGGATCGGGTTCTTGCCCAGGTGCGGGTAGGCGATGTGGCACTGGATGCCTTTAACCGTCAGCGTGCCGGAGAGAGAGCCGCGCCGCCCGTTCTTGATGGTATCGCCGAACTTGTCGGCACAGGTCGGCTCGCCGACGATGCAGTAATCCAGCAATTCGTTTCGCGCCTGCAATGCCAGCACGACTTTCTCGGTGCCATCCACCGCTATCCCCTCCTCATCGGAGGTCACCAGCAGGGCGATCGAGCCGGCATGACCGGGGCGTGCTGCAACAAACTCTTCAATCGCCGTGACGAAGGCGGCGAGCGAAGTTTTCATATCGGCCGAGCCGCGGCCATAGAGCATGCCGTCGCGTATGGTCGGGGTGAATGGTTCGCTGCCCCACTTCTCCACCGGACCCGTGGGCACCACATCGGTGTGGCCGGCGAAACAGATCAAGGGCTTGCTGTCGCCGCGACGCGCCCAGAAGTTGTCCACATCGCCGAAGCGCATGCGCTCGATTTTGAAGCCGATTTTTTCCAGGCGTTCAATCAGGATTTCCTGGCAGCCGGCGTCGTCAGGGGTGAGCGAGCGGCGGGCAATCAGGGCCTTGGCCAATTCCAGTGTACTGTTGTCCATTATTTCTTCCTCTCATGGAGAGTTCGATCCGCTTTGGTTTGAAGCCCATGCGAAATCGTATTCGTGAATAAAGTTTGATAAACGGCTTCATCGAAGCCTAGATAAATCTTGCCGTCCTTTTCCAGCACCGGGCGCTTGATCACGCTGGGTTTTTCCAGCATCAGGCTGATGGCGCCGGCCTCATTCATGGCCGCGGCCTTGGCCTCGTCGGTCAGCTGGCGCCACGTGGCGCCCTGACGGTTGACCAGCTTTTCCAAGCCAACTTGTTTTAACCATGCTTGGAGCAGTTCTGCGCTCACACCCTGTTTCTTGAAATCGTGGAAGGAAATTTCGACGCCGTACCGAGCCAGCCAGGCACGGGCCTTCTTGACGCTATTGCAGTTGGGGATGCCGAATAATCTCATAAGGAAATTACTTAGAATAAGTTTATATATGGGTGCAGTAGTGTCCGGTTAAATTGAGTCATGCAGGCTGCAAAGCCAACATTAAAGCCAGTTTCAAGCGATTTATGGGTGTCCACGATTTGAATTTCAGAGCAAACATTTGCGATCCTTTCGGGTTTGATA
>JAJYUW010000257.1 GCA_021792335.1 Pseudomonadota bacterium | reverse complement strand
CAGTGAATGTTGATGCGGCAAGGGCGCAGGCATAGGTGAAATATTTGCCGGTAGGAAGGGGGGCTACTGTTCCAGCGGCACAGGCACCAGTGTAAGTTCTGTTATCCTGAAAATATTGCTCCAGTTTCACCCGCATGCTGGCGAGTTCGGTTGAAGCTTCGGTCAGTTTCCCTCGCAGTACGTAGTCGTTGTAGGCAGGCAATGCAATTGCGGACAGAATCCCGATGATGGCAATAGTGATCATCAACTCGATCAGTGTGAAGCCGTTTTGTGGTTTCATGAATATTTTCCTTTTTTACACGCTTCGAAGGTTAGCCCAAGTTTGGCAATACCGTTAGCATAAACCGACTAGCGGTCGGTTTGCTAGAATAAGCGGCAAAATATGGAGAATGGAAATTTGCATTCTGATTTTTTGATCGTCGGCGGCGGCGTCATCGGCTTGAGTAGCGCCCTTGACCTGGCCCGGGCTGGTGCCAGGGTGACGGTGCTGGAGCGCGTGGTATGTGGTGCCGAATCTTCCTGGGCGGGGGGCGGAATACTGTCGCCGCTGCTGCCGTGGGACTACACGGAGCCCGTCACTCGGCTGACGCAATGGAGCGCTGCGCGTTATCCGGCGTGGGTGGATGAAATTGCGGCCTCAAGCGGCATCGACCCTGAATACAGGCAGAGCGGCATGCTGGTGCTGCCGGATTATGACGAGAGTGATGCCGATGAGTGGTGCGCCTCGCACCAGGTCCGGCTGGAAAAGAGGCGTGCCCATGACATTGCCAGCGCCCTGGCTCGGGATGATGCCTCGCTCTGGCTGCCCGAGGTTGCCCAGGTGCGCAATCCGCGCCTGGTCAAGGCGTTGCGGCGCGCCTTTGAACGGGAGGGCGGGCGAGTCGTGGAGCATGCCGAGGTTACCGGAATTTGCCTCGATGGAAACACGGTTAGCCGGCTGGAAACTTCCGCCGGCCCGTTCTCGGCCGGCCATTATGTGATTGCCGCCGGCGCCTGGAGCAAACCGCTACTGGGAGAATATGCGCCGCCTCTCGACCTGAAACCGGTCTGCGGGCAGATGCTGCTGTTCAAGGTCGAGCCGGGGCTGTTGCAGCAAATCGTGATCCAGTCCGGGTTTTACCTGATTCCGCGTGCCGATGGGCATATTTTGGCCGGTAGCACGCTGGAAGATGTGGGCTTCGCTAAGCGCACCACGGTGGAGGCGAGGCTGGAGCTGCATGCCAAAGCGGCGGCGCTGCTGCCGGTACTGAAAAATCTGGCGCCGGTGCGTCACTGGGTGGGACTTCGCCCCGGCTCGCCCGAGAATATCCCTGTCATCGCGCGCCACCCCGAAATCGAAAATCTCTATCTCAACAGCGGCCACTTCCGCTACGGCGTCACCATGGCGCCGGCGAGCGCCCATATTCTTGCCAACCTGATATTCCAGCGCATACAGCCATTCGATGTCTCTTCCTATGATTGGCCTGCCATGCGTTGAAATCATTAGACAAAGTCCAATAATTGGTTTAGTATGGTTTTATGAGCACAAACATGAATGCAAAAATGTATACCCGCGACGACATGATCGAGCTGCTGCGCAAGCACGGCATCAATCCGACCCATCAGCGGATCGAGATTGCCTATGCCTTGTTTTCGAAGCAGGAGCACCTTTCCGCCGATCAGATTCTTGCGATCGTCAATACCAAGCACAGCGAAACATCCAAAGCCACGGTTTACAACACCCTCAATTTGTTCGTGGAAAAGAAGCTGATTCGTGAGGTGATCGTGGATCCCAGCAAGGTGTTCTACGACCCCAACACCTACGAGCATCACCATTTCTATGACGTGGTCAGCGGTCACCTGACCGATATCGACGCGGCGGACTTCAAAATTAGCGGTTTGCCGCAATTGCCGGCGGGCGTGATTACCGAAGGCATCGACATTATTGTCCGGATTCGCCCGCAAGGCGTCGCCGCCTGATTGCCGTTCATTCTGGAAGCCACTATAATGCCGGCTGGTTTCAGCTGATGTAGCTCAGCCGGTAGAGCAACTGATTCGTAATCAGTAGGTCGGAGGTTCGACTCCTCTCATCAGCACCAAATAAAAAAATGGCCTGGAGTTTTGCTCTAGGCCATTTTTGTTTGTGTGGGCACCATGTTTCCTTACAAGAAACATGGCGGTTCAGCGTCGACCTGGCTAGGCTGCGTGTGCTTGCGGATTTTTAAGGGCAGCTTTGACCCGCGCCAAAAGTTGGGGTGTTACCTTATCCTGGCGCTCGATCTTGCTGATATAGGCTTGGGTAACGCCCAGCCGTTCAGCTAGTTCTTTTTGCGTCATATGCGCCTTCATTCGGGCTAAGGCGACTGGATGGTCAATGTAGTCTTCCAGCACGAAAGGCACATATTCTTCACCTTTCTCCGTTGCGGCTTCCAGTCCGGCCAGCTCGTCCTCGATTTCCTCTTTCAGCGCCTGGTAGACCGTGACGGGCAGCAAGACGTATTCGTCTTTTCCGTCGATGGATTTAATGGTTTGCAGTGTCATTTGTAAGCGTCTCCACGTGGCTTGATCTTTTCAATTGCGATCACCTTAACCGCGTCC
>JAJYUW010000056.1 GCA_021792335.1 Pseudomonadota bacterium | reverse complement strand
GGCTGGCGAGCTTGCGCTCCGCCAGCCAGCCCGTTTTGTCCAGGGCGGCCAGGAATGCGCCGGCCCAGGCGGAAGGGAGCCTGGCTCTCTTGAAGTCGAGAGCGGATCTCTGCAAGGCGTCCAGATGCTGCGCGAGCGCCCTGCCCGGGAACTTGTCCTGCCCGACCGAGCGCGTGATGAATCCGATCAGGCGACCCAGGCTGGCCTTGGGCGCGACGCCGCGACGCAGTTCCGCCTCCAGGCGGGCGCGGCTGTCGGCCTCGGCGGCGGCCGCAGACCAGTAAGGGCTGCGCAGCAGGCGGCTGAAATCGCGCTGTTCGATCGGCCGGGAGGTGCAAGACAGGCGTAACAGATCGAAGGCGGTGCCGACCAGGGGATGGTGGCTGAGCGTGCGGCCCAGGCTGATGTTGAAGGGGCGGGGCATTTCGGCCAGGCCGGGGCGGATGGCGGCGGGCACCAGGATGTCGTCCAGGGTGTCCTGGAGCAGATCGCGGTTGCCGGCGAGATCGGGGACCACGATGCCTAGCCTCGCCCCGGGATTGGCCGCCAGATGTCGCTGCGCCCAGAGGGCGGCAGCGAGGCATTCGGATGCGCCGTCCGGAAAGGAGACGGCGCGGATTGCCGTGGCATCCCGGCCCGTATCCAGGATGCCGAGCCCGACGCCGCGCTTTCGGAGCGCCTGCTGCAGTTCTAATTCGAGCGGCGTGAATCGGTCGAAGCCGGCAAACAGAACGCGGTCCGGCAAGGGCAGCTTCGCTTCGACTATGCCGGCGACCAGAGCCTTCTGCCGGCGGGCGGAATCGATCCAGCCATGCTTACGGCACAGACCGAGAAATCGCGACTGCCAATCCTTGAAGCGGCGGTTCTCGTTGGAAGCGAAGGACGGCTGGACCGTGATGTTCCAGCCGACGGCGAGGGCGTGGGCCTCGGCCGCCGTCGTCGCCATGGCGGGAGTGTCGAACAGGGCCTGCTCGGCGTCGTCCAGGGAGTCGCCGATCACCCGCTCCCAGAGCAGCCGCTCCTGGAAAGCATCCAGGACTTGGTGCGCGCTGCCGGGAGGAGCGTCCTCGCCGCGCAACAGCCGCTCCTCGGCCAGGCCGTCCAGCCATTGAGCCACCGTGCGGGCATCCAGGGTGGTCCAGGTCGCCTCGTGCCGCCGTGCCAGGACCTGGTCGTAACGGGCGCGAAGCGACTGGGCCAGGCGCGAGGTGGCGCACAGCACCAGGAGCCGGTCGCAAGCCGGCAGCTGTTCGAGCGAGATGGAATCCATTTCGGCCAAGTGTATCCCCAGCGGGGACCGATCGTTCCATCGATTGCTCCGGCAATGATTTCAGCGTCGATACGGCCGGGCGTCCGCCAGCAGCCGACACTGGCCGTTTCGGGATTCGGCGCTCAGGGGCAGGTGGGTGCCAGCGCAATTGTTCCGGCGGTGTAGCGACCGCTGTCGCGGCTCCGTGTGGTCGCGTTGAAGTCGTTTCCCACCTCATAGAACGTGCCGCTGAGGGACGAGGGATCGATCTCCGCATGGAACACCGAGGTGTCCCGCCATCCCCCGGATAGGTGGTTCTGCGAGCCGGTCAGGTTCAAATAAAGCGTGTTGCCGACGATGTGCCCAACCCCGCCATACATGGCAGGGTTATCGCCCGGGTCGGTGGCGTAGCCGGTCAGCGCGTAGGACACGCCCCCCATGTTGACGATGTCGCTGGTAAAAACAAAGATCGTCGGGATGACCATTCCGGTTACCGTGGTGTCGGTCACCGTGATGTTCCAGCAGTACCGGCCCATATAGCTGGCGCTCTGCGCCGACGCGTCGGGAGCGGGGATCAGGACGAGTCCCAAAAGAGCCAGTGCGAAGAAGAGTCCGCCGGATTTTTTCGGCATGCATAGTCCAGCGCTTTTCATTGCGGCCTCCCTATCGAACATAATGCATTCAGGCTATTCTGATAGGCGTAAGCTGTCAACGAAATATCGCCACGGCATACGCGCGCAGGGCGGCAGAAAATGCAGATTGTGTATCGTATCGAACTATGCTAGTTTCCTATGCGTTGCATAAGACTGCTTGTCCGCGATTGCCAATCGGGAAGGAGACTTTTCCATGAATAGCTTCCAACGGGCGCTGTTGTGTTTCATGACGACCGGGGCTCTTTTCCTGGCCGGAATGAACGCGAATGCGGCGGAAATTGGCACTTTGTGCTGGTCGATCGACAACGGGAATCTGATGCGGTTCTCGGTCAGCAATCCGGGGCCGAATCATTACACCTATACCGGAGTGTTTACCGACACCGACAATGCCACGTTCGCAATCGTCGGCGATATCGAAATACAAGGCAATGCCCTGATCGGCAGCTTCAGCGGATCAAAGTCCACCGCCACGCTCTTCAAGACGGGCATCTGGCAGGTCACGCTGGATTCCACGCTGAAAGGGACCGCAGAAGGCATCGTGCAAATCTATGACCGCACGGCTCTTACAGTCACTACCGGGTACAAATTACACACCGTTACGCCGACCACCTGTCCGTGATGGATAGGGAGCCCTAAGCCGCCCCGGTTCCTGGCGGCTGCTGTTCGATCGGGAATATGATGCTGACTTCAAGCTCATCGAAGTCGTCGAAACGATGGCTAGTCCGGGCGGTGTTCCTTGCCCTGATCGGGGCAATCATTTTTCCGTTCGTGGTGGGCAGCAAGCCCGAAGGCAACCCGGAAAGTGCGCAAACAGCCCGCTTCCAGGCGAACCCTTTCGAAGCTGCCGGGGCTCAGGCGCCGGCAGCCGCCCAGGATGCAAATGCTCCTCCAAGCAAGGAGCCGGCAACCCCCGTTGCTTCAGGGGCGTCCGACCCGTTCAAGGCCTTTCTGGAAGCGCACGGGAGCGCTCGGCCTTCTGCAGCCGCAGTACCGCCAGAGGAGCAAACTCCACCAGCCATGCATGACCCGTTCAGGGAGGCCATGAAAAGCCAGAGGTCCTCCCAGCCAGTCGAGCAGCATCCACCGACCATGCAAGACCCGTTCAGGGCCGCACTGAAGAATCAGAAACCCATCCAGTCGGCCTTCCCATTCACCGCAGCGCCCAGCCCTGACGGCGGTGGAGTTTCCTCTGGGCAGCAGTGAATATCGTCGGCAAAGATCGGAGAGATTCATGAACGGCATACGGATGAAGCGCGGACAATCGTACCGGCAATATTTCTTGCGCCTCTTCCTGTCCTGGCTGTGTGTGGCCGGCATAGGCAGCGCCTCCGCGGCGGACAGCTTCGACGGCAGTTATCTGCACATTCCCCTGGTCGTCGTGAATGGCACCACCTTTTCCAATGTCGTCGTCACGCTCGGCAGCGTCGTCGGTGTCGCGGGGGGGGGTTCCCGCTGCCAGCTACGACAGCTATGACGGCGCGACCGGTTACCTGAGCATTCCGTCGGTTCAGGTCGGCAGCACCGTTTATACGAACGTGGTGATCACTCTGGGCGGCGTGACGGGCGTCGGCGGGTCGAGCACGGCGAGTCCGGTCATCACCTCGATAGACAATAGTGCGCCGACCCCGCTGACCGTATTGCACATCGCAACCACCGGCCTCATCCCGAATACGTCCGCCTTCGTCAGTTTCTCCGACGGCGCCAAGTATTCCGTCACCCTCCCGGCGGTGCGCGTCGCCGCGGACGGCACGGTGGTGGTGGGCACCCCCTTTTATCTCAACGGGACGAGCGGCGCCATCGGACCGGGCACGGTGACGGTGACGGTGAGTCAGGGCGCCAATATCTCCCAACCCGTCACGCTCTCGATCCAGGATCTGCCCGCCTTGAGCACCTACGGCACTTCGCCGGGCGTTATCACCAAGAGCTTCCTGGCGTTCGAGGCGAACCTGCATGCAGCCAGGCTGAATGAGCTTCAAGCGGTCCAGCCCCTGCTGGGCGGCAGCACCGACACCTCCGCGGCGCAGACGGCACTGGCGACCATGTTGGGCGCCGCCGTTACATCGGGAAATTCGGTGAATAGCATCGTTCAGAATGCCGCCTATGTCGAACCCATGACCGTTCTTTCCGATGGTACATCCTTGCAACTGGACCAGAACCAGTTGACGTTGATGGACCGGATCATCGGGGCTTACCTGACCCAGCAATTTTCCGCGGGCGTGACTTCTGGCAGCCTGGTCATCAAGGCGGCACGGCGGCCTTCCGTCCTGAAATTCGGAGCCGTCCCCGTCGCGAAGACCACCGCCTCCACGGTGGTCAGCACCCTGAACACCTTCCTGGCTTCGATCAACGGCTCCCTGAGTGCCAGAAGTTGGGCGCTCGGCCAGACCGATGGTTCGGACGCGGGGCTCGCCGCGGCCGATGCCACCGCTTCGCTGTCGGGCCTCGATGAAAATCAGTGGGTCGGCGGATTCCTGTCCCTGGCGCACATCAATGCGGCGCTCGAATCGATGTTTCACGCCGTCAGCGCCGGAGCGGTCTGCATGGGAACGACGAGTTGCACCGACACCAGCACGATCCAGGCCGAGCTGAACGGTGGTGCGCGGGACTTCGTCTCGACCTATGTCCAGGCGATTGCCGCCACCAGCGCTTCCACCCGATTCGCCGGCGCCCTGGTTGGTCTGGCCGATCAGACGGCGACCGCCTACGACAACATGCAGAAGCTCTACAGCAATGGCTCGTTCAAGGCCGCCAGCGCGACCGACGATACGCTCGCAGGCAACTCCTACCTGCTCGGATCCGCAAGCGGATCGATCACGCAGCCTAGCGCCTCCACCGCGCCGCAAAGCTATCTCAGCTTCTGCTGCTTCGGGTCGTCGGCGGCCGGGGTCGCCGGTCTGGTCGATCCCAACGGCAACTATTCGCTGTTGCTGCCCCAAGGCGTTGCGGGCACGAACTACGCCGCGATCAGCATGAACGTCGTCGATATTTCTTCCGGAGCGACCCTGGATACGCAAACCGTCGATCTCAGCGGACTCAACAGCCAGACCCCGGTACAAATTCCCGCGGCATCCTACTGCTCGAACGGGGCGACCGACTATCCGACCTGCACGCCGCCCACCTGCGCCAATGGTGCGACCGACTACCCGACCTGCACGGCCAGCTCCAATGCTTGCAACTATTGTTCGTTCGATGTGTATTGCACGGCATACGGATACGGCGGTTGCTGGAGATGCTCCAACTCGACGTATTCTGCGAGTGGGGTTTGCCTAGGGAGCACGTCTACATCGCTAGTATCTGCGGGCACCTGCGTCACCGATCCTTCTACGTACACCATCTGCCAGTAGCGGGGTATCGGCCAATCAGGAGCGATTGATGATGCACGAAGACTTGACTTCATATAGGAAGTCCATGCTAACATTCCTATATGAATTCTCCCCTGCGCGTTCCCCTTAACACCTCGCCCGAGCAGGCCGAGCGCCTGCAGGCGCTGCAAAAGGCGTTCGCCGACGTTTGCAACGCCATCGCGCCGGTGGCCCAGCAGACCCGCTGCTGGAACCGGGTCGGCCTGCACCATCTGGTTTACCGTTCGATGCGCGAGCGCTTTCCCCAGGTCGGCTCGCAGATGGTCTGCAATGCCATCTATTCGGTTTCGCGCACCTGTCGCCTGGTGTTCCAGCATCCCAACAGCCCCCTGAACATCGCCAGGCATCCCGGCGCGCCTTTGCCCCTGCTGGTCTTCCAGGCGAACGCCCCGGTGTATTTCGATCGCCACACCCTGAGCCTCAAGGACGGGGTGCTGTCGATGTTCACCCTGGACGGCCGGATGCGCTTTCAACTCGCCCTGCAGCCCGCGGACGAGGCGCGTTTTCATCGGGAAAAGCTGCGCGAGATCGTGCTCTCGAACTCGGCCCAGGGCTACCAACTGGTGTTCTCGCTTTCGCCCGAAGAGGAAGCGGAGGTCGAGGCGCTGCCGGCCGACGCGGCGGCCGAGTTCCCCGAATACCTGATCGTGACGCCGGGAATCGAACCGACCGCCGCGCCGGTCGGGCTGCCGCCGCGAGCGGCAATCGCTTCCGGACAAGCGGCCCTCTGAATCTTAAAGCTCAAGCACGGGAAGACGTGAATGAAGATTTCCACTAAACGTTCGGAACTGCGCGATGCGCTGCTGGCGCAAAAGCCCGTTTTCCGCAACGCCGCTTTTTTCAGCTTCTTCACCAATCTGCTGGTGATGGTTCCCACGCTCTACATGCTGCAAGTCTATGACCGGGTGGTCAATAGCCGCAGCGTCATGACCCTGGCGCTGCTCACCTTGCTGGCGATCGGGCTGTACGTGGTGATGGAGATTCTGGAATGGGTGCGGCAGGAAATTCTGCAGTCGGCCGGGCGGAATTTCGACGCGCGCGTGAGCGCGCGGGTCTTCGACAGCGTCTTCGAAGCCAACCTGCGGCGCATTCCCGGCACCTCGGTCCAGGCCTTGAACGACCTGCGCACCCTGCGCGAATTCCTCTCCAGCCCGGCCCTGCTGGCCCTGATGGACGTGCCGCTGTCGATGCTCTACGTCCTGGCCATCTTCATGATCAACACGACGATGGGCTACATGTCGATCGTCGGCGCGCTGCTGCAGGTGGGCCTGGCCTATCTCACCGAACGCAGCACCCAACCGCCGCTCACCGCCGCCAACCGTTCGTCGATCGACGCGCAGAACTACGCCAGCGGCAGCCTGAAGAATGCCCAGGTGATCGAGGCCATGGGCATGCTCGGCAACATCCACGGCCGCTGGATGAAGAAGCAGCGGCAATTCCTGTCCGCGCAAGCCGCCGCTTCCGATGCTGCGGGCACCTATTCTTCGCTGGCGAAGTTCGTGCAGCTGGCGCAATCCTCGCTGCTGCTCGGCGCGGGTTGCTGGCTGATCATCAACCGGATGTTCCCCGGCGGCGGCGGACTGATGGTCGTCGCTTCGATCCTCGGCGGTCGCGTGCTGGCGCCGGTGTCGCAGGTGATCGGGATGTGGAAGTACGTGGTGAATGCGCGCGACGCCTATTTCCGTCTCGACAATCTGCTCACGGCGCTGCCCGCCAGGGAGCCGGGCATGTCCCTGCCCCCGCCCAAGGGCCTGCTCTCGGTCGAAGCGGTCACCGCCGCGGCGCCGAACTCGAACGTTCCGATCATTCGCGGCGCCTCGTTCGTCGTGCCGGCGGGCAAGGCCGTCGCCGTGGTCGGGCCTTCGGCCTCGGGCAAGACCACCCTGGCGCGCCTGATCGTCGGCGTCTGGCCGGCGGCGGGCGGCAAGGTGCGTCTGGACGGGGTCGATATCTTTCCCTGGAACAAGGCTGAGCTGGGCCAGTATGTCGGCTATCTGCCGCAGGACGTGGAATTGTTCGACGGCACCCTGGCGGAGAACATCGCCCGCTTCGGCCACGTGGATATG
Organism: Pseudomonadota bacterium; assembly: GCA_021792335.1. Taxonomy (GTDB): domain Bacteria; phylum Pseudomonadota; class Gammaproteobacteria; order Burkholderiales; family Sulfuricellaceae; genus Sulfuricella. The sequence goes on along the minus strand of JAJYUW010000056.1, from coordinate 5,924 downwards.
GAGCAGGTCGAGGCGGCGGCGCGGGCGGTGGGCGTGCATGAAACGATCGTCGCCCTGCCCCAGGGCTACGAGAGCGCGATCGGCGAGGATGGCTGCTTCCTCTCCGGCGGACAGCGTCAGCGCGTCGGTCTGGCCCGCGCGATCTACGGCAATCCCCGCCTGCTGGTGCTCGACGAACCCAATTCCAGCCTGGACGAAGCCGGCGAGCAGGCCTTGGTCAAGACCCTGCTGGCGCTCAAGGCGCAAGGGACGACGATCCTGGTGATCACCCACCGCACCAGCGTGCTGGAAGCGGTGGACCTGATGCTGCTGATGGTCGAGGGCCAGGTCAAGGCCTATGGCCTGCGCGACGAGGTGCTGGCGGCGCTGCAGGGCAAGATGCCGCCGGCGCCGGCCGTGGCCCTGGCGGCGGCTCCGGTCCCGGCTTGACGCCGCCGTCGAATGATTCCTGGATTCCCGAAAATATGAAAACCCCATCCTTCTTCCGGCGCAGCGAACTGTCGGCGACGCTTTGGCTGTTCCGGCGCGAGCTGGTCGTCTGCGTGCTGTTCACCATGGTGGTGAACGTTCTGATGATCATGCCGTCCTTGTACATGATGCAGGTGTTCGACCGCGTCCTGGTCTCCGGCAGCGACCTGACCCTGCTGGCGCTGACCGCGGTGATGTTGTTCCTGCTGGCCGTGATGGCTTTCGCCGAATGGTCGCGCTCGCGCCTGCTGGTGCGCGCCGGGGTCAAGCTCGACGAGAAGCTGAACTCGCGCGTGTTCAACGCCAGTTTCGAAGCCCACCTCAGCCAGACCGGGACGAATCCGGCGCAGCCGTTTTCCGACCTGACCAACGTCCGCCAGTTCCTCACCGGCCAGGGCCTGTTCGCCTTTCTGGACGCGCCCTGGGCGCCGATCTACGTCGCGGTGCTGTTCATGCTCAATCCGCTGCTGGGCTGGTTCGCCATCGCCTCCGCGCTGATGCTGATACTGGTCGCCTACATCGGCCATCGGGTCACCCACGAGCCCCTCGAGCATGCGATGGAAGCCGGCATGCAGGTGAATGCCTACGTGCACAGCAAGCTGAAGAATGCCGAGGTGATCGAATCCATGGGCATGCTGGGCGACCTGCGCCGTCGCTGGCAGTCAGGGCAGCAGAAGCATCTGCGGCTGAACAACGGCGCCCAGGATCTGGGCAACCGCATGCAGGCGGTGAGCAAGTTCGTGCGCTACACCCAGCAGTCGCTGGCCCTGGGGCTCGCCGCCCTGCTGGTGCTGAAGGGCGAGCTGAGCCCGGTCTCGATCTTCGTCTCCAACGTGCTGATGGGCCGCGCCACCGCGCCGATCGACCTGATGGTGTCGACCTGGAAATCCTTTTTCTCCGCACGCAAATCCTTCGAGCGCCTGGAGGCGCTGCTGGCGAAGCATCCGGCGCGCGACGCGGGCCTCGTCCATGCCGCGCCGCAGGGAGCGATGCGCATCGAGGATCTGGTGGCGACCGCGCCCGGTCGCGCAGCGCCGATACTCCGGGGCCTGAACGCCGACTTTCCGGCCGGCGAGATCATCGCCATCATCGGCCCCTCCGGCTCGGGGAAGTCCACGCTGGCGCGATCGCTGGTCGGCATCTGGCCCTATACCCAGGGCCGGGTGACGATCGACGGCGAACCGCTGCAGGGCTGGAACCGCGACGAACTGGGGCCATTTCTCGGCTATCTGCCCCAGGACATCGAGCTGTTCGAAGGCACGATCGCCGAGAACATCGCCCGCTTCGGCGACATCGATCCGGACAAGGTGATCCAGGCCGCGGTCCGCGCCGGGGTGCATGACATGATCCTGCGCCTGCCGCGCGGCTACGATACCTCGATGGGCGAGGCCGGCAGCCTGCTCTCCGGCGGCCAGCGCCAGCGCATCGGTCTGGCGCGCGCGATGTACGGCGATCCCAGCGTGATCGTGCTCGACGAGCCGAACTCCAATCTCGACGAGGTCGGCGAGACGGCCCTGGTCGCCGCGATGAAGGGCCTCAAGGAACAGGGCAAGACGGTTTTTCTCATCACCCATCGCACCAACATCATCGGCGTCGCCGATCGCATCCTGCTGCTCGCCGAAGGCGCCATCCTGCTCTACGGACCGGCTGCGGAGGTCATCGCCGCGATGCAGGCGCGAGCCGCCTCTGCCGCCCAGGAAGCGCGCGGCGCCGAAGCCGCGCCGGAACCGCAGCCCATCTGAACGCATTTCAAAATCAGGAATCGAGCCATGGCAATTCGCAATCTGTTGGGAAACATCAAGGCCGTCCCGGCCCCGGCCAAGGGCAGCTCGCTGGAAGGCGAAATCATCCTGCCTTCCGACACTTCGCGCCCGGCCAGACTCGGACTGTGGGTGCTCGGCATCGGCTTCGGCGGCTTCCTGCTCTGGGCCGGCCTGGCGCCGCTGGAGGAAGGGGTGCCGACGCAAGGCATGGTCACCATCGCCACCAAGCGCAAGATCATTCAGCATCTCACCGGCGGACTGGTGCGCAAGATTTACGTCAGGGAAGGGCAGTTCGTGAAAAAGGGTGAGCCCCTGATCGCCCTGGACGACTCACTGGTGCGCGCCAATTACGAAGCGGTGCGCCAACGCTACCTGACCCTGAGAGCGATGGAGGGTCGTCTGCTGGCGGAACAGAGCGGCCAGTCAAAAATCACCTTTCACCCCGACCTGCTGCAGGAACAGAACGATCCCCAGGTCAAGCAGATCCTCAGCAACCAGGAACAGTTGTTCCAGGCGCGACGCCAGGCGCTGGCGTCGGACATGCAGGCGGACCACGAGGCGGTGCAGGGCCTGCAGGCGTCGCTCCAGGGCCTCGATGGCGCGCTCTCGAGCCGCGAGAGCCAGTTGCAGTACATCCAGGAGGAGCTCAAGGGCATACGCGATCTGGTCAAGGAGGGCTATGCCCCGCGCAACAAGCAGCTCGACCTGGAGCGGATGGCCGCCGAGGCCACCGGGGCCATCGCCGAAACCGAGAGCAATATCCTGCGCACCAATCGCCAGATCGCCGAGACGCGGGCGCGCGCTGCCCAGCGCGTCCAGGAATATCGCAAGGAGGTCGAGGGCACGCTCGCCGACGTGCGCCGCGAGGTCCAGTCCGACCAGCAGAGGACCAAGGCGGCCAAGGACGAGCTGGATCGCATGGTCATCCGCGCTCCGGAAGACGGACAGGTGGTGGGACTGGTGGAGCAGACGGTGGGCGGCGTGATCGGCCCCGGACAGAAGCTGATGGACATCGTGCCGCAGGACGAGCCCCTGATCCTGGAGGCGCGGGTGCCGCCGCAGATGATCGATCGCATCCACAAGGGCCTGATCGCCGACGTGCGCTTTTCCGCCTTCGCCAATTCTCCGGCGCTGGTGGTGCAGGGCAAGGTGACCTCCATCTCATCGGACGTGATCACCGATCCGAGAACCGGGATACCCTTTTATCTGGGACAGATCGCGATCACCCCCGAAGGAGTGAAGCAGCTGGGCAATCATGAAATGCAGGCCGGCATGCCCGCTCAGGTGGTGTTCAGGACCGGCGAACGGACGGTGCTCACCTATCTGCTGCATCCTTTCCTGCAACGCCTGGCTGCCTCGATGAAAGAGGAATGACATGGTGAATTTCGCCGCGTTCGAGTTGACCTCCATCGCCCGCAAGCGCCCCTTGGCCTGGGTGGCGGGCGCCCTGTTGCTGGGGGCGATGCCTCCGGCCTTCGGCCTGGACCTCGTTCAGAGTTACCGCCTGGCGCTGCAGCAGGATTCCCGCTATCAGGCCGCGCTCGCGGACACGGCGGCAAACCGGGAAGCGGTGCCCCAGGCCCTCTCCCAATTGCTGCCCAATATCTCGGCCAGTCTGATGCGCGACAAGAACCAGACGGACAGCCGGACCCCGGGTTTTCTCGGCCAGCTGGTCAGTAGCCGATATGATTACCTGGGTTCGAGTTATGTCCTGAGCCTGCGTCAGCCCCTCTATCGCAAATACAACTTCGCCCAGTACCAGCAGGCAAAGTCTCAGGTCGTCAGCGCCGAAGCCTCGCTCGACAAGAGTCGGCAGGACATGCTGGTGCGCCTGTGCGGCGCCTATTTCGAAGACCTGATGGCGCGCGACCAGATGGCCCTGGTCGAGGCGCAAAAGCAAGCCTATGCCGCGCAACTGAAGGGGGCGAAGCTTTCCTTCCAGGCCGGGCAAGGGACGCGAACCGACATCGACGATGCCCAGGCCCGCTACGACATGGTTCTGGCCCAGGAACTCGAGGCGCAGCACAACCTCGGCTACACCCGGCGCCAGCTGGAGGTGATCATCAACCGGCCGGCGAAGCAGCTCGCGCGACTCGATCCGGCCCGCATGGAGCTGTCGCCGCCGTCGCCGGCCGATCCCGCGAAATGGATCGCACAAGCCGAGAAAAGCAATGCCGAGCTGAGGGCCGCGCGGGCGAACATCGAATCGGCCAAGCTGGAACTGGAGAAGGCCAAGGCGGGGCAATATCCGACCGTGGATCTGGTCGCCAGCCGCAGCAATAGTCTCAGCGAGAGCGGCATCACGATCAATCAACGCTATCTCACGACCTCGGTGGGCGTGCAGGTGAATATCCCGCTCTTCGCCGGAGGCTACGTCAATTCCCAGGAACGGCAGGCAGCCGACAATCTGGAGAAATACCGGCAGCAATACGAGGGTGCGCGCCGCGAACTGGACCTGCAGGTACAGAAGGAATACCAGAACGTCACCGAGGGGATACTGAAGATCAGGGCACTGGAGCAGGCCGAGCGCTCGGCCGACCAGGCGGTATTCTCGAACAAGAAGGGCCTTCAGGCCGGCACCCGCACCCAGGTCGATATCCTGAATGCGGAACAGCAGCGCTTCAACGCCCGGCGGGACCTGGCGCAGGCGCGCTACCAGTACATCCTGGCCCGGGTGCGTTTGCATGGGCTGGTCGGGTCGATCAACAATCAGGAAATCGCGCTCATCAACAGCTGGCTGTCGGACACGGCCCCCGGCGCGGCCGCGATGTAGGAGCCTTCGTGCAACTGCAACTGACCTACGACCCGGGCGAAGATCGCCTGCTGCTCTCGCTTATGCTGGCCGAGCGCTCGGCCAGCTTCTGGCTGACCCGGCGCATGACGCCGCTGCTCTGGCAGGTGTTGTGGCAGCGTGCCGGTGCGTCGCTCGACGGCGGCGTCAGCGGGTCTGCGCGGGAATGGCTGCTGTCCTTGAAGCAGGACGAGGCGCGTCAGACCCAGGCCCTGACCCGGGCGCCGAGAATGGCGACAGGGCTTCCGCCCATCCTGGTCTCGACCCTGAAATACGGACCCGATGAAAGCGGCGGGCATGCGCTGGAATTGATCGATGCGCAGGGCAGGGGGGAAGCACTGAAGCTCGACGATCCCAGCCTGTATGCCCTGATTCGTCTTCTCGACGAGACGGCGGAGGCGACCGGATGGGCGCTGGACCTGTGGCGGCCCAAGGCGCCCGAAGCGGGAGCGTTGCCGGCCCCGTCGGCGTTCCACTGATTGTTTCGATATAATCGGCGGGCTGCGATATTCCGCCTGGTCTTCCGCCGGCGTCGCGCCCTTCCGGTCAATGATGAAACGGATCCCGCCATCAACTGTCGTCGCCGTGATCGGCCTGGGCTACGTCGGATTGCCGCTGGCGGTCGAGTTCGGCAGGCGCTTCCGCACCATCGGCTACGACCTTTCGGCAACCAAGATCGCGGCTTATCGACGCGGCAGCGATCCCACCGGCGAGGTCTCTGACGAAGCCCTGAGCGCCGCCGACCAGCTCGTGACCAGCAACGATCCGGCGCTGCTGTCGGCGGCCGATTATCTGATCGTGGCCGTGCCGACGCCGGTCGATGCCGCGCACCAGCCCGACTTCTCGCCGCTCATCGGCGCCGCCGAGACGGTGGGCCGCTACATGAAGCGCGGCGCCACCGT
>JAJYUW010000055.1 GCA_021792335.1 Pseudomonadota bacterium | reverse complement strand
CAGCAAGCACAACATGGTGCTGCTCGACGAATCGGACAAGAATGTGCGCGGGCAGGAAGTGGGCCAGGCGGGGGTGTGCAGCGCCTGCCATCTTCCGCATGGCGGCCAGGGGCCTAAAATGTGGGCACGGCCGGTACCGCCCGAGGGCGACCCGATGGCCAATCTGTGCCTGAGTTGTCATAGGGACGGCGGGTTGGCCAAGAAGAAACAGGTTGGTGCTTATACCCATCCGGTGGGGCGCGATATGTCGCGCCTGAAGGGGCCGGTCAAATTGCCCGGTTTTAGCCGGGAAGGAGTGAAAAGCACGGGGACAGAACAAGGAAGGGTGACTTGCGCCAGCTGTCACGATTCCCATCAGTGGGATCCCATCAATCCGGAAAAAACCTCCAAGCCCGGCGATCCCAGCGATGCCAGCAATAAGTTTCTGCGCAAATCGGACGACCTCGAGTCGAGCTTGTGTCGCACCTGCCACAAAGACCAGGGAACTATTCTGAACACCAAGCACGACCTTGCGCTAATGTTCCCCGAAGAACGTAATGTCAAGGGGCAGGCCGCGGCCGAGGCGGGAGTATGCGGCAATTGCCATTTGCCCCATAACGGCAATGGGCCGCGCATGTGGGCGCGGGTACCTTTTCCTGGGGTGGACCCGGTTTCTTCCCTCTGCCAGAGTTGCCATAACCTAAAGGGAATAGCGAAAGACAAACTCGTCGGGGGTTACAGCCATCCTGTGAATGCCCCTATTGCCAATATCGGCATCACGGCGAAAGGCGGAGAGTGGACGAGCAACCGCCACCCTGCCGGGCAGGAAAAAACGATCAAATCGCTGCCGCTTTACGACAGCAAGGGAGAGCCGGCGCCGGAAGGCGGCAACGTCACCTGCGGCGCCTGTCACAACCCCCATAACTGGTCATCCGTCCCTCATGCCGATGAAGGCAAGGATCCCCACGAGATCAAGGGAAGCAGCGAGACCAGTTTCCTGCGCCTGCCCAACGACAAAAAAGCAACGCTTTGCGCCAATTGTCACGTGGATAAGGGGCCTGTCGCCCTATCCAAGCATAACCTGGCAATTTCCGCGCCGGAGGAAAAAAATCTCAAGGGCAAAACGACCGCCGAAACCGGCGTGTGTGGCGCCTGCCACCTGACCCACAATGGCAGCGGCGCGAAAATGTGGGCCAGAAACACCGGGGAGGGGCAGGATGACATTGAGAAACGCTGCACCAGTTGTCACCGCAAGGACGAAGTGGCGGGCAAAAAACTGACCGGTGCCAACAGCCACCCGGTGCGCGTGGATTTGAAAAGCATCGGCGGTAAGACCGAGCTGCCCTTATTTACCGCGGACGGCAAGCAGGACAACGTTAATGGCAAGATTGCCTGCGCCACTTGCCATAATTTGCACCAGTGGAACCCTCTGGATGCGGGCAGCACCACCGGGGCCAGCGCCAAAGCGGAGGGCGACGGCAAGGACAGTTTCTTGCGCCTGCCCGCAACGCCATCGTCTGAGTTGTGCGCCAGCTGTCATCGGGACCAACGCTGGGTAAGGAAGACAGAGCATGACCTTGCGGTTACGGCTCCCACCGCAACCAATTCCCTGGGCCAGAACGTGAAGCAATCCGGCGTATGCGGTCAATGTCATGTCCCGCACAATGCGGAGGCCAAGCTGCGTTTGTGGGCGAGGACGCCAGGGAAGGCCAATGACGCGATGGAGAGTTTGTGCCGCTCTTGCCACACGGCAGGCAAGGTGGCCGAGGCCAAAATGCCATTCAAACCCAACCACCCGCCCAAGGTCACGGTTACATCGAATCCGGCATGGCGGCGCGGCGGACAGGATGAAAGCGGCTATTTTCAGGTGTTTACCAAGGATGGCCGGAAAAGCAATGCGGGCATCATCACTTGTCCTACATGCCATAACCCCCACCAGTGGAGTGTCGGGAAGGAAGAAGAGGGCCCAGGGAAAAATACCGAAGGAGATTCGCGCAACAGCTTCCTTAGAAACCACAGCGAATTCGCATTATGCGCGAACTGCCACGGCATGGATTCCTTGTTCCGCTACAAGTATTTTCATGACGCAGCGTCGCGCCTCAATTATCGCCTGTACCGGTGATTTCTACTTGGCGGGTTCCGCCGACACCAGCTTGACTTTTACGAGGCTGCTGGAAAAAGAATTAAAGTCCGGCAGTTTCTGAAATACCCAGCCTTCCGCCAGCACTTTTCCCTGCTTGATCAGTTGCACCTGGACGGCAGGGTTGGTCGGCTCATTGCTTGAGCTGGTGGCGGTGTTGAAGTCGCTGGTGTAGGCGGGCAGGAAATTCATCACGTGCATCTGCGCCCCTTCAGTGCCGATGTCGATCTTGTCGCCGACGGCAGCGCGTACCGCCTTTTCCTTGCCATCCGGCCCGGTAATAACGAGATTAACCGCCTTCCAGTGCCCCTTGATGCTGTCGGGAACTACAACGGTCAGGACTTTCTTGCCATCCAGCTTCGGATGAGCAGCGGCCGTACCCTTATCGAGCGTCTGAGAAGAATTGCCGGAAACCTGGCCCAGGGGCGGATGATTGGGCGGTAATGGCTCGTCGCCCTTTACCGGTGCAGGCAAAACCTGGTTTGCGGGTGGGGCGGCAAGCGAGCCGCTCTTCTCGGCGGTTTGGGCGACAGGCGCTGTCTTTGCCTGCTTTGCGTCCTCCTTGCCGCAGCCGCCGGCAAACAAAACAAGCGCCAAGGGCAGCACTACTAGCTGGGGACGGGAGAAAATGTGGCTTAATTGCATTTATATACCTGCAAGTTATCGGTTAAAAGGCGCCTCATGGTTTTGATGCGCTATCGTAGCAGTGGGCGAAAAAAAATCTGTTTGATTTTAAGCCACTCGTCCTCGAATGTGCAACTCCTCCGAAGATACCAATCTATTGGCCGTATTTCGGGCGGATTCCACTCTACGCAGAATAGAAAAGCCAAGCGGAGTTCGACGCCGGAATTGCGGCTGCCCTCTTCCGTGCGGCGGCCAGAGCCATCCTTTGGGACAAATTAAGTCTGACAGGCTGCCAGGCAGTGGTATAATTTATACTTGTTGCAAGACGGCTTGGTGCATGGTTGGCGGTCTGTTTGCCGGCGCAAACATATTGTCCGGGAAAGAGCCGGGTAGCGATTCTGAACGACCGGAAGTAATGTCCGTCACGCTTGATCCGGCAAGGGGCAGCCAGAAAAAACCGGCTGGCTTCGTGACTTGAGTTTTCCTGCCTTGCCGCGATTGTTCATGACGTGAATTTTCTTTTGGGTGAGAAACCATGACAGCTGTTGTGCGAATGATATCGAACCGGCTTACGACTCCGCGCGTCAGGGAAAATAACGAGGTTTGCTCCCCGGTAACCTGCAGGGATTGCGGTATTTACGGCTTGTGCCGCGAGGTGAACGGACCCAGTGGCGACCTGCGCCTGCTCGAAACTATTGTCAGAAGCCGCAAGATGTTCAAGCGCGGCGACCTGCTGTACCGGGCCGGCGATCCTTTGCGTGCCATTCATGCGATCCGCTGCGGTTCCATCAAGACCTACGTTCTGACCAATGACGGACGGATGCAGATCACCGGCTTCCATGTCACCGGTGAGCTGCTGGGGCTGGGCGCCATCGCTGCCAATCATTACGCCAGCGAAGCGCGGGCGCTGGAAAGCACCATGGTGTGCGAAGTACCCATCGAGGTGCTGGAGGCCTACAGTGAAGAGATTCCTTCCATCCGCCAGCAGATGCTTAAAATCCTGAGCCGGGAAATCCTCGACAATCAGGCGCTGATGCTGCTGCTCGGCAAGAAAAATGCCGAGGAGCGCCTGGCTACTTTCCTGTTAAGCCTTTCCCGGCGTTTTGAAAAGCGCGGTTATTCCCCCACCAAATTCAATTTGAGCATGTCGCGCAGCGATATCGGCAACTACCTTGGCATGGCCGAGGAAACCGTGTGCCGAATATTCACCCGTTTTCAGGAAGAGCGCCTGCTGACTACCGCGCGGCGTCAGGTGCAGTTGCACGACCTGGACCGGCTCAAATCCATCGCCCTCGGTTGACTTTCCCCTTTCCGGTTTGTGGTCTCCGATTGTTTTAATCGGACTCATTGGTATTGATAAAAAACGGTTTTGTTGATGTACGTCAGTGAATGCTTGCGCATTTGCAGTTATATTACACACTGTTGTGTCAAAGGCTGAAATTGTGTGTTTTTTGGCACAGTTGCTATAGTGATACATGGCGGACCGGCCTGGAAAAAATAAGAGTGGCCCGCGTTTGGGGATGCGTATATTTCATTTCGAAACGCGGGTTTATGTTTACAGCAAGGAGAAAGTTATGGCATCGGTTGCGATAGGGAGCGGCGAGCAATACAACTACGATGTTGTCCGCAAATTCACCATCATGGCCCTGATTTGGGGGGCGGTAGGTATGCTGGTCGGGGTGTTTATCGCTTCGGAACTGGCTTGGCCGTTTTTAAATTTTGATATCCCCTACATTACCTTCGGCCGTCTGCGTCCTGTCCACACGGGTGCCGTAATTTTTGGCTTCGGCGGCAGCGCGCTGTTCGCCACTTCCTATTATGTGGTGCAGCGTACCTGCCAAGCCCGCCTGCTGTCGGATGGCATGGCCAGTTTCACCTTCTGGGGCTGGCAGGCGATCATCGTACTGGCTGCACTGGGCGATGTGATGGGCTACACCCAGGGCCGCGAATACGCGGAAATGGAATGGCCGATCGACCTGCTGATAGCCGTGGTGTGGGTGGCGTATGCCATCGTCTACATCGGCACCGTCATGAAGCGCAAGGAACCCCACATCTACGTGGCCAACTGGTTCTATCTCGCCTTCATTCTGGCCACCGCGTTGCTGCACATCTTCAACAACCTGGCAATTCCGGTCAGCTTGACCCAGTCCTATCCGCTGTTCGCAGGCGCGCAGGACGCGATGACCCAGTGGTGGTATGGCCACAACGCGGTGGGCTTCTTTCTTACCGCGGCCTTCCTCGGCATGATGTACTACTTCGTGCCCAAGCAGGCCGGCCGCCCGATCTACTCCTACCGCCTGTCCATTGTCCACTTCTGGGGGCTGGCCTTCATGTACATGTGGGCCGGTGCTCACCACCTGCACTGGACCGCGATCCCCGACTGGACTTCCACCCTGGCGGCGACCTTCTCCATCATGCTGCTGATGCCTTCCTGGGGCGGCATGATCAACGGCATCATGACCATGTCCGGCGCCTGGGACAAACTGCGCACCGATCCGATTCTGCGTTTCATGATCGTGGCGCTGTCTTTCTACGGCATGTCCACATTCGAAGGCCCGATGATGTCGCTGAAGGATGTCAACGCGCTGTCCCACTACACCGACTGGACCATCGGCCACGTGCACTCCGGTGCGTTGGGCTGGGTGGCGATGATCTCCTTCGGAGCCCTGTACCACTTGCTACCCAAGCTGTGGGACACCAAGATGTACAGCATCAAGCTGATCAACGCCCACTTCTGGCTGGCGACCATCGGCACCCTGCTGTACATCACCGCGATGTGGATCTCCGGCATTATGCAGGGTTTGATGTGGCGCGCCTATGACGATTTTGGCAACCTGCAGTACTCCTTCGCCGAATCAGTCGCCGCCATGCACCCCTACTACGCGATGCGTGCCCTGGGCGGCCTGGTGTTCCTGGCCGGCATGGTGTTGATGCTTTACAACTGCTTCATGACCATCCGCCAGGCCAAGAGTGTGGCTGCCGGCGGCCTGGCAGCGAGCGCGGCGTAAACGGATCGGGTTGAAACAGATGATGCCCCGCGGTGCGGGGCATCACCAAGCATAAGGAAAGATCATGTTCGATCATGGAAAAATAGAAAAAAATATCGGGTTGATGCTGGTGTTGACAATGTTCACCATCAGCATCGGCGGATTGGTTGAAATCGTTCCCTTGTTCTTCATCAAGGGAACGGTCGAAGATGTGAAAACACCCGAAGGGATCAAGATGGTTCGCCCCTACAGCCCGCTGGAACAGCGTGGCCGCGATATCTATATCCGCGAGGGCTGCTACCTGTGCCATTCGCAGATGATCCGTCCGTTCCGCGACGAGGCGCTGCGCTATGGCCACTATTCACTGGCGGCGGAATCGCAATACGATCACCCGTTCCAGTGGGGTTCCAAACGTACCGGCCCCGACCTGGCGCGCGCAGGCAAGAAATACTCCAACGAGTGGCAGGTGCAGCATCTGATCGCGCCGCGTTCGATGGTGCCCGAGTCGGTGATGCCGAATTACCCCTGGCTGCTGACCACCCCCCTGGATACTTCCGATGTGGCTGACCGGATGGCCGCGCTGCGCATGACTGGCGTGCCTTACTCCGCCAACAAGGCCGAATACGACAACAACGTCAAGGAGTTCGGCGCGGATGTGGCGAAGCAACTGCATATTCCCGATGCCAGGAAGAACCTGACCGAGCAGGCGCAAAGCGGCAATTACGACGGCGATGCCAGCAACGTGACCGAAATGGACGCGCTGGTGGCCTATCTGCAGGTGCTGGGCACGATGGTTGACTTCAGCAAGCTCGACAATGACAGTTTCGTGAAATTCCGCTAAGGGGACGCGCGATGGAATGGCTAATGTGGTTTACCCGGTTCGAGAACTCCAAGCCTTTGGCGCTGCTGATTTTTTTCTTCACTTTCTGCGCCATCCTGGTCTACGTATACGGCAGCAGGAAGCGCAGCGAGCGCTTGGAATCCTACAAGCACATTCCCTTTCAAGACGATTAAAAATATTGACGCAAAGGAAGCTATCATGAGTCAGGGAAACACTCAATCGAGCAAGGTGCAAACCACCGGCCACGTCTGGGACGGCGATTTGCAGGAGTACAACAACCCTTTGCCGAACTGGTGGCTGTGGGCGTTCTACCTTACCATCATCTTTTCGGTGGTGTACTGGGTGGCCTACCCTGCCTGGCCGGTGGGCAAGGGCTACACGACCGGCATGGCGACCATCACCTACAAGAACGACAAGGGTGTGGAAAAAACCACGCACTGGAACACCCGCGCTCTGTTGATGAAGGATATGCAGGACGCGCGCGAATTCCAGAAGAAGTATTTCGACAAGGTCGCGGCCATGCCTTATGAGCAGATCGCCAAGGATCCCGAGATGCTCAACTTCGTCGCTTCCGCCGGCAAGGTGCTGTTCGCCGACAACTGTGCCGCCTGCCACATGAGCGGCGGTCAGGGCAAGCGGGCCTTCGCGCCCAGCCTGGTCGACGACGACTGGATCTACGGCGGCACCTACGACAAGATACAGGAGACCATCACCAATGGACGCCACGGTATCATGCCGGCCAAGGGCGGCGCGGACCTGAATGAAGGGGAGATCGGAAATCTCGCCAATTACGTACTCAGCCTGCCCGGGGAGAGCATGGATGCCGCCAAGGTGAAGGCCGGCGACGAGCTGTTCCACGGCAAGGCCGCCTGCTTCAGTTGCCACGGTGCGGATGGCAAGGGCAACAAGGACATCGGTGCGGCCAACCTGACTGACAAGATCTGGCTGTGGGCCGATGTGCCCGGCGCCGGTTCGGCTGACAAGCAGGTGGAAGCGGTCAAGGCGGTGATTGCCGGCGGTCTGAACAAGGGTGTGATGCCTGCCTGGAGCGGCCGTTTGAAAGCCGACCAGATCAAACTGCTGACGACTTACGTGCACGACGTGCTCGGCGGCGGCAGCAAGAAATAGATAGGCTGTCCTCTGGACCCTGGACCCCGGCCTTGCGGACGGGGTCTTTTCTTTTGCAGGACATGTTTTTGTTGTGGTAACGAAATGGCCGAGCCATGAAAATGGTCGGGAGCAAATTGTGAAAGTAGAAAAAAAGCAGGCAGGGACAGAATCCGAAGCGCTGTTTCAGAAGCGGATTCCGATTTACACCCGCTCGGTTAAAGGCGCATTCCGTACTTTCAAGACGGCAGTGCTGGTGCTGGCCTACACGGTTTATTTCGGGTTGCCCTGGCTGCCTTGGATGCGCCATGACGGGCCGGGACAGGCAGTGCTGTTCGATATGGTGGGAAGGCGCTTCTTCATTTTCGACCTGGTGTTCTATCCCCAGGACCTGATTTCTCTCGCCCTGTTGTTATTCATTGCCGCGGCACTGCTGTTTTTCGCCACCGGTCTGGTGGGGCGCGCATTCTGCGGTTACTTCTGCTTTCAGACCCTGTGGACGGACGCCTTCATTTTTATCGAAAGCTGGATCCAGGGTGAGCGGCCGGCCCGCCTGCGCCTTTACAAGCAGCCATGGAATGGAGAAAAGATTGCCAAGTATGCGGCCACGCACGGTCTATGGCTGCTGCTCGCCTTCTGGACCGCCTACACCTTTGTCATGTATTACGGCTTTGCGCCCGAACTGACACGGCGCTTCTTCGTGGGAGACCTGCCCTTCGTCGCTTATTTCACGACGCTGGTGCTGACCCTGACCACCTACGTTGCGGCCGGCCTGGCGCGCGAACAGGTGTGTATTTACATGTGCCCCTATGCGCGCTTTCAGGGGGTAATGTACGAGCCGGAAACGCTCGCGCCGTACTATGACTTCCTGCGTGGCGAAGGAACAGCCGGCCGTGCCGTGCCTCGCGTCGGTTCAAAAACCCGCGAGGAGCGTCAGGCCAAGGGAGTCGGTGATTGCATCGACTGCGGTTTGTGCGTGCAGGTGTGCCCGGCCGGTATAGACATCCGCAATGGACTGCAATACCAGTGCATTTCCTGCGGCCTGTGTGTCGACGCCTGCAACAACATTATGAGATCAGTCGGCTTTCCCAGGGGCTTGATCCGTTATGATTCGGAAATCAACATCGAGAGCAAGACCCCCGGCAAGGTGCGCCTCGACTGGCTGAGGCTGCGCACTCTCGGCTACGGCGTGGCGATACTCGTGATGATCGCCGCGCTGATATACAATGTCGCTTCGCGCTCCGACCTTGAGCTTTCCATCCAACCGGTGCGCCAGCCCCTGTTCGTGGTGCTGTCCAATGGGGATATCCGCAACCGTTATCAGATCCGCATCACCAACAAGACCCTGGATGTGCAGACCTACCGCATCGATGTGCGCGGAATACCGGAAAGCGCGCTGGATCTGGGTGAATTCCGCGAGGTCAGCGTGCGTCAGGGGAAAAGCGTGATGGTCCTGGCCAATGTCAAGTTGAATCCTGCCATGCTTGACAAGGTGGATGAGGTCGAATTCGTCATCACCCCGTTGAGCAAACCGGATCAGGCGGTGACGAAAAAAGCGCGTTTTTACGCTAAACAGGAAGGATAGATAGTGACGCTCAGCTTATTCGGCGGTGCGGCTTTGATTGCCGTGCTGTATTTTGCACTGCGCCTGGCGGGCGTTTCCAACTACTGGCGCGGCGTGATCAGCGGCGCGCTGCCGACGCTGGCGATCATGTTTTACAGCCTGAGCCACTGGCCGGGCGGCGATGTGGTGGCATTGCACCTCGCCCTCTACGTGGCCACCGCGACGGTACTGACCCTGACGGGAGGCGGCAAACAGGGCGGTCCGCGGCAAAAGATGCACTGGATTCCGATGGTCATCATCGGTTTTTTTCTGCTCCTGGCGCTGTTGATGGCGTCGTTCGTCACGATTTCAACTCGCGGCCTGCCGTCTTCCGTTGCCCAATGGTTTCTGCCTAATGCGGCTAACAAGCTTGTTTATACCGGCTTTTCCGGCGAGGTGCCGCATGACGAGGCGGCAGCCAAGACCGTCAGCCAGTACCTGAAAAAATCCTTGCGCCAGCGCGAGCTCGGCTGGCAGATCGAAGTTTCGGGGCTGGATCGGTTGCGGCCCAATCAGCCCAGCGAAGTGACGGTGAGCGCCAGCGACAGCGCGCAGCTGCCGCTGGAGGGTGCGACGGTGAAGCTGGATATCAAACATCCGGCGGACGGTGCGGACATGGGAAAAACCGTGAATCTGACTGCATACGCGCCGGGTCGCTACCACGCCCGGGTAGGGATGGACAGGCCGGGTCAGTGGGTGGCGGTCCTGCTGATCGCGCGCGGGTCGGATAATTTCGAAACGGCGAAAGAGATCATCGTTCCTGCATTCTGATGATTTAGCCCGGATGTTCCATAAATTGACGCGTGCCCTCGCTGGTCTTTTGGTTGATATGAAAACTTTGCTTAGTCGGTCGTATGAATAACTACGACACTCCTTCGCAAAGTTCCCCTATCAACCAAAATCCTGCGCGATCATCACGCGAATTTATGGAACATCCGGGCTGCGCCGAAAAGACCTGTTTCCACTGCGCCTTGCCCGTTCCGCCCGGCGCGCACTACCAGGTGATTATCGAGGACGTGCCGCGCGAGATGTGCTGCCGCGGTTGCCAGGCGGTTGCGCAGACCATCGTCGACAACGGTCTCGCCGACTATTACCGCCACCGTACAGCCATGCCCGGTGCCGGCCACGAAGTGGTGCCGGAGGAGCTGCAAAAACTCGCACTCTACGATCATCCCGGAATACAGAAAAGCTTTGTGCGGCAGGAAGGCGAGCACGTCAAGGAAGCCTCTCTGATTCTGGAGGGCATCACCTGTGCCGCCTGCATCTGGCTCAACGAGCGCCACCTCAAGCAACTGCGGGGCGTACTGCAGGTTCAAGTCAACTACGCCAACCACCGCGCACGCATCACCTGGGACGATCAGGTGATTCAGTTGAGCAAGATCCTCGAAGAAATCCAGCTGCTTGGCTACAACGCGCATCCTTTCAGCGCCGAGCGCCAGGAAAACCTGCGCCGCCAGCGGCGGGCGAAGGACTTGAGGCGCATCGCCATTGCCGGTTTGTCCGCCGGGCAAGTGATGATGCTGGCGGTGGCGCTCTACGCAGGGGCCGCGTTCGGCATGGAGGACAGCACTGCGGCGCTGTTGCGCTATTTAAGCCTGTTGCTGACGCTGCCGGTGGTGTTCTACGCTGCCCTGCCTTTCTACCAGAGTGCATGGCATGCGCTGCTGGGGCGGCGCCTGAACATGGACGTGCCGGTTTCCCTTGCCGTCATCAGCGCCTTTGCCGGCAGCGTCTGGGCCACATTCCAGGGACAGGGTGTGGTGTACTACGACGCCATTACCATGTTCAGTCTGTTTCTGCTGTCCAGCCGCTTATTGGAGCGCAGCGCCCAGGAAAAATCTGTCGAAGCGGCAGAAAATTTGCTCAAGCTCGCGCCGGCGATGGCGATCAGGGTTGTTGATGACCAGCACCTGCCGGTTCTGGTGCTGGAGTTGAATGAGGGCGACACTATCCTGGCCAAGCCGGGAGAATCCATCGCCGCAGACGCCGAAGTGATCGAGGGCAGGAGCACGGTGGACGAGGCGCTTCTGACTGGCGAGAGCCGGCCGGTGCCTAAATCGCCGGGTGCCGCCGTGATTGCCGGCAGTATCAACCTGGAAGGGCCGCTGCTGCTTCGCGTCACCGGGGTGGGCGAGAATACCGTGCTGGCCGGCATCGTGCGCCTGCTCGACCGGGCAGTGGCGGAAAAGCCTCGTCTGGCGCAGTTGGCAGACCGGGTGGCGGGACATTTCACCGTCATCCTGCTGATTCTGACCGTACTGGTCGGCGCTGCATGGTGGTGGGTGGAACCGGGGCGCGCCTTTGAAACCGTGCTAGCGGTACTGGTCGTGACCTGCCCGTGCGCGCTGTCGCTCGCCGCGCCTACGGCCTTTGCCGCGGCCGGTTCGCACCTGCTGCGCCACGGCATTTTGCTGACGCGCGGACATGGTCTCGAAACCCTGGCCAAGGTGAACCATGTGGTGTTCGACAAGACAGGCACGCTCACCTATGGCAAGCCGGTGTTGCAGCGCACGATTCAGCTCGCCGAGCTGGATGAAAATCGCTGCATGGCCCTGGCTGCCAGTCTGGAAAAAACTTCGGAGCATCCGCTCGCGCAAAGCTTTCTGGTTCGGGTCGCTCGTCCCGAACTGGTGCCGGTGCAGGAGGCGCAGAACCTGCCGGGCAAGGGCGTGAGCGGCATCATTGGCGGCGTACGCTATACTCTGGGAAGCTCTGCCTTGTCCGGCCTGCCCGCTGCGGCGTTGCCGGGGGAACTGCCCGCAGGCTCCACGCTGGTGTGGCTGTGCGATGAGCGCCGTGCACTGGCGGTGTTTGTCCTGTCCGACAGCCTGCGACCGCAGGCGCGGGAACTGGTCGCCCGGCTCAAGGCGGCAGAGGTGAGGGTCAGCATGCTGAGCGGGGATGCCGAGGATGCAGTTTCCCATGTCGCCGCAGAGGCGGGAATAGAAGCCTGGCAGGCGGCGCTGCGCCCGGAGGACAAGCTCAATGCGCTGCGCGAACTTCAGCGGCGCGGCAATGTCGTAGCAATGGTGGGCGACGGTATCAACGATGCGCCGGTGCTGGCCGGTGCGGATGTATCCATCGCCATGGGCGGCGGCACCCAGGTTGCTCGCGCCAGCAGCGACATTGTATTATTGACCGAAAATCTGCTGGATATCCAGTTGGCCCTGCAGACAGGCCATGCCAGCATGGCCGTGATGCGCCAGAATTTTGCCTGGGCTATTGTTTACAATGTGCTGGCGCTGCCTTTCGCCGCGCTTGGCATGGTTCCGCCATGGCTTGCTGCGATTGGCATGTCGGCGAGTTCCCTGGTGGTGGTGATGAATGCGCTGCGGCTGCGTTGAATGAGGATTAAGGAATGACAGCGATACTGATTTATCTGCTGGGCATGGCGCTGGTCATGGTGATCGTTGCAGGAATCGGTATATTCTGGGCGATCAAGAGCGGCCAGTTCGAGGACTTGGAGGGGCCGGCTCAGCGCATTCTGATGGACGACGATGACCCCCGCATTCCGCGTTACTCCGATTCGCGCTCGAACAGATAGATTGACGTAGCGGGTTGAACGGGAAAAGGGTTTGAACTAGAATTGCGCGTTTTGAAAATCTGCCATGCGCAGGATTTTTGTTGAGGGGGGAAGAAGATGGCGAAATTTGTGATGCCGATAGTTGTCGCGTTGATGATCATGAGCTGGCTGAGTTTTCTCTCGGTGATCTTGGCCTGATCGACCGAAGAATAAAAAATGGCGGCGCACCTTACGGTGCCCCGCCATTTTTATTGCCGATTAGCTATCAGGCAGTTTCGGCAATGATGCTCGCCTTCATTTTTTGCAGCGCTTTTTGCTCGATCTGGCGGATGCGCTCGGCAGATACGCCATACTCGGCAGCCAGTTGGTGCAGCGTGGCGCTGTCGTTTTCGGTCAGCCAGCGCGCTTCGATGATGTGGCGGCTGCGGTCGTCGAGCATGTTCAGGGCGCTGGTCAGGCCGTGCTCGCGGAGGCGA
>JAJYUW010000256.1 GCA_021792335.1 Pseudomonadota bacterium | reverse complement strand
TCGTTGCGCAGGTCCGTCTCACGTGCGGATGCCAAAAGCCTGTCCCGTTCGCGGATCGATCCAGCCATGCGCACCACAAAAATGGCGATCAAGCTGGCGCTCAGCAAGAAGTTGAACCACATTCCC
This sequence comes from Pseudomonadota bacterium, assembly GCA_021792335.1. Classification (GTDB taxonomy): domain Bacteria; phylum Pseudomonadota; class Gammaproteobacteria; order Burkholderiales; family Sulfuricellaceae; genus Sulfuricella. The sequence goes on along the minus strand of JAJYUW010000256.1, from coordinate 2,471 downwards.
AGCACATGCAGCCCGAAATCGCCGCCTGATCCCATATGCTCATGACCTTCCATCCCGTGTTCCATGGACATGGCCAAATGTAGCTCGCTCCCGTCGTGGGCGAGGGGGACGTAGTAGAACAAGAGTAGGGTATAGCACGAGATGGTGACTGCGGTGACGAACCAGGTAGCCCGTGAGGGCAGAATCGCCGCGGCAATGGTCAAGGGAAGCAGAAACAGGGAAACGAAGGGATTGGTCGAACCGCCACTGGCATACAGCAATGCCGTCAGTGCGGCGATGTCGATGAGCAATTGGCCGAGCAATTCAAGATCGGTCACCGGGGCGGGATTTTTCAGCCGCAGCCACGTCAGGAAATCGAAGGCGATCAAGAGCAAGATAACCAGAGCCAACCAGCGTAGGGGCAGATTCACGCCGACGCCGTAAGTGACCGCCGAGATGGCTGCAATTTGCCCGACGATTGCGATTATCCGCAATATAAACAATCGCCATAGGTTCTTTTTCGAGGGCGTGGGTGCGGGCAGGCTTTGGCTAAACATGTGAGCTTCCCTCGGTTTTCGTATTCCCACCCCTCGGCATGCTGCGGAGCCTTGTTTCATTTTATCTCAGCTAAAACGGCCACGGTCAAGCTGCGGCATATTGCTGCGCTACAGTCCTGGCCGGATGGTTTATGAAAAAATGCCGCACTCGATAAAGGCCATGCCATGACGGTTATCTGAAGCGTCGCGGTAACCGCGAGGCCATCGAATCGAAGCTGGCCTATACCGAGTTTCTGTCCCTGCTGATCCATGACGAGGTGGCGCGGCGCGATCATTGACATCGCTTCAACAGGCGCTTCGATCTGGCCGGCGTGATCGGACGCTTGGGCGCAACTGCAGTGCTCACACTGCCCATACTGTACCGGCTTGTAAAGTTGGCTGCGGCTCATTGGTAACCAAAACATATACGAATCAGACGATCCCGATATCGACTTGACCCGCCCTGCTAACTCAGGGAGAATCCCACCACCGTTCGGTTCGACGAAACGGAACACGGTGCGAATCCGTGGCGGGCCCGCCGCTGTATCCGGGGACGGCCGCTGCCAGGTTGAAAAAACCGGCCACTGACGGGGATCACCCCGGCGGGAAGGCGCAGCGATCCGGCTGATCCGGTAGCCAGAAGACGTGTCGAACCGATTCGGAGTCCAGGCAAGGGCTCCGGCTGACCGCATGCGCAAGCGTGCGGTCAGCCGGAGCCCTTTTCTTTGTTCGCCATCCCGAGGAGTGGATCATGACGCAGACCGTTAAAACCCAACCCCAGACCACCGCTGCCGCACCCGCGGCCGCCCCGACCATCGCCAGCCGCAAGAGCTGCAATCCCGACGGCATCGGTCTCTCGCACTACGTGCTGATGGACAAGAAAGCGGCCAAATGACCGCAGCGCTTCTGAACCGGGCCGACGCCGGCCCGGCGCTTGTTCCCGTGGACATCGGCCATGACATCTACGCCGCACTGACCGACCCGAACACGGCTTTCTGGGCGCTGGTCGACAAGAGCCGCATCGCCGAATCGCTGGCCGACGGCCCGCTGCTCGATGCCTACCGCGCCAAGGCCGACAGCTTCGCCCGCGAACTGCAGGCGCTGCGCTTCGAGTTGAAACCCTCCGGCGTCTACCTCAACCCGACCGAGCGCTGCAACCTCGACTGCACCTACTGCTACCTGCCGGGCGCGCAGCGCAGCGGCGGCAGCCATATGCCGGCCGCAACGCTGATCGCCTCGCTCGGCCGGCTGCGCGACTACTTCCGCTCGGTCATGCCGGAGGGGCGCAAGCCGCGCGCCATCTTCCACGGCGCCGAGCCGTTGATGAACAAAGCCGCGGTGTTTGCTGCCATCGACGAATTCGCCGACGACTTCATCTTCGGCCTGCAGACCAACGGCACCCTGCTCGACCACGCGGCGGTGGACTTCCTCACCGCGCGCAAGGTCAGCATCGGTCTCTCGCTCGATGGCCCCATTGCCGGCATCAGCGACGCCACGCGCCGCACCTGGAGCGGCAAGAGCGTGCACGCCAAGGTGCTCTCGGCGATGGAGAAGCTGAAGGGCTATGGCTCGTGGAGCGTCATCACCACCTGCACGACCGAGAACCTGCCGCACCTGACACAGATGGTCGAACTGTTCCACGCCCAGGAAGTGCCGACCTGCATGCTCAACACGGTGCGCTGCACCTTGCCCGGCGCACGCGGCGTCAAACCGGCCGACGGCGACATGGCCAGCGCTTTGTTCGCTGCCATGGATCGCTCGCACGAGCTCTACCGCGACAGCGGACGCAAGCTCGTGGTTGCCAACTTCGCCAACATCCTGATAGCCATCCTCGCCCCGACGGCGCGACGGCTGATGTGCGATATCTCGCCCTGCGGCGGCGGCCGTGCCTTCTTCGCCCTGGCGGCCGACGGCGGCCTCTACCCCTGCAGCGAATTCATCGGCCTGCCGCGCTTC
>JAJYUW010000003.1:11720-55866 GCA_021792335.1 Pseudomonadota bacterium | reverse complement strand
GGGCCCGTGGCTATGCCAACATCAATACAATGCGCACGGTGATCTTCCTCATCGCCGGCAAGCTCGATTTCCACAGGCTCAACCCTCATGCCGCTTAACTTAACCCACTCGTTTTTCAAAAGAGCCCAAATTGAAGACATATCCTCATCCGATCATCGCCCGTGAGGGCTGGCCTTTCCTGGCTATTGCTGCCGCGATTTCCCTGGCGGCGACGTTTCTTGCCGGCTGGCTGTGGGCGCTGCCCTTGTGGCTGATCAGCCTGTTCGTGCTGCAGTTTTTCCGCGATCCGCCGCGGCTGGCGCCGGAAAGCCCGAATCTGGTGATTGCGCCGGCGGATGGCAGGGTGATTGCGGTGGAACGTGCGCAGGATCCATACCTCAACCGTGAAGCGCAAAAGATCAGCATCTTCATGAACCTGTTCAACGTTCACTCCAACCGCAGCCCGGTGGATGGGGTGGTGGAGGAGATCTGGTACACCCCGGGAAAATTCATCAACGCCGACTTCGACAAGGCCTCGACGGAAAACGAGCGCAACGCGTTATGGATGCGCACCGAGGGCGGCTGGGATGTGACCTGCGTGCAGGTGGCGGGGCTGATCGCCCGCCGCATCCTGTGCTACGCCAAGCCGGGAGACTGGCTGGAGCGCGGTCAGCGCTACGGCTTCATCCGCTTCGGCTCGCGCCTGGACGTGTATCTGCCCTTGCCGGCCCAGATCCGGGTTGCCATCGGGGACAAGGTGCGAGCCGGTGAAACGGTGCTGGCCGAGTGCCCGCTCAATACGGGCTGAGATCGGGGAGCTGCGCGATGAATGAAGAAGATTTCGATCACGTCAGTCATAAGCCCCTGCTGGACAACCGGCTGAGGCGCCGAGGCATTTATCTGCTGCCCAACATGTTTACCACCGCGGCGCTGTTCGCCGGGTTTTACGCCATAGTCCAGGCCATGAACGGGCGCTTCGAGCAGTCTGCGGTGGCAATCTTTATTGCCATGGTGATGGATGGCCTGGATGGCCGCGTCGCACGCCTCACCCACACCCAGAGCGCATTCGGCGCGGAATACGACTCCCTTTCCGACATGGTCTCTTTTGGTGTGGCGCCCGCCCTTGTCGTCTACGTCTGGGCGCTCAAGGACATGGGAAAGCTGGGCTGGATCGCTGCCTTCGTTTACTGTGCGGGCGCGGCATTGCGCCTGGCGCGTTTCAACACCCAGCTGGAGGCGGTGGTCGACAAGCGCTTCTTTCAGGGCATGCCCAGCCCCGCTGCGGCTGCGCTGCTGGCCGGTCTGGTGTGGGTCATGAACGACTACCAAGTGAGAGGCAGCGAGATCCGCTGGCTGGTGTGGGGCGTGACGCTGTTTGCCGGGCTGACCATGGTCAGCAATCTGCGCTATTACAGCGGCAAGGACATCAACCTGCGCAAGAGCGTGCCATTCATCTTTATCCTGCTGATCGTTCTGGCCTTTATCCTTATCTCTTCCGACCCGCCGCGGGTTCTCTTCGGCTTTTTCGCGCTGTATGCACTGTCTGCCTACGCGGACTGGTTGTGGGGTGTACTTCGGCGGAGAAAGCGTAGCCCGGATGAAACGAAGTGAGGTCCGTGGGCTTCCACGTTCCCCGGATTCCGCTGCGCTGCATCCGGGCTACGGCTCGGTGAGGCGGAGCGGGGTGGATAGGCTTTTCGCTTGCACTCATAAAAAAAACCATTTATATTCGACACCATGAGTCTCGCATCCCAAGCATCCTTCGTTCTCCATCCGGCCCACATCCTGTTGGCCGGCCTGCTGCTGCGCCGCTGGCGCTAAAAACTTCCACCCCACAATCCAGCATCACCCGACAACCGGAAACTCTACGGTTGGTGTAGCCATATTCAAGACCTTGAAGCGGAGCACATCATGACAGACAAGCTGATCATATTTGACACCACCTTGCGCGACGGAGAGCAAAGCCCCGGCGCATCGATGACCAAGGAAGAAAAGGTGCGCATTGCGCGGCAACTGGAGCGCATGCGCGTGGATGTGATCGAGGCCGGCTTTCCGGCAGCCAGCAACGGCGATTTCGAGTCGGTCAAGGCGGTCGCGAGCAGCGTCAAGGACAGCACGGTGTGCGGGCTGGCGCGCGCGCTGGAGCGCGACATCGAGCGCGCCGGCGAGGCGATCAAACCGGCCGTTTCCGGCCGCATCCACACCTTCATCGCCACCAGCCCGATCCACATGGAAAAGAAGCTGCGCATGAGCCCGGATCAGGTGGTCGAACAGGCGGTTAAAGCGGTGAAATGGGCGCGCAAATGGACCGACAACGTCGAGTTCTCGCCCGAGGACGCCGGACGCTCCGAGACCGATTTCCTGTGCCGCATCCTGGAAGCGGTGATCGAGGCCGGCGCCACGACCCTGAATATTCCCGACACCGTCGGCTACAACCTGCCGCAGCAGTTTGGCAGCCTCATCGCCACCCTGCGCGAGCGCATTCCCAATTCCGACAAAGCCATCTTCTCGGTGCACTGCCATAACGATTTGGGGCTGGCGGTGGCCAATTCCCTTGCGGCGGTGCTGGCGGGCGCGCGCCAGGTGGAGTGCACCATCAACGGCCTGGGCGAGCGCGCAGGCAACGCTGCGCTGGAAGAAATCGTCATGGCGGTGCGTACGCGCCAGGACGTTTTTCCCTGCGATACCGGCATCGACACCACCCAGATCGTGCCGGCCAGCCGCCTGGTGGCGGGCATTACCGGCTTCGCGGTGCAGCCCAACAAGGCTATTGTCGGCGCCAATGCCTTCGCCCACGAGTCCGGCATCCATCAGGACGGCGTGCTCAAGCACCGCGAAACCTACGAGATCATGCGCGCCGAGGATGTTGGCTGGAGCGCGAACAAGATGGTGATGGGCAAGCATTCCGGCCGCAATGCCTTCCGCAGCCGCCTGGTGGAGCTCGGCATCCAGCTCGAATCGGAAGAGGCCCTCAATGCCGCCTTTGCCCGCTTCAAGGATCTCGCCGACAAGAAGCACGAGATCTTCGACGAGGATATCCATGCGCTGGTAAGCGACGAGGAGCAGGCGATGGTGCAGGAGCAGTTCAAGCTGGTTGCGCTCAGGGTTTGTTCCGAAACCGGCGAAACGCCTCATGCCCGCGTTACCATCAGCGATGGCGGCAAGGAAAAAGGCGCGGAAGCCGATGGCGGCGGTCCGGTCGATGCCTCGTTCAAGGCGATCGAGGCGATTGTCAAGAGCGGCACGGAGCTGCAACTCTACTCGGTCAACAACATCACCAGCGGCACCGATGCCCAGGGCGAAGTGACGGTGCGGCTGTCCAAGGGCGGGCGCATCGTCAACGGCCAGGGGGCGGATACCGATATCGTGATTGCCTCGGCCAAGGCTTACCTCAACGCCCTGAACAAACTGGCTGCGAAGCTGGAGCGGATGAATCCGCAGGTTTGATCCTTAAAACCTCTTTTATCCACAGATAAACACGGATTAACACAGATAAAACAAGGTGTTATTGAGGATTTTCACCTCACCCAAAAGGTGATTGGAATGAGAATGGTAACTCATTGATAATCTGTGTATATCTGTGTTAATCCGTGGCTGAATTGCTTTTTTTAGGTTGATTCATCCTAAATTCGGCAGTTGCAGGCCATTCATGGTTCGATACGCCTTGCTACGCAAGGCTACTCACCACGAACGGCTTCTCACCCAGCGGGTGAATACCCCGTTCGCCCTGAGTAGCCCGCGCAGCGGGTGTATCGAAGGGCTGGCAGTTTGCCAGCCGCGGTTTTTAGGTTCATGCGCGGCTCAACCGTGCGTAGAAAATGGCGCTGAGGAAAAAAACCAGGCTGAGCGCGATCAGGCTGATGATGCTGCCATAGTGGAGTGTTGCGGTTCTGTTCACGCGACATTTTCCTGCATCATTTTCGACAGCACCGCTCCGGCTTGCGCGGCATTGATGACGGTATCGGGAAAGTCGAAACGCAGCAGCTGGCCATCTGCCAGGATGTCGAAACCATCGCAGTCGATTCCCACCATGGCGGCGTCACCGGTGCCCATGCCGTAGTAGGTGCGGCAGAAGAATTGCAGGTCCCCGGCCTGTTCACGATTGAAGCGGACAAGAAATGCTTCTTCCTCCCGTGCCAGGGAATTTTGCGGCGGCAGGATGTCGCCGGGCGCGATCCAGCGCGTTTCACCGAAACCGCCGATATAGCGCAGGGTGACGGGCTCGAGGCGGTAAAAACCGAAATCCAGCGCGAAATATTGCTCCGCACTGGGGAAGAAGCGCAGGTAGCGTGCCTTGAGCATTGCCGTGGTTTCAATGCGCACCGCTTCACCCACCAGGGTGAGACGCTCACCGGCCTGGACGTCGTTCGACTGCTCATGCACCAGCAAGCTCGCGCGCGGATCCTGTTCGATGTTGAGCGTATGTTCCGCCAGCCGGCTGATCAGGAACATCGGCCTGGCTTCATGATCGGTCAGGCAGGATACCGCCGAGCCGAATGGGTAGCCGCCGAGTTTGTGGGAGAGCGTGGAGAGCAGGCCGGTATGCTCTGCGCGCAGCAGCCTGCGCGCCTGTTTCGTGACGGATGCGGGTGATGTCATGGAAGGGCCTTTGCCGCCGGCACGCTGGTTGAGCCGGGGCGGCGTTGATTGCGTATTTCATGCATGGTGGATATCTCCTTTTCCAATATAATAACGTAATTCATGCGCAAGAACTTTTCTCACCTCATCCCCTTTCTGCGTTTCGTGCAGCGGCGGTTCAAGGAAGACCGGAGTACCCAGTTTGCCGCGAGCCTGACCTACACGACACTGCTGGCGCTGGTGCCTGTCATCACCATCGCCCTGACGGTGTTTTCCGCGTTTCCGGTGTTCACCAGCTTGATGACCCAGCTCAAGCTCTTCATCCTGAGCAATTTTGTTCCGATCTCGGCGGGCAAGATCATCTCGGTGTATATGCAGCAATTCTCCGAGAAGGTGGCGAATCTCACCGCGTTGGGGATCGTGCTGCTGGGCGTGACCGCGTTCATGCTGATGCACACCATCGACCAGGCCTTCAATGTGATCTGGCGCGTGCGCCGCAAGCGCCCGCTGGTTCAGCGTTTCCTGATCTACTGGGCGGCGCTGACCCTCGGGCCGCTGCTGATCGGGGCCAGCCTTTCCCTGATGTCCTACCTGGTGAGCCTTTCCCTGGGACTGGTGAAGGACATCCCTCTGATCGGTATCATTACCCTGAAGATGGTGCCGGTAGTACTGACCATCGTTTCCTTCGCGCTGCTTTATATGATAGTTCCAAGCCGCTCCGTATCGCCGCGCCACGCCTTGATCGGCGGCTTGCTGGCGGGGCTCGCCTTCGAACTGATGAAGAAGGCATTTACGCTTTATGTGACGCATTTCCCCACCTATACTCTGGTGTACGGGGCCTTCGCCAGTGTTCCCATATTTCTTATCTGGGTTTATCTTTCCTGGCTGGTGGTGCTGTCCGGTGCGGTGATAACCGCAGCGCTTCCTAGCTGGGGTAGAACTGTCCGCCAGGGCGAGGCCGTTGCCGGGCAGGAGTTTTTCGCCGCACTGTCCATTCTTCGGGCGTTGTGCAAGGCGCAGCAAAGCGGCGACACTGTCAGCCTGCTGCGCTTGCAAGCTGAGTCGGAGTTGGGGCCGGATGATGTCGAGGACGTTCTCGACCGGCTGATTGTTTGCGCTTGGGTGGGCAGTGTGGAAGGCGGCGGCTGGACGCTGTTCCGGAGCGCGGACGCGATCAGGATCGCCGATGTTTACCGCGCTTTCGTGTTCGATCCCGATCAGGCACGTGCGGTACTGGGCGAAGGGAACAAGCAGAAAGGCGTTGTATTGGCGGGCCTCATGGCGAGGCTCGATGAAGCATTGGGCCTTTCCCTGAAAGATTTATTTGCAATTACTTAGCTCCGGCTGAACTCGAAACGTTCGAAACCCGCGGCTTGTTCTACCAGCTTGACGGCGCGGATGGTCCGGGTCGCGCCGCCGCCGAATTCAAGCAGCAACTCGCGCTGCGGGCTGAAAGTCCCGCGCGGTGCAATCAGGGTTTCCGGCTGCTTGAGCAGGGGGGTTTCGGGCAGCAGCAGGGCCGCCTGGAAAGTTTCCGCAGGACCGGCGATGGACGGCATGACCCTGACCGGATCGGCTTTGGGGGCCAGGAGCTGCGTGCCGATTTCGAGATGGTCGGCTTTTTCGCTCTTCGCCCAGCGCACAGCGCCGATGCGCCATTCGTTGCCGCCTGCTTCCTTCAGCCCAATGACGCAGCCTGGACGGATGTGTCCCACGATCACGGAAGATCCGCGCAGTGACAAGCCGCCAGCACTTTCATTGACGACCAGCCACTTGTCGGAGGCAAATCTCGGGCCCTTGGCCGTTTGGATTGACGAGAGACCGGTTTCGTTGCCGGCATTGCGCCCGCCTAAAAAATGGTGCAGCGCCGGGAGCCCGACGCATACTTCGGTGCTGGAAATGTTTGGCGTGCGGTTGAAAACGCGTTTAGGGGCCGCCGACCAGTGCTTGAGCAGGTGCTGCAGCAGCTTCTGGTAGCCGGGGCCTTTTGCGGCTTCGGGAAGACGCAGGGCTTTCAGTGATTCCCCCGCTTTCAGCCTTTCGAGGTGGTGGTGCAGTGCGTGCGCCAATTCCAGCGTGTTGAGCAGTATGTCGTTGCGATTGTCGACCTCGTTGAGGTTCTGCGGGGCGCTCTTGGGAGGGCTGTCGCTGTTGGTTTTTACCAGGAACAAGCCGACAGGATTGGCGCTTTGTACCAAAGTCTGAAGTTGCGCCAGATCGCCGAATAAGGCCAGGTAACCCAGAATTTGTTCGACTTCGCCCTGATTCAGGTGGTAAGGGTTTGCCAGCGAGAGCAGCAGGGTTTGCTTGTAAATCAGGCCGATGCTGCTTTCCCCGTCCCCGTCCGCGACGGATTCGGTGACGATTCCCTGTTCGATGCCGAAGCGAAAAATCTGGTGAATCTCGAACCAGATGCCGGAGGGTGTCGGCGCATAAGTCTGGTAGCAGATGGCCAGTATCCGGCTTAAAGCGGATATGGCGCGTTGCGCTGCCATCTGCGGGATTTTCCCCGTGCCGAAAGTGATGCGTTTATTCTGGTAATCCAGCAGGATGATCTTGTAGCCGTTGGCCAACTCGATCTGCAGTTGACGTGCCCGCTCAGCCATCTGCCGGTTTTTATCCGGCAGCGGCAGGCGCGCGGCGACAAACTGTTCTTCCATGGCCGGCAGCAGTTTGAGGATGACATCACGGTATAATTCGAGCAGTTTGAGACGCGTTTCCATCGCGACTTTCTGCTGGTTCAACGCGCCGAGCTCATCTTTCAGGGTACCTGAGACCTCGGGCAGATTGGTCAGGGGCAGGGTGTCCAGCCATTCTTTCAGGTATTTCGGACGCGTTTCGACGGTCAGGTCTTCAACCTGATTGAGCGCAGGTACGGTCAGCGTTAACGGCATAGTAGGAATTCCCCGTGATTTGCGATTTTTCTTGCTGGGTAAGGGGATTTTAGAAACAATCGGCTTTTTTGTAAAATAAACATTTATAGCCGTGACCAAGCGGCAAGGTTGAAATGCAGGCGAATCGAGGCGTTTGCGCTACCGCGGTAGAAGTGCTGCTGATCCATCGTTCTGCGGGGTGCTCCTGTGCTTGCGCAGAATTGAGTTATTGTACGGGATTTGCGCTGTCAGCGATGCCTGTGCTGAGTACATTGGCACGTTTCCGGATAAAAGGCTATCCTGCGCTCTGGCGTATGCTGCCCAAGATACTGGTCGTCACCCTGTTCGAACAGGCCCTCAAAATGAAAACGAATTCACCGCTGGATCTGCTTTATCTCGGCAGCAGCATAGCCCCGATCGGGTTGGCGCTTTATTTTACCCATGCGGCGGAAAGCCACGGGGCGGAGCGGGCTGAAACAAAACACGGAAAGGATTGACTCGATGCGACGCATAGTAGTAGCACTGTGCATGATATTTTTTGCAAGTGCCGCGATGGCGGAAAATTTTTCCTTCAAGGATATCGCGGGCAAGCAGCATAACCTGGACGACTATCGGGGGAAGTGGGTGCTGGTGAATTTCTGGGCAACCTGGTGTCCGCCCTGCCTGGCTGAAATTCCAGACCTGATCGCGCTGCACGACCAGCATAAGAGCAAGGACCTGGCAGTGATCGGGATCGCCATGGAATACAGCAACCCCGGGCTGGTGACCGATTTTGCCAGGAGCAGGCGGATTACCTATCCCGTGGTGCTGGGCAATGACAAAATTGCGGCCCAGATCGGCCCCGTGGAAGGCCTGCCGACGACCTATCTGTTCAATCCGCAAGGCAAGATCGTGGCGCACAACGTGGGCTCGGTGACGAAGGAAGCGGTGGAGAACTTTATCGCCAGGAACAAATAGCAAGGAGGCTTGCATGTTGAAACACTTCATCATGGTATTGCTGCTGCTTTTCGCGGGAAGCGGGCTGGCCGAAACGCGCGATGCGCAGCTTTTTTTCGACCAGAACCTGGGCGACTTCAAGGCGGAACTCGCCGCGGCGCGCAAAGAGGGAAAAACCGGCATCCTGCTGATGTATGAAATAGACGATTGCCCGTTCTGCCACCGCATGAAGGAAACCATTCTCATCCAGCCGGAAGTGCAGGACTATTTCCGCCAGCAATTTACCATTTTTAGCATAGACATAAACGGTGACAACGCCCTGGTGGATTTTGCCGGCAAGGCGACCACCGAAAAGAAATTTTCCGCCGAGCAGCGGGTGCGCGCCACCCCGGTATTCGCCTTTTACGATCTAGAGGGCAGGCAGATGACACGCTTCACCGGTACGGCCAGGGACGCAAACGAATTCATGCAGCTGGGCCGCTATGTTGTGGAGGGTGCCTGGAAATCCATGTCCTTTGCCAAGTACAGGCAGCAAGCCGTGAAATGATGCTTGCCCGATTCGGAGTCGCTCTGGCATTAGTGGTTTGGCTGATGCCCGATAGTCTGGCTGCGCCTGCCGGCAAGCGCCTTACGCTCGCCGAGGCGCTTGCCGCGGTGGACTCGGCGCATCCCGACCTGGTGCTGGCCGAGGCCGAGCGGGCTATGGCACTGGCCGAGCAGGAAGCGGCCGCCTCGCGCAGCGATCTCTCCGTCAACCTGGAAGCGGGACTGCGCCGTGCGCGTCCCTCCACCGGACCGGACAGCAGCCTTGCCGACAATACCCTCAAGCTCAATGCGCGCAAGAACCTCTACGACTTCGGCCGTACCGCCTTGTCCGAGCAGGCGGCCAAGGCGGTGGTGGAGGCGCGCGAGAACGGGCTGCTGGCGGCGCGTGACCGGCGGCGGATCGAGGTGATGGCGCGGTTTTTCAATGTGCTGGCGGCGGATTTGCAGCTTGCCTCGGACAGCGAGTTCACGGCGGTGGCCTATGTCAGCGCCGAGAACGCCCGCGACCGCGCCGAGGTCGGCCAGGTTTCCGCGGTGGACATAGCGGAGCTGGAACACCGTTACCGGGAATCAGCAGTCAGGCGCAACGCCAGCCAGGCGCGCGCCCGTCTTGCCCGTGCGCAACTGGCCAGCGCCATGAACCAGCCCGGCCAGCTGGCGGCAGAGCTGGAAGATCCGAAACTCGCGACCAACAACCGGAGCTTGCCGGAATACGAAGCCTTGCTGCCCGTGATGCAGGAGCACAACCCCCGCATTCGCGCCCAGCTGGCGCTGCTCGATGCCGCGCGGCAGCGCATGCAAGCGCTGCGCGCCGATAACTCCCCGATGCTGGACGCCGAAATCGAAGCGGCTGGCTACAGCCGGGAAACGGCCACCCGCGACAATGTGCGTGCCGGTGTGGTGCTGACCTGGCCGCTATACCAGGGCAGGCGCGTGTCGGCGCAGCTGGCGCGGGAGCAGGCCTTGTTTCACAAGCTTCAGGCCGAGGCCGACAAGCTCAGGATGGACCTGGCCGAAACGCTTCTTGAGGTATGGTCGGAGCTGGGGCAATTGCAGGGCAGCGTGCGTACGGCGGCCAGGAAACAGGCCGAGTATCGCGACCTGGCTCTGGACAGGGCACGCGGACAGTATGAGGTGGAGTTGAAGACCAATCTGGGTGATGCCATGGCGGCAACGATGGAGGCAAAACTGCGCGAGCGCAGAACCGAGTATCAGCTGGCGCTGGCTTTTGCGCGCCTGGAGGCTTTGCTGGGCAAACCGCTGGAGGAAGAAGGACGGGTGCTGAAATGAATAAATGGATATGGGCGGGTGTCTTGTGGGCTGTTGCGGCAACTGTCATGGCAGCGGATGTGGCCGCAACGCTGAAATGGTCTCAGCGGGTGGAGCTATCGCCACGGGTATCCGGCATCGTGCGCGCAGTCGGCGTGAAGACCGGTGACCGGGTGAAGAAGGGTCAAGTGCTGCTCGCCCTGGATACGGGCATTTACGAGGCCGGGGTAATGCAGGCTCGTGCCGCAGTGACCCGCTACAGCGAGGAACTGCTTGAGGCCGAACGGGATCTCAAGCGCACCCAGGAGCTCTTCGACCGCACCGTGATTGCCATGACCGAGCTGGACCAGGCCAAGCTGCGCTTCGCCCGCGCCGGGGCGCAACGGGATGGCGCCCGGGCGCAACTGGCGCGGGCGCAGAAAGATCTGGCGGACAGCGCGCTGCGTGCGCCTTTCGACGCCGTGGTGGTGGCGCGGCTCGTGGAGCCGGGCCAGTACGTCGCGGTCGGCCTCCAGCCCCAGCCTGTGCTGGTTCTGGCCAAGGCGGGAGAGATGCTGGCACAGGCCGGCCTGACGGAAGAGCAGGCCGGGCGCTTGAAGCCGGGGCAGGCGGTCAGCGTGACCGTCGCCAAACAGAAATATGCCGGCAGTGTCAGAAATATCGGCCTGGAACCTGCCGCTGGCAGCGGGGGTAAGGACGGGGCAATTTACAGCGTGGATTTTGCTTTCCCGAGCGGGGATGCCATCCTGCGGGCGGGCGCCCCGGCGCTCGTGACGCTGCCGTAACCGGGATGTTTCATCCTGGAAAAAGCTATTGAACCGCAGAGGACGCAGAGGACGCAAAGGAATTCAAATGGTTAGGGAATGCAACGTACTCAGCCAGCGGGTGACTTGCCATAACTTACCAATTCCTTGATTTTCCTCGGTGTCCTCCGCGTCCTCTGCGCTGAAACGCCGTTTTTAGGTTCATGAAATCGCCGATTTCCCCATCGGTTAGCTGGGTGCGCTGTTTTTCCCTGCCGGGCTTTTCTTTTCGCCGTTGCCCTGCCCGACCTTGCCTGCTGGCAAAGACCAGCGGTTGCGCCAGGCGGCCACAACCAGGTTGGGGTACTCGGGCTTGCCCAGACTGCCGTTATAGCGCCCCAAGGCGCGGAACAGATCGCCTTTTTCGATGTCGAGGTAGTGGCGCAGGATGGTGCAGCCGTAGCGCAGATTGGTGCGGATGTGGAACAGGTTCTGCTCCGGCTTGCCGATCAGCCTGGTCCAGAATGGCATCACCTGCATGTAGCCGCGCGCCCCGGCGCCGGAAACAGCGTATTTCTTGAAGCCGCTTTCCACCTGGATCAAGCCCAGCACCATCTGCGGATCGAGTCCGGCGCGGGTGGCTTCGTAGTGTACGGTCTTGAGGAAGTCGAGGCGCCTGCCCTTGTCCGGGATGCGCTTCTCCAGACGCAGCGACATGTCCGCCAGCCAGTTGTAGGCCTCCGTTTGCGAGGCGAAGGCCAGGCGCGGCGCGGCGGTATCGCTGACATTCTTGCTTAACACCGCCTGGACACTGGCGCTCAAGGGCTCGTAAACCTGAGCACCAGCGTGGGCGAAGGAAGCGGCCAGCAGGGTGGAAATCGCGAAAAGGCTTTTTAGCCACGGATTAACACGGATTAACACGGATAATCCATGAAAATCCGTGTTAATCCGTGGTAAATAATCTTTTATTTTCCGCATACCGCCGATTTTATGTGGCCCACTACATTTTGCAAGGGAATAATGCTGGCCTTCTCGTCCCGGCGACCCTGATATTCGATGTTGCCTTCCTTCAGGCCGCGCTCGCCGACCACGATGCGGTGCGGGATGCCAATCAATTCCATGTCGGCAAACATGACGCCGATGCGCTCGTCGCGGTCATCCAGCAGCACCTCGATGCCGGCAGCCGTCAGTTCGGCGTAGAGCTTTTCGACGGTTTCCTTTACCAGTGCACTGCGGTTGATGCCGATCGGTACCATGGCGAGCTGGAACGGCGCCATCGCCAGCGGGAAGATGATGCCGTGCTCGTCGTGGCCCTGCTCGATGGCTGCGGCAACGATGCGCGACACGCCGATGCCGTAGCAGCCCATTTCCATGACTTGCTCCTTGCCGTGTTCGTCGAGGAAGGAGGCGTTCATCGCTGCGGAATACTTGGTGCGCAGCTGGAAAATGTGGCCAACTTCGATGCCGCGGCACAGTTCCAGCGTGCCTTTGCCGTCGGGGCTGGGGTCGCCTTCCACCACATTGCGGATATCAACCACTTCCTTCAGTTCAGGCAGATCGCGGCCGAAGTTGACGCCGGTAAGGTGGTAGCCGTTGTCGTTGGCGCCGCAGACGAAGTCACTCATGACGGCGACGGCACGGTCGGCGATGAGGGTTGCTTTCAAGCCGACGGGGCCCACCGAGCCGGCATTGCAGCCAGCCGCGGCGCGTATCTGGGCGTCGGAAGCGAAGCGTGGCGGCTGGGCAAGCTGGATCAGTTTGCCGGCCTTGACCTCGTTGAGCTGGTGGTCGCCGCGCAAGAGCAGCGCCACCACGCCGCCGTCGCGGCCCTCCAGAAGCAGGGTCTTGACGGTTTTGTCCGCCGCGACCTTGAGGAATTCGCACACTTCCTCGATGCTGTGCTTGCCGGGCGTGGCGATTTTTTTCATTTCCTCTGCCGGCGCTGGGCGCGAATTTGCGGGGCTAACTGCTTCCGCCAGTTCGACGTTGGCGGCAAAGCCGGAGCCGGGGCAGAAGGCGATGGCGTCCTCGCCCGAATCGGCCAGCACATGAAACTCATGCGAGCCGGTGCCGCCGATCGCGCCGGTATCCGCCGCCACCGGGCGGAATTTCAATCCCAGCCGGGTGAAAATGCGGCTATAGGTCTCGTGCATCTGCCAATAGGTTTGCTCCAGGCTGGCGTAGTCGGCGTGGAAGGAATAAGCATCCTTCATCACGAATTCGCGTGCGCGCATCACCCCGAAGCGCGGGCGGATCTCGTCGCGGAACTTGGTCTGTACCTGGTAGAAGTTCACCGGCAGCTGGCGGTAGCTCTTGATTTCGCGCCTGGCGACGTCGGTGACCACTTCCTCGTGGGTCGGCCCGAAGCAGAAGTCGCGTTCATGGCGGTCCCTGATCTTCAGCATCTGCGGCCCGAACACGTCCCAGCGCCCGGTTTCCTGCCACAGCTCTGCCGGAATCACGGCCGGCATCAGCAGTTCGACCGCGCCGCTCCTGTTCATTTCCTCGCGCACGATCGTCTCGACCTTGCGCAATACCTTGAGACCCAGCGGCATCCAGGTGTAGAGGCCGCTGCCGAGGCGCTTTATCAGGCCGGCGCGCAGCATCAGCTTATGGCTGATCAGCTCCGCTTCGGCCGGAGCCTCCTTGAGGGTGGAGAGGAAAAATTGGGATACGCGCATGATCTTGAGTCCGAAATCTTCAAAGCGGCTAATTTTACTTTGAAAACGGGCTGGATGACAGGCCGGACGTTATAATGTAAAGATTTATTTGGGGTGGAATATATAGATGGGTTTTTTCTCTCGGCGGCGTATCCACAAAGCGGTAGAGGCCGGTGATGTGGTGGATGTGAGCGAGCTTGACGGCGTGCGGTCGCTGCACCTGGGCAGCAAGACGGTGCAGAGCTCGATGCGCATCAGCGCGCCCAACGAGCTCGAGCTTGCCTATACCCGCGGCATGATGAGTTTCCTCCTGTTCCATCCCGAGCCCGCCCGCTTTCTGATGATAGGCCTGGGCGGGGGGTCGCTGGCAAAATTTGTTTATCACCGCTTGCCGGCTGCCCGCATCACGGCGGTGGAGCTCAACCCGCGGGTGGTTGCCGCTGCCCGCGCCTATTTTTACCTGCCTGCCGAGGATGAAAGGTTCGAAGTGGAAATTGCCGAGGGCGGTCAGTATGTGGCCGATCACCCTGACAGCGCCGATGTGTTGATGCTGGACGGCTTCGATGGCGTTTCCCTGGCCGATTCGCTGGTCACCCAGCGCTTCTATGACGATTGCGCCGCCGCCCTGGGCGACAGAGGCGTGCTGGCCGTCAACCTGTGGGGAAGCGACCCGAATTTCGACGTGTATTTGCAGCGCATCGAAACCAGTTTCAATGGCCTGACACTGTGCCTGCCTACGGAAAAACACGGCAATATCGTTGTCCTGGGTTTCAAGCGCAGTCCCGGCAATCCGCGCTGGGATGGATTGCGCCAGCGGGCAAAGGAGCTGGAGCGGATATACGGCCTGGAGTTCCTCAAGTTCGTGGAAAATCTGCATGACCTCAACGCTCACACGGAAAAGCGCCTTTTAATATAATTGCCTCCGCATGGAACTTGCGTGGCATATTTATGTCATTAAGTTAAATATTTTTTCACGCCAAAAACAGGGGTCAAGCCATGGAAGTTTTCTGTTTGGCTTTCATTGCCGGGTGAAATGTGAAAAAATTACGTCAACTTATCGAATTAGAGGTGTTTCGCAAATGATAGACCGGGACGGTTATCGCCCCAATGTCGGCATCATTTTAAGCAATGCAAGAAATGAGGTTTTCTGGGGCAAGCGCATCAAAGAGCATTCCTGGCAGTTTCCGCAAGGCGGCATCAAGGCCGGGGAGTCTCCCGAACAGGCAATGTTTCGGGAGTTGGAGGAAGAAGTCGGGTTGCACCCTGAGCATGTGAGGATACTCGGCCGCACCAAGGACTGGCTACGCTACGATGTGCCCCAGAACTGGGTGCGGCGGGAGTGGCGCGGCAGCTACAGGGGTCAGAAACAGATCTGGTTTCTGCTCCGTCTGACCGGGCGCGACAGCGATGTGTCGTTGCGTGCCTCGCCCCATCCCGAATTCGATGCCTGGCGCTGGCACCACTACTGGGTGCCATTGGAGTCGGTGATTGAATTCAAGCGTGATGTATATCGCCTGGCGCTGAACGAATTGGCGGCCTATCTCAATAAAGCGGGGTAAGATCGAGCGCTTTCCGGATCGTCTATGCTGATAATGCCTGCCTGTCATGCAGGCATCGTTCTGGCGCGAGGAGAAGGAAAATGTTGCAAAGTCGGATATTGAAGCAGGTCGAGCGGCGCCTGCGTCGCGAGAGCCTGCCGATCAACTTCGAGTTCTGGAATGGCAAGGCACTGAGGCTGTCCGATTCGCCGAGCGTGACCGTCAGCGTGCGCACGGCCAAGGGTTTGTCTTCCCTGATCAGGCCCACCCTGGGCAAGTTCGCTCGCAATTATGTCGAGCAGCACATCGATCTGACCGGTGGTGCCAGGGAAATCATCCGGCTGGGCGAATCCCTGTGCAAAGCGTCCAGCCGAATTGCCAAAAAAAACGGTTTTTCCCTGAACTGGCTGCGGCATACCCGCTCCGCCGACCGCCACGCAATCAGCTACCATTACGATGTCTCGAACGAGTTCTATGCGTTGTGGCTGGACCGGCGCCGGGTGTATTCCTGCGCCTATTTCCGCCGGCCCGACGACAGCCTGGAGCTGGCGCAGGAGCAGAAGCTGGAGCATATCTGCCGCAAGCTCGCCCTAAAGGAAAACGAACGCTTCCTCGATATCGGCTGCGGCTGGGGCGGGTTGATGCTCTGGGCGGCGGAACACCACGGCGTGCGTGCCGAGGGCATTACCCTGAGCCGGAATCAGTACGAATATGTCCAGGGCCAGATCCAGGCGCGCGGCCTGGAAGGGCGCTGCCGCGTCCGGCTGCTGGATTACCGCGATTTGCCGGAAACCGAGCCGTTCGACAAAATCGCCAGCGTTGGCATGTTCGAGCATGTGGGCAGGAAAAACTTGCCCGCCTACTTCGGCAAAATCAACCGCTTGCTGCATCCTGGCGGGCTGGTACTGAATCACGGCATCACCCTGGCGGCAGTGGGCAGTGTCGAGCTGGGCAGTGATATCGGCGACTTCATCGACCGCTATGTCTTTCCCGGCGGCGAGCTTGCGCATGTGTCCGCGGTGACCGAGGAGATGTCGCGGCAGAAGCTGGAGTGCTGGGATGTGGAATGCATGCGCCCCCATTACGCGAAGACTTTGTGGCACTGGGTCGATCGCCTGGAAGCCAGGCAGGATGAGGCAAGGAGCATGGTCGGAGAAGACCGCTTCCGGATCTGGCGGATATACATGGCCGGTTCGGCGTATGCCTTCGAGCGGGGCTGGTTGTCCGTGTTCCAGGTGCTTGCTGCCAAACCCCAGGAGAGCGGCGTTGTATCCTATCCGCTGACGCGCGAGCACGTGTACGAAAGATAGCAGGGACAACGGGCAAAAATTTTTCGCGTGGCATGATTATGGCGGTATATCATTTCGTCTTCCGCAAACCAGATTTTTGCCCATGAAAAAATTTCTTGCACTGCTTTTGTTCGCTCTCCCCCTTGCGGCTTCCGCCGCCGAACCGGGACAGTTCGAGGAGGAAAAATCCTGGACAGAAATAGAGGCCAAGCTTCCGCCTTACCCCAAGGAAGAGAATCTGCTGCCGCTGTTCGTGAGCGCCGCCAGCGACAACAAATTCTTCGTCGATGCCGCTTCCATCAGCGTTGGCGAGGACGGCGTGGTGCGCTACACCATGATCGTCAAGTCGCCTGCCGGCGCCGATAATGTAAGCTTCGAGGGCATCCGCTGCGCTACCCGGGAAAAGAAGCTTTACGCGTTCGGGCGCAAGGAAGGGTCCTGGTCAAGGGCGCGCGTTTCCAGGTGGGAGCCGATCCGCTATCAGGATATCAACCGTCATCATCATGTGCTTTATGACGATTTCTTCTGTCCTGGCGACCTGATCGTGAAAGATTCGCAGCAGGCGGTGGAGCTGCTTACACGCGGGTTCAGGCCGTTCCGCTAAGCTTTTAAGGCTGTTTGCAGTTGCCGATGCGCTTGCCGCTCATCTGATTGGTCATCTGCATCTTTCCTTCGCCCGGCTGTTCGATGGTGGTATGGCTGGTGCCACTGAAACTGCTGCCGGAATAGCTTACCTTGCCGCTGCTCCTGATCACTTGCCCCTTGTCGCGGCACTCCATGCCCCAGGACACCGTGTTTCCTTCAATTTTGTTGCTGGTGATCGTGCACTTCTGATCCTTTTCCGGCTTTTGTGGCACTGCGTCCTTCTGGCTCAGGCAGGCTGTGTGTTTCACCGTCGGCATGGCCATGGGCATGCCCTGCATTTCAGTCCTGGTGGTGATTTCCCACAGGCCGTCCTGGATATTCGGGGCTGCGCTTGCTGTGGTAGAGGCGGCGAGCAGAAGGACTGCTGCCAGGTGAAGATTGCTGTTCTTCATTGCGATTCTCCTGTGCGGGTGGTGATTACAGCATAGTTCACCCGGCTCGGAAGCGAGTGCCGCTTTTCAACCCAGATTAACCATGAGGCGGCGCTTTGCGCCTACGCGAAGGGATAATCTGGGTTCAGAGCAGCACCAGATTGTCGCGGTGTATCAATTCCGGCTCGTCGATGTAGCCGAGGATGGACTCGATTTCCGAACTCGCCCGGCGCAGGATTTTTGCGGTTTCCTGTGCGCTGTAGTTGACCAGGCCGCGGGCGACTTCCTGGCCATGCTCGTCCAGGCAGGTGACCACTTCGCCGCGCTCGAAGTCACCGGCGAGCGCGGTGACGCCGATGGGCAGCAGGCTTTTGCCTTCCTTGCGCAGCACCTTGACGGCGCCGGCGTCGAGCGTGAGTTTGCCGCCGACTTGCAGATGGTCTGCCAGCCACTGCTTGCGTGCCACGGTCTTGATTTTTCCGGCGAGCAGCTGGGTGCCGATCGCTTCACCCCGTGCCAGTCGTACCAGCACGTCATGTTCGCGGCCGGAGGCGATGACGGTATGCGCTCCGCTGCGCGCAGCGCGCTTGGCGGCGAGGATCTTTGTCAGCATGCCGCCGCTGCCGATATCGCTGCCGGCGCCGCCCGCGATTTTTTCCAGTTCCGCATCGCCGGCCTGCGCTTCCGCCACCAGCGTGGCGCCGGGATCCTTGCGCGGATCGGCGGAATACAGGCCGGACTGGTCGGTGAGAATCACCAGCGCATCTGCGTCGATCAGGTTGGTAACCAGCGCGGCCAGGGTGTCGTTGTCGCCGAAGCGGATTTCCTCGGTGACGACGGTATCGTTTTCGTTGATGATGGGGATGGTATTGAGCCGGAGCAGCGTGCGCAGGGTGGAACGGGCATTCAGGTAGCGTTTGCGGTCAGCCAGATCGTCATGGGTCAGCAGTATCTGCGCGGTGTGCAAGCCATGTTTGCGGAAGCAGGTTTCATAGACCTGCACCAGCCCCATCTGGCCGACCGCGGCAGCGGCCTGAAGCTCATGCACGGCACGCGGGCGCTTCTTCCAGCCGAGGCGTTGCATCCCTTCGGCGATTGCGCCGGAGGACACCAGGACCACTTCACGCCCCATGGACTTGAGCTGGGCAATCTGCGCCGCCCAGTTGTCGAGCGCGGCATGATCGAGCCCGGCGCCGCTGTTGGTGACCAGGCTGCTGCCGACTTTCACGACCAGGCGTTTGGAATTTTCGATAACGGAATTCATATTGTTAATTTACCGCAGAGGCGCAGAGGCACAGAGAATTCAATTATTGGTTTTGCGAGTTGGGCGATAAAGCCGCCCATCCCTGCCTACCCCGCTTCCTCGGCGTCTCCGCGACTCTGCGGTTCAATCTCTTGTTCAAGTTCACGGTTCTGGTCGAGAAACTCCATGATGGCGTAGGTGACTTCCCTGCAGCCCTCGCCGGTGAGCGCCGAGATGATAAAACATTTGCCGTCCCAGCCAAATTCCTTGAGGAACTGCTGGCGGCGCTGCTCCCGCTCATCCGCGGGCACCATGTCCATCTTGTTCAGCAACAGCCAGCGCGGCTTGTTGTAGAGCGATTCGTCGTATTTTTTAAGTTCGTTGACGATTGCACGGGCCTCCGCGACCGGGTCGGTCGATTCGTCGCAAGGGGCGATGTCGACCAGGTGCAGCAGCAATCGGGTGCGCGCCAGGTGGCGCAGAAACTGGTGGCCGAGCCCGGCGCCTTCGGCCGCGCCCTCGATCAGGCCGGGAATGTCGGCGATGACGAAGCTTTTGTCATGTTCCACCCGCACCACGCCGAGGTTGGGATGCAGCGTGGTGAACGGGTAATCCGCCACCTTCGGTTTGGCGGCGGATACGGCGCGGATGAAGGTGGATTTTCCGGCGTTCGGCATGCCCAGAAGCCCGACGTCTGCCAGCACCTTGAGTTCCATTTTGAGTTCACGTTCTTCGCCCGGCTCGCCATGGGTAAACTGGCGTGGCGCGCGGTTGGTGCTGGATTTGAAGTGCAGATTGCCGAGGCCGCCCTTGCCGCCTTTGGCGATCATGGCCTGTTCGCCGTCCCGCGCGAGGTCGGCGATGATTTCATTGCTGTTGATGTCGGTGATCACCGTGCCCACCGGAACACGCAGCACCAGATCCTCTCCGCCCTTGCCGTAGCAGTCCGATCCTTGTCCGTTGCCGCCGCGCTGGGCGCGATGGGTGCGGGCGAAACGGTAGTCCACCAGGGTGTTGATGTTGCGATCCGCAAGCGCATAAATGCTGCCGCCGCGTCCGCCGTCGCCGCCATCCGGTCCGCCCCTGGGGATGTATTTCTCGCGCCGGAAACTGGCTGCGCCGTTGCCGCCGTCACCGGCGTGGACCTGGATTTTTGCTTCGTCAATGAATTTCATGGGAGTCTAAATAAAAAAGCCCTATCGTCCGATAGGGCCTGTGATCTACTCTTAGGCTGAGTTCAGACGGCCGGAGTAATGGTAACCACTTTGTGTCTGGCGGCGCCCTTGACGGCGAAGCTGATCGTGCCGGTCACCTTGGCGAACAGGGTGTGATCCTTGCCCATGCCGACGTTGTCGCCCGCGTACATCTGGGTGCCGCGCTGGCGCACAATGATGCTGCCGGCGGAAACCAGTTCGCCGCCGTAGCGCTTCACGCCCAGGCGCTTGGAATGAGAGTCGCGGCCGTTGCGTACACTGCCGCCTGCTTTTTTATGTGCCATTGCTGATTCTCCTTACTTCGCCGCGATGCCGTCGATGCGGATCTCGGTATAGTTCTGACGATGACCCTGGTGCTTCTGGTAGTGCTTGCGGCGGCGCATTTTGAAAATCTGCACCTTCTCGCCGCGACCGTGCGTGAGCACCGTCGCCTTGATCGTCGCACCGCTTACCAGAGGCGTGCCCACCGTAACCGCTCCGTCGTCTGCAATCATCAATACCTGATCCAGTACGATTTCGCTGCCGATGTCTGCCGGTATCTGTTCTATTTTCAATTTTTCGCCGGCGGCTACGCGATACTGCTTGCCGCCGGTTTTTATGACCGCATACATGTTAAGCTCCACACTTGCTTTAGAAAGGAACGCGATTATACCTGAACCCTTTTCGCGGGTCAAAATATTGTTAGAAATCATGGGCCGGGCTGGGGCGGGCTTGACACTTGGCTGTACTCGTTCCTACCATTGCCCCTTTTCACCCAATCACGCTGGATTTTCTGTGTCACTGGAAGCGATTCGAAGCCCTATCGAGCCGGACATGCTGGAAGTGGATGATGTCATCCGCAAGCGCCTCTATTCCGAAGTCGTGCTGATCCGCCAGATCAGCGAATATATCATCAACAGCGGCGGCAAGCGCCTGCGTCCCGCGCTGGTACTGCTGTCCGCGGGCGCGTTCGGCTATTCCGGCAAGTATCATCACGAGCTGGCGGCGGTGGTCGAGTTCATCCACACTGCCACCCTGCTGCACGACGACGTGGTGGACGAATCCAACCTGCGGCGCGGCAACGCCACCGCCAACGCCCTGTTCGGCAATGCCGCCAGCGTGCTGGTGGGCGATTTTCTCTATTCCAGGGCCTTCCAGATGATGGTCGGGGCAGGCAGCATGCGCGTGATGGAAGTGCTGGCGGACGCCACCAACATCATCGCCGAGGGCGAAGTGCTGCAACTGTTGAACTGCAACGATGCGGATATCGACGAAGCGCGCTATATCAAAGTCATCCACTACAAAACCGCCAAGCTGTTCGAGGCCGCCACCCGTCTCGGCGCGATCCTGGGCAATGCCTCTGCTGCCGATGAGGAAGCCATGGCCATCTACGGCATGCGGATGGGAACGGCGTTCCAGTTGATCGACGACGTGCTGGACTATTCCGGCGACCATGCCGAGACCGGGAAAAATGTCGGCGACGACCTCGCCGAAGGCAAGCCGACGCTGCCCCTGATTTACGCCATGAAGAACGGCACAACGCAGCAGGCGGAGGTGATCCGCAAAGCGATCGAGCAGGGGGGCTTGAGCGAACTGGGTGCGGTAATGGCCGCAATCCGGGATACCGGCGCACTGGATTACGCAAGAGCCCGGGCGAAAATAGAAGCTAAAGTGGCGTGCGATGCCATTTCGCACCTGCCGCATTCAAAACACAAGGAATCTTTGCTACAATTGGCCGACTTTGCCGTCACGCGAAGTTACTGAAATGGTGTAAGCAGGCATTTCGCCCCAAGGCGAAAGCCCGCAAAAGTCAAAACGGGGTGTAGCTTAGCCTGGTAGAGCGCTGCGTTCGGGACGCAGAGGCCGGAGGTTCGAATCCTCTCACCCCGACCATAATTAAGCAATACGAATCAGCCTGTTAGGATTTGCATTGCGGGGCGTTGGCGCATAAGAAACACGGTTATGCGCCAATCGTGCGCCAATTTCCAGGGCATGCTCCAGTTTCCAGAGCATGCCGCGCGAAATATTTTTTTCGAATTTCGCCGCTTCTCGCCTATACGGTACTCCTTACCATCAGGAGCACCGTATGTCTTCCAAGTCCGCTGTCAACAGCAACATCCAAAACCGTTCCCCCTGGTTGGTCCGGGTCCGCACTCAGCCGGACCTCGACAAACGCTTTCGCTTTTCCCAATCGCCCGATGCAGAGCGCTACTGCGCAGCCCTCAGCGCGCGGGGCATCAAGGCCAAGCTCGCCCAGCTCGAGACTGCCTTCCAGCTGCGCGTGCGCCGGAAGGGGGTGCCCCTCCAGCACATCACGTTCGACACGTGGGAAGAGGCCGAGCAGGCCCGGCTGCACATCGAGGCGAACCTGTCGGTCACCTTCTTGAGCGTGTGACCGACATGGCCCTTCTGACCGCCCTTCGGGTGTTGCCCCGCTTTGCGCAGCGACTTGGGCTTTGGCTTGTTCAGCCCATCCGAGGAGGGTGGCTTGCTCGAATTGCGGCTGTTCTGCGCCAGTCGGGCTTCCAGTTCCGTGACCTTTGCCTGAAGTGCAGTCACTTGTGCCGCCAGATCGCGAACCAGCGCACGCAAGGGCCACAGCTCGCGAATCAGTTCATCTTTCTCGGCAACGCTCAGTCGGGCAAGGTCGGGAAGTTCGTCCATGCCAACTTAAAAGCACGAGGCGTGCCATGTGCCTGACATGTACCTGAGTAGTTACAAAAAAGGCAGCGATGGACACCTATCCATTATCCTCGAATTGCTGCGACTGATGGACATGTTCGGCATGCTTGATGTCCGCTCTTCTGGATATGTTGTAAGCCTGCTAGTGTCGCGTCACGCCTCAAATGTCGGATATGAGGTTACATTGCAACGCTATAATTTTATTGATAAAAATTGCTGTAGTTCAACACTATATATACGACAAATTATGCGTGACGCGACACTAGGCGCTTCCCATCCGCAGCCAACTCCGGCAACAGGCAAAGGCTGAATCCTCCAAATTCAAAATGCAGTGGCTCATCTCACGAGCCTTCGGATGCCTTAAAATAGCAGTAAAAGAGCTCTAAATAGCCGTCTCAATAGAATTTGCGGCTCAAGCAATGGGTACGAAAGTTCGATTTTTCATGCCGGTCTCCCTAATGTCAATGCCAGAGTAAATCTTTGCCAAATCGCGCTATAATATGCCATTGTCTCAGCCAAATGTTTGACGGCGTGCGGACGGAGGGACAGTCGAGCAAGCCGGGGAGGCTTCCTCCTTCATAACAAGAATTGGATGTTGCCGATGAGTGCTACTCCTTCCAGCCAAGATGCTGGTGCCGTCCCTGCCGGAGCGTGGGTGCGCTTTCTGCGCTCATACGGCCCCACGCCAAACGACCTCACACTTTTTGACGAATATGTCGTCGGAGCCATTGGCCGGGCAAAGGTTCAGCCGATAACCCTTGATAGCCCACAGCTTGAAGAAATGCGGCTAAGGGTGGAATCGGGTGCACACGGTTCGCTTCTCATTGCGGGAACCGCCGGGGATGGAAAGACCTACCACTGCCGCAGCCTGTGGGGAGCACTTGGTGGCGACCCCTGTGAATGGCTTATCTCCGCTCCCGTGAAAACGCTGGCCCTGGCCGACGGGCGCATCGCCGTGTTTGTGAAAGACCTCAGCGCAGTCAGCGACGAGCGCAAAAGCGACGAAGTTCTGGAATTACTAGAACGCTCAGTCCTTGGCGAGGAGAACAAGCAGTTCCTGGTCGTGGCCGCCAACCATGGCCAAATCTTGGAGCGCCTTCGGAACCTCGGACTGCGGCAGGGGCGGGTCCATCCTCTCAGAAAACCTTTACAGGACGCCTTCCTGCTTGCCAGCAAAGCGCCTGAGCGACTTGCTATATTCGATTTGAGCCGGACCGCACGCAGGCATTCGCTCGACGAGGTTCTCTCTGCAGTCGCGGGACACGCGGAATGGGAGAACTGCGCCAAATGTTCTCTGCGCTCTCCTGAGCGCCTGTGTCCAATATACGAGAACAGGGAACGGCTGCTTGGCGCAACTGATAGGGGACGCTTCGTGAGACGCCTTGGCGATCTCGTCGAAGTCGCAAGGCTCAACGGCTGGCACCTTCCCGTGCGTGACCTGCTCGCTCTGACGGCGAACATGATCCTCGGCCACAAGGACGCACGGGAGGGTCTTTTGTCTTGCGCCGATGTGGCCAAGATCCAGGAAGCCGGAAAGACTGAAAACGGTTCCATCTACGACAATGTTTTCGGAGTCAACCTGCCGCGCAAGCGCGCGAACGACCATCAGGTGTTCCGGGCCCTTGCCACCTTCGGCATCGGCGAGGAAACATCCAACGGGGCCGACGGCTTGCTCGTATACGGCGCCGACGACGGCAACCTTTTGGATGCATTCAACAGGCTGGTCAAAGCAGATTCCGCATACGGCGCTACCCCATCCTATCTGGCAGCGCAGCTGCGATATCTTGAAGGCGAAGAGATCGCCCGAATCGACGGAGGCGCGGCAGATTTCCTCGCGCGCCTTGAGACCCAAAGACGCAGGCTTTTTTTTACCTTGCCCGATGACGAGCGCGACTATCCGTTCTGGGACATGACGGCGTTCCGTTTCGCTGGCGACTACCTGAACATGTCCGCCGCGCTCGCTGAGCGCAAGCCAGTCGACGAGACAGTGCGGGCTCGCATGGTGCGGGGGCTCAATCGCGTGATGACCGGCCTTCTCATCGAGAACAACGACAGGGTTTTCGTCGCGAGCTCCGGCGGCTTCACCCAGTCGAGGATCAGTGTCCTTTGCGACACCGAGGCTCCTGCACGTCGCGTCGGTGGTGTTGGCATGTCCGTCAAGATCGACGCCCTGACCGAGAGACCGGCATTGGGCGTGTCGCTTGCGCAGGGAGAGGGCGGTTCGACGACATTCAACCTTTCCCCTGTGCGTTTCGAGTTTCTCTGCCGGGTCGCTGAAGGCGCGCTGCCGGGAAGCTTTTCGAACGAGTGCTTGGAGGACATGCTCGCCTTCAAAGCGAAGCTGCTTCGCAAGGCCGAGCTGCTGCGTATTGAGCGACTCTCACATGACGACGAGGAGCCCAGTGAGGATAATGGAGCCCTGACACTCAACTTCATCGAGATAGAGCAAAACGGCCACGGATTCTCGCGGCCCATCACCGTGAGGACAGGCTCGTGAGACCAAAGATTGACGGAGTCGACTACGCGGTCGACGAGCACATCTGGGGCCATCGTCTCCACGACGCCCAGCTTCCACATCTCACGGTTCTGGAATTTCTGGGGGTGCTCGGTTCTAACGCCGACAACCCGCTGAAGGCGGCGCCCAACGAGCAGGTGAGCTATCGGCCGCAGCGGCAGATGAAGCTGCGGGGGCTGTTGTTCAACAACCCATATGTGGAGTCGATTCGCGAGAAGTCTTTGCCCGATGAGGACAAGTGGAGGGAGTGGAAGACCCGTTTCGCCTTGGACGCCACCGAGATCGACGACGCCGACATGGAATACCTGCGCCGGGCGTTTCTCTCCTTCGACGATTTCGCCAAGGCCATCGAACTGCTGCGTTCTTCGGCCTTCGAAGCGCGCAGCAACAAACGTTGGAGCTCAAAGTTCGTCTTCCCCTTCGGACCGGACGCCCTATACGAGGATTTGAGGGTCGTCGGTGGAAAAGCCTCCAACGACAGGCTGTTTTTTGGGCGCACCGGAGAGCTCTTGTATTTGATGCTTTGCCGGGCAGAGCGCGGATCGGAGCTTGGAGAAAAGCTTATCGGGCGGCTCTTTAACGTGTCTGCCCCGATGAACCGCCTTGCCAGGACTTTGCAAGGAAAGCCGCAATTTTCCGAAGCCAAGGATGTCGGATATCTCCCCCAGGCATCCAACCCCCGCTTTGACAGGCTCTGTGACGACTGGCTTGCGATCCTCTCGCGGGACATGCCCATATATGACGCGCTGGAGCATCTGATCGCCAGCGCCGGCCTCAATATGCTCCTGTATTTCTTGGAACGAGCGAAGACGCAAGTCGGGGATGCTGAGCCAGTGGAGCTCGTGTGCGAAATCGTCTCCCGAGAGCGCACCAAAGTCAGGGCGCTCTCAGGCGACTCCTACCAGGCAAACCAATCATTGTCGCTTCGCGCCGTGCGCGCTGCGGTCGAGCAAATCAGGCTCTGCGACGAATGGGCAAAAGCTGCCGAGACCGACGATCCTGACGGCGAGCGCCTCTGTTTGATGAGGGCTTGGTTTCAGTGGCCTCCTGTGGACACCGACGATGAGACCGACTACGAGAAAATGACAGGAGACGAGCTTGTCCGGATGCTTGCGGACAAGGCGGAAACCCGCCACGAAGGCCATTTCGGGAAGATCCATGCAGCCTGGTCGCGCTCAATAGGCCTGAGCTCCCGGCGACTGTCGAGGCGCAACCGATACGCGCCGAACGACCGCCTGTTGAAGACATTGGTCGTGTCCATCGTCGAGGACCGCATGCAGTTTGACGAGTTTCTCCACGAGGTCCGTGCCCGCTACGGCCTTGTCATCGGCGATGCCGAAGGAGCCCACTTGGTGCGCGCCAAGACAGTAGACCAGGACGCTCTCAGCGACAACCGCGGAAACCTTGAAACCCGCCTTGTCGGGCTTGGATTGGTCAGAAGGCTCTCAGATTCGTGCTCCTTTGTCGAGAATCCGTTCGTCTCCAAGGGAGAGGTATGATGCGGACAGATAGAATCATCGGCCGCGTCGGCGCGGACATCCTTCAGCGCCGCCTCGCCGACTCACGGCAAAGCGACGGCTCGCTGCCTGACTCCGCTGCCATGTTTCGTCTCGACAAGCTTGCACCTGCCCAGATAGCGTCGATAGTCCGCGAGATCCTCGACAACCCGGACCTTGCCGCGCGGGTGGATTTGAAGATTCCAGAACCCTTGGTCAAGGACGAGGGGCTTCCGCCTGAGGCCCTCACACAGATGAATGCAGGGGAGGTTCGCAACTCTGGCACCACCAAGGAGGCGCTGCTCACCGCCAACGGCAACGAGCACAATCTGGCGGACACGCTGGGGCATGTGACCGCATTGGGCGCCAAGGAGTTCAGGTCGCACGAGGAGTCCTGGGTGGAGGCGACCTGCCATGTTGCCGGCATCGCCCCGACGCCTGAGGACCGGGCTGTCTTTCGCGCCGCCCTCAGGGGCCTGATGGGCGCCTCGGAGCTCTCGCTCAACCAGCTCGGAGAGTTTTGTGCTTTGGCCGGGGAGGCCACCACGGCCCATGGACATCCGATTCGCGACGCCATCGGCTGGGCTTTGCCTTATGTCGGGCTGCCCCGCGACACATCGTTTTTCTCAAGCTCCAAGACCTATGGGGCGGCCGTCGCGCCTTGGCGCAAGGTGTTCGAGAAACTCTTCGCGAACCGCTTCCCGCTTCTCTCCAAGATGCGGCCTAACGGCCAGCCGCTTGATCCAGAGGAGCTGCGCCAGCGCCTCGACGAGAACGCCGAAGCTATACAGGATCACGCAAGGGAAGTCCTTCTCGCGTTCATCAACGCGCAGCCAGGCGACGAGCTGACCTCCGCTGAGGTCATGGCCCTTGAGTGGGAAAAGGACGGAGTCCACCTCATCTTCGACAAGCCCCGTGAGCGCCAGCAGGGCCTAGCCGACGCAACCATCTATTTTTTCGACCACGACTGCGACGACCCAGATGTGCTCGACGCCGAATGGCGCAAACACCTTGAAGGATTGCGCGCCCGGGAAAAGCGATCCGACTGGAACGATGATGATGAGGTGTTCTTCGAGCTCCACCGCCGCTACATAGAGAAAAACACGAAGCTGCACGCACGTTGGGAAAAGGTGGTATTCGGCAAGCCCATCGAATGCCATGATTTCCTCGACGGCTTTGCCAGCGTCGCTCACCACCTTGTGGCAGGGGCAGCGGAGCCGCAGGGCGAGCGTGTACTGCGTTTCACCGTCACCAAAGGCCGCACCGTTTGGAGAGAGCGCCACAACCAGGACGTCGGGGCGTTCTTCTCGGCGATGTATCGCGGCCTCAAAGAGCTTATGAACGGACGCGTCGAATGGCGCGTCGAACGGATGGGGGCGGGAAACCTGCCCGACCCACTGTTCGATCATCCCGCTTTTTTGGTCCGCGAGAAGGAAATCCGCAAGGACAAGTTCAAGCCATGCACCTCGCTTGCGAAAAATTCCGTCCAGATAAAGTTTGAAGTCTCCCTTGTTGAAAAGAAGGGCGCAGACGAGACCATCCTGGAGAAGACGCAGCTGCTGTGGCTATACCGTCCTGACTCCATAGGGCTTTCGCTGATCGACGACATGCGGCGTCTCCAAGAGAAGGGTTCCGTGGGCTGTACAGAGGTTCCAAGACGCCTTGTCAGCAAGAAGGGTGGGGTGCAGAGCGTGTCCCTTTTGGACACCGCCACTTTGGAGGCCACCTATTCGCACGACGCCGGTTCACTGGTTCCGCAGTCGAAGCAGCTGAAAAGCATGCGGGCCGACATTAAGCGCAGGATAGACGATCTCGCCGTCAAGGGACGCATTTCCGAGGAGCAGCGCGCCGAGCTTCGGGCCTCATGGGAAACCTTCGAGGAAGACTACATCCTTGCCTTGGAAGACTTCATAAAAACGGGACTCCATGGCGAGGCGGTGTTGCGGCAGGCCGACTCCTTCGCTGCGCTGCTTCGCGCGCTGGCGATCCACGCGCGCGGTGACATATGCCGCTCGGAGCTTGTCGCCGAGGTGCTGTCCATCGGAACGGTGAAAGTCTCAGGCGAGCAGCCGTCGGTGATCATCCCGCCCTGGCATCCCGAGCGCATGAAGGCCCTCGCGGTGAAAACCCGCCGCGTCGCGGGTCTTGTGACCCACATCCTCAACGGGAAGAAAGTGCTCTTCGGCGACAGGGGGATCTTCTTCCGTGAGTTTTCGGAGGAGCTCGCCCATCCGTATTATCCGGAGATAGCGGCGGCCAACAAGGGCGGAACTCCGATCCTCGTCTGCGAGAGCAGCACCGTCAACGGATACAGCCTGCTTGAGCGGCCAGTGCGCGGCTCCGACGACTCCCTCACCGATGTCGATCCGGCCGCCGCTGCTAAGCAAGCGCGCGAGTTGATGGAGCGGTATATCGGATTGCAGCCACACGAGGCGTCGAATCTGAGCGTGCTTCTCTACAACGCAGACGCTGCAGAGCTGCCGCTGGCGGTCGTGCGCGAGCTGTCGGGCATGCAGACTGAGACTGATTTCCAGTGCAATGTCTCTGTGCGCCACCGCGACCCTGCAAAGCTCAGGCGCGTCTACGCTGAGCTTGTCACCAAGACCGGCGATGACCCGGACTTGCCGGTGGTGAGCGAGACGAGCCAGAACTTCATGTCGAAACTTCGCATCTCGGTTGCTCCGCCTTCTTCAACGCCTCCTCGGGCAAGCGATGGATTCCGGGCCTTCGATGTCGCCTTCCTCCACGATGTCGTTTCGAGAACCGCAGCGGTGGAATGGATCCCAGTCGACTGGACCAACGAACGGCCCACTCTGGAGCATGCTCCGTCACGTTGGTCATACCGTAGCGTGTCAGGCGAGAACGAGCTCAAATCCACGACCTTCCTGACCTGCCCGCGTCAGACAGCCTCAGGCTGGGCCTATGTCGGAGCTGTCGCGTCGGTGGTGCGGCAGACCGACGCCACGGCCGGAACGCAATTGTTGCCGGCGCGGCGCATCTCGCTTCAAAACGAGACATTGAAGGCCACCCTCGACGACGCGCACGCCCTCGCCGAATGGGTCGCCACCTACGACGAGCTTTTGGACAAGCGCCAACTTCAAGCAAACGGAGTCACGGTAGTCCGCTACCGCAGGACCTCCACCAACGGCCGCAACACCATCGTCAGCTCCACATCCGAACTTCGGCTGCTTGGGGTTCTCGCCAGGCGCAGGCTCGGCGAGTTGGGCCTTCCACTGTCCGGCGAAGAACTCTCGGCCCTGGCCGACCGGATGAAGAAAGACGCCCTGTCGGTGTCTGGTGACATCGTTCTGCGGGCCGCAAAGCGCGGCATTTCGGCCGGGGAGATGATTGGGCTTGTCATGAGCCGTCATCTCCTCGAAGAGGAGTTCAAGGTCATATCAGGCTCCAGAAAACGGGCGGCTTTCAGCGTCTTCTTCCTCCTGGACGACTATGCAGACTGGCTCGCGCAAAAGGAAAGCCGCATCGCCGATATCCTGGGCCTTTGCGTTGAGGAAGGTGAGGAGGGGCCGATACTACATGTGGCCGTCATCGAGTCAAAATATGTCGCGGCCAACGGAGCAGCTGAGGCCCGGCGTTCCTCGAAGGCGCAGTTGATGGCGACGCTCTCTACTTTTCGGGCAGCCTTGTTCGGCGATCCCGGTCGGCTCGACCGCGACGTTTGGCTCTCGCGGCTTGCCGACCTGCTCGTCGATGCCGACATCCCACCCGGTTGCTCGGGCCTCTTGGAGCGGGCGCGGGCGAAGCTGCGCGACGGGGAAGCCGGAATCTCCCTGCGCGGCTATTCGCATGTCTTCGTCCATTCCACAGACCCCGCCGGGCCTTCGGCCTCCGAGCAGCACCTGGTCGACGACACCGACGGCATCCAAGCATGGCAGGAGGTTTTCGAGCGCAACGAGCTCAGGCTTTTGGTCGAGTCCTACGCCCGCAAGGAAGATCCGACGACAATCCGCTCAAAGCTCGGACCCGCGCAGCCTTGGCTTTCCGCCACGCCCCAACTTCCTGCACCGCGTGTCGCCTGGGGTGCGATGATCGAGCTTCTTGCAACAAGCCCCGCGCTTGCCGCGGATGTCGCGCCGACGGAAGTGATGCCGCCTGCCACCCCGACTTCCGAGGCGCCGGCCACCGAACTGGAAGCGCCAATCAGCGCGCATGCACAGCCGGAGGCCACCGCATTCGGCGCAAGCCTCAATACCCTTGTCGCGTCAAAGACGGCGGGACTGTCGGCCGCCACCGACGAGCGCGAGGAGTGGGCGCAGGAGACAACGCGCAAGCTCAAAGCCGCCCTCAACGGATACGGGCTTCAAGCGGCGGTACTTGCGACTCGGCTCACGCCGAACGGATGTCTGGTCAGGCTCGCAGGTTCGGATCGCCTGCGCGTCGAGGACGTCGAGGCCAAACGCATGCAGCTATTGACCACGCATGCCATCAACCTGGTCACCGTCCAGCCAAAGCCGGGAGAGATCGTCATCACCATCGCCGGCTCCAAGAGGCAGTCTGTCTCGCTTTGGGGCTTGTGGGCAAGGCGGACCCTGAACAGAAACGCCGCCGGCATCAATACCTCCATCTTGCTTGGTGTGCAGGAAATCAATGGAGCGTTGCTCTATCTCAACCTCGGCGGAGAATTCGGCGGATTGGCCGCCCACGACCCGCATTCGCTTGTGGCCGGAACGACAGGCAGCGGAAAGTCGGTCCTCATCCAGGCCATGATTCTCGATATCGCGGCCACCAATCCAAAGGAGCTCGCCCAGATGGTACTCATCGATCCCAAGATGGGTGTCGACTACTCGGCCTTAGAAGACCTTCCGCACATGCGCGAGAAGATTGTGACGACTAAGGAACGCTCGGCCGAGATCCTGGCAAGCCTTGTCGAGGAAATGGAGAACAGGTATCGGATCTTCTCTGAGACGCGGGCTCGCGACTTGCCGACATACAACGCGAAATCAGCTCCTGAAAACCGGCTGCCGATGGTATTTCTAATACACGACGAATTCGCTGACTGGATGTTCGACGACGCCTACAAGAACGCAGTCAGCTCCGCTGTCCAGAGGCTTGGCGTCAAGGCGCGGGCCGCCGGCATCCACCTGATTTTCGCAGCACAGCGGCCGGACAAGGACGTGATGCCGATGCAGCTGCGGGAGAACCTTGGCAACCGTCTGATTCTGAAAGTTGCTAGCGAGGCGACTTCGAAGATCGCGCTCGACCGACCGGGAGCTGAGCTATTACTAGGCAAGGGACACCTGGCCGCAAAGTTGAATGGCGAGCAGGGACTGGTGTTCGCCCAAGCTCCATTCCTCAGCGACGACGACATCGCCCAAGCCGTAGAGGCGATTCGTTCAGATGGCGCGCCAGAAGTTTTGCCCCCCGGATGAAGGAAAAAATGTTCTCCCGCCTGCATACTTATGTGATGCAGCAGCCGTGTGCGCAGGAGGACCACTATCCGCTAAAAGTGGCAGAGCAACAGACTGATCAGGGTTCGATAACATTTGGATATTTGCGAACGAATTCATACCAGATGGACGGCTGCGGAGGGCGCACCGACGCACACGATCTGCTATCGTTGTTTTGGGCGTGTGTTTTAAGGGCCAATGGCGCGGCATCAACGAGGCTGGTGGATGAGGCTGGGTTTGTCCCTATACCGGGTGAGATCTACGCTAGATGGCTGATCTTTGATCAGGTTGGCGATTTAAGTGATCCAAATCCACCTAAGGCGAAAATTCTTGCGCATACGGCGTTCGCTTTCCACGCCCTAGATGACGTCGTAGGGTGGGGCGACATCATGTATCCACAGGCTAGGTGGACTAACGGTGCCAAGGAGCTTGTTGATGCTCTGAATTCCAGTGGGAGTTTTACTGACTTTGATGACATGGCAGGGATTCGTGAGTGTCCCGACTGGTATTACGCCAAATCGCTCGCCAATGGCATTACGGTTGCAATTCTTCCTCCGGCAAGAGCTGCCGCGTTCCGCGTGGCACTTGCAGCTTACGATCCAGTATGTGTGAGTGGACGATCAAGAGTGTCAATCGTCGGAAGCGGGCTGAAGAACGCTGTCGCGCATCGGACTATTTCTAGCGGTCTGCGGTTGCTGCGAAGTATCGAGCCAGAATCCTCGCTGCCATGGAAAGGAGCGGGATCAGCCCCTCTTGATAAGGCCATAGCGCTCATACCGCTTGAATCTCATTGCGTCTTTGTCGGGATGCAATCTATCGTCGCTATTGCGGCAGATTGCGGCATCCGCTCATTCGAAACGGAACGGACAAAGTTTCTTGTGCGACGATCTGCTGAGAATGCCGTATTCTCGGTCGACTATGCATTTGAGTGGACAGAAAGAATCGACGGCGGACGCTTTGAAGACCTTGTTTACGCGCTCCTAGAGCGAGAAAAAGGCGTGGCTTGGGTTCGGCAAGCTGGCCCTACTCGTGAACGCGATGGGGGGCGGGACTTTATTGCGCGTTGGCTAATTTCTTCTGGGCACGGGTTGGATGGCTCCGCATCGAATGGTATCCCTGAACCTGCGATACTGAAGAGCATCGTCGTGCAGGTAAAGGCACACCAGCCCTCAGTGGGCAAGGCCAAAGTGGTCGACATTCGGGACACCATCGAGCGCCACGACGCCGAAGGCTATTTCCTTGTAGCGTTCCCCCAGCCTGCTAATTCGCTTGTAGAACACCTTGTCGCTCTAGCTCGTCGCGGGACTTGGACCGACTGGTGGGATCGCGCGCAGATTGAGTCAAGGCTTCGACTTAATCTCGATTTGCTTGCCCGTTTTTCTGATCTTGTTGTTCAAAAGGAACGGGAAATTTAGGGGGCAGTTTCGCTACTTAGAGGTTCATGACCTCTTCTAAATTACCTTTTTAGGCAATACGGCTTTTTCGTCGCCAAGTTCCTTGCGATACCGCCCAAGCAGATTGGCGTCGGAATACTTCGAGTAGCCCGTCATATACAAGAGAACTTCACGCAATGTGACCTTATGAGCATTGCTAATAGTGTTGTTATTTGAATCCCACATCAGGCCGAGAAATGGAGCAACAGTCAGATCTCGAGGAAGTTTGGCTACAACCTTCACCGCTTCACCACGTGACATCTCTTTCGTCAGTCGCGCAATAATGCGAGTATACATTTCGAGTCCGAGTGGCCTGAAGATCGCTTTTCCTCCATGACTTCCACGATATTTCTTGACAACAACCTCAGGGTTGTCCGCCGCAAAGAATTCGTCGATTTCAGCGAAGCTCTTGCGCATGAGAACAAAGTAGTTGTGTGCGAATTTGAAATACTTGTCTAGGTCTTCATCTTCTGGCCGAGCCTTCAGGAGTTCGCTCCTTTGTTTCCGCAAATCCGACTGCACTTCGGTAAATAGAATCGTCAAGACGTCGTAGAGATTACCGATAGTCGTTAAGCTTTCCGTATTGGTAGAGGGCATGTTGTTGCTCGCTGTGAAAGCTATTTTGTTGCCAGAAAAGAGTTCAGTCTCTTCAATAAGCCGCCTTACGCAGATCGCCATAACGTCATCTTCGTCTAACGCGATAATGTCGCCTTTCGAAACTGGCCTTGCTGTCTTATTTAGCGTTGTGAATAGCCGCCTAGTTCGCTCAAGCCCCTTTGAATTGGCTTTGTACGCGACGAATATCACTGATACCTCGTCAACCGGATCCTGGTCCAAGCCATCCGAGATAGCTTTCTTAATTCCAGCAAGTCTGTGTTGCCCATCAAGCGCGAAGAGATTTTCATCTCCACGCAGCGTTAGAAATCCGACTGACTCTAGCGTTTCTGGTTCTAGCGCGCCAAGATCATCATTTGCAGATTTGGACCTGACACTGGATATCGCGCGCCAGTTGGGCTGACCGCCATATGTCGCGATAACAAGAGAATTGAAAAAGCGCTCTGGTTGGGTCTTCAAATAACTGGCAATCTGGACGCTTCTACTTTTTTTCAACTGCCTTTGAATCAAGTCTGACAGTTGCTGGCTCTTATGGATATCTTGGGCATAGTGAACCCGCTTGCCCAGCTCTACAAGATTCATCAGGCATGAGTAATAAACCCAATCGCCCATGATTCCGCGAAGCGCGGGCAGAGTAAGTTTTCCGGCAGTGTTTGTCATTTGAATGCCCTTCGGTTGATCTTAGTTTCTGCTTCGAGGTCGCCTTGGGAGAATGGAGGAAGGAGGGCCGTATTAAGCTGCTTCTCTAGTGTCTCTAAATCGGCTGACGTCATCGCGTCATCAACGGGAACGAAAAAGAAGCGCAGGACTTTATGCCATGTTCCAATCATGTAAGCGATGCGAGCGCGCTTCATTACCTTCTTTGCATTGAGATAATCTTTGTAACGATCACGCAGAGACCGCGTAGAGTTTCTTCCCGCTATCCCAATGTAAAGAATGTAACCATGTGGTGGAAGCACTGCGCTTGGTTCGCAAATGGCGAACGCATATATGCCTCGTTTGTCGTCTGGAACGAGATGTAGTTCAGCTTCTCCGTATTTAATGCTTTGCCAAGTGAGATTAGGCACGCAATACGGGCTGAAGCCCAGCTTGCTTGGTGAAAGGGTCAACTCAACGCGATACTTCCCGATTTCGGCCTCCGCTTCGTCGGCGAAGTCAATAAGTGACGTGAGATCCAATATTGTGGCTCCTAATTATGGAGCAATTGTAGATGCAAAATGCATTTCTAGGTACAAGATTAGAATCTTGGTGGCCATCAGGGCGTCAAAATCTGAATGCCGGATTCCGGTCATTTATGGCAAACCACGCAGGCGCCGCCGCCTTCGTCTTCGCCATATAGATCGTCGATGTCGACGATGTTTTCGATTGGGCGTAGCGGATTCACCGGACGTTTTTTTAGATCACGCAGCTTGCGTTTTTCGTAATCCCCAATGATTTGCTGGATGCGCTCTGGCTTTTCCAAGTCACTCAAGGGTTCGCCCTGCGACCATGTGAACGGAGAGCCATGCTCAAGGGCGCTTTTCTCGTATCCCTTGGCCTCCTCATAGGCTTCCGGATGGCGTTCCCTTAGCCTTACCCACTCGATCTTCTGCTGAAAGAAGCAGAATGTGCATCCGCTGCGTGAACGCCAGTCGTAGTATTTCGGCAGGCCGACACCTGATGAGTCAAGAATGTCCAGCACGCCGCGCTTGTCGATGCCTGCCTCGCGGAAGGGAAGGCTGACGATCAGCCTCTCGTGCTTTGAGCTGTAACCTTCGCGATACTCCTCGTCGGCGCGAATGGCGACATAGGTCGTGACCTTGTCGCCAGAGGCAAGCATCGGGCGAATCCACTGCTCAAACGGTGCTAGTTTCAACTGGCGGGTGCACCAGCGGGTTTGCGCAGAAGGCAGATAGTGGTTGTATTCGCGGAGCCAGAAATCGAAGCCGCGCCTTGGGTTCAAGCGGGCAATTGGCTTGCCTAGAAAACCTTCCAACCGGCCCAGGAACTCGTAGACCTCCGGAAGCTCCTTGCCTGTGTCTGTGAAGAAGTAATCGACATCGAGCTCGGGTCTGGTTTGTCGGATGAACACGGCTAGAGCCGCGCTGTCGCGACCACCGGAAATGCCGAGGACGTGCTTCTCAGCCAAGCGGCTTCTCCCGGGTTTCGTCCTGAGCCAGTCGCAGCCCAGTCTTCGCCAGAACAGCCATCAGAACGTCGGTTCTCAACCCTTGCGCGTTTAGCTTTTCAACAAGTTCGGCGGCAAGGCTGTCTACCTTCGCGCGATGGCGGTCTGGAACGTCGAACTCACGCGAAATCGTCTGGGTCTGGCGGCCGGCCCCGATCACAACGGCGAAGGCCTCGCTTGTGGGTTTGCGTCCCCTCACGGAGACCAACGCCTCGGACTGGCGGAAGCGCAGGGCGAAGCGGGCGATTTCAAGCAGGGCGGAATCAATGTCGCGGTCGTTCCAGTCGCGTGGCGGCTTGTTGGCGGCAAGGCTCAAAATTCCCTCAACGCTCTCCCTGCCTCCGTCGTGCTTGGCAAGACGGGCGGAGAAAGCGTCTTGGCGCAGATCACCGGTTACTCCTGCGACGGCCTCGGCACGCACCTGCAAGCGTTCCAAGTCGTCGGCCGGGGCGTCCAGAGCTTCGAG
The DNA here is from genome assembly GCA_021792335.1 of Pseudomonadota bacterium. Lineage (GTDB taxonomy): Bacteria > Pseudomonadota > Gammaproteobacteria > Burkholderiales > Sulfuricellaceae > Sulfuricella. The sequence goes on along the minus strand of JAJYUW010000003.1, from coordinate 19,221 downwards.
CATGCTCGACTCGATTCTTTTCAGCAGCGCATCATAGGCTTCGGCGAGTTCCCGAACCGGACCGCGCAGAGCTTTCACATATTCCTTACCGTCGGCACCGCCGAAGACCGCCGCCAAATCGACGAACAATACCTTGTGGGGATCGCTTGCTTTGAGCAGCGTGTCGCGTACAGAACGGGCTTCAGGGCTCAGGCAACCTGTTCTCTGAACCCATGCGGGCAATCCAAGAACCAAAGCAACAAGTCCGCGAGCGGCTTCCAAGGGGTCCTTTGCGGCGGAGGAGGCTCCGACCTCGCTGAGAATCTTTGAGATGCCTGAGAGGATTTTCGTCTTCTCCTCGTCTATGGTCACCCAGCGCAACGAGAAACGCCGGGCGTCTTGGAGATACTCGTCGATGTCGGCGTCGGTGAGGCGCGGGACAAACATCCCGTCCTTGTAGGCGGCGACATTCCCCTTGTGGGCGAGCAAGAAGGCCGTGAGAATAACCGGTGTCACGCCGGTCCTCAAACCAAGCGGGGGTGCCGACCACAAATCGTGAATATCGGCGACACTGATTCTGGCCTCGGAATCCGAGAACAAATCCCGGGTCGCCTGCCAAAGTTTCAGAAACGCGGGAGCGTTCTTGGAGTCAGGCGGCATGAACCGCCAGACCCCATTTGAATCCTGACGATGGAGGCCCGTGCTTCCCAGTAACGTCTCATAGAGGCCTCGCTCGGCGGGATACCCGGCTATGCCGAGGTTCTCCTCCTCATCGTTGGCGAGCATCCGCCACAGCAGATCGCGGCGGGCCTTGACGCTGTTGCTTGATAGGCTGTCGCGGTTGACCAGCTCGCTCCATATTCCGGGAGCATCAGAGTAGACCTTGTCTGCCAAACTTGACGCAAGCTGCGAGAGATGTGAGCCAGAAGGCATCTCTACGTCGTCGGCCATCCAGCTCGCGCGCGAGAGAGCGGCGGCAAGCTGCTCCTCAAGATTGGCTCGAACGGCCGATATCCTGGCTTGGACCTCACGTCTCGCGACCGGGTCCCCGCCTAGCTCATGCCGTGACTGGACGGATTGAAGCGAGAGCAGCTCAGCCCCGAGATCATCGATGCGGGCGTGGTTGGGAGGAACCCCTATGACGACAGGCCAAGGCTTCATCCTTGAATGGGCGCCGCACTCGCGCAGGGCCGCTTTGAGGCTTTTTGTCTTCCCTGGCAGAGCCAAGAGGAACAAACCGAACTCACCCTTTTGAGGCTTGAAGTTCTCGGCAGCATGCTTGGCGTCTTCCGCACGGCACAAGGCGACATCCATCCAGCGGAAGGTTCCCGTCTCGTGATAATGCCGTTTGGCTATGACCGGATAAAGGTCGGACAGACTCGACAGCAGCTTGAAATCGACACCCGGCAAAGTCGCGCGGGCTTGGGCCACCGCCGCGTCGATGTCGAAGTCGCTTCCTTCGAACACCGACCAAGATCCAGTATGCTTCTTGAACAGGGTTACCCGCCACTTGGCGAGCTGCTCGAGAGCCGCGTCGATTTCCTCCTGCGACTTGCCGACGGAGATAGCACGCAGAACATCCGACTCAGCCGCTAGTCCCGACCCGTTTCTAAACAGATCGATGACCGCAATGTTCTTTATGAGGCCGACATGAAGCGGGTCGTCGGTTTTGGCCTCAGCGCGCTCCACAGCCTCCACAGCCTGAGCCCATCTGTGCCCGTCGGGAGAGGAAAGAATCGCGGGCTCAAGGTTGGCGCGCAGGTAATCCCAATAGTCGGAGGGCCTATACCAAGTAGCGTCCATCTTCGGTGTCGATTGCAAATAGGAGCGGAAGCCATAAGGCTCGACCGACGATAAAAAGCCGAAGGTGCTGCGTTCGTTCTGGCCGAACTGACGCTTTGATATGGGGCCCAGCAGAGCTGCCATAGCAGGGTGCAGCGGCCAGCAGACGTCAAGGGCGCGGGCAAAGCCCTCGCCAACGGCGGGGCGGCGGGTTCTTATCGAGGAGGCTATCGCCTCAGACGCTTGGCGAGACCATTGTGGTTTCTCATCTGCGTCGATTGCCCTGCCAATTAGCTCTACAACTTCGTCGCTTGCCGCGACAAGCGGAATGTCGGAATAGCGGCCCTGAATCTTCGACCAGTCGTCGCGAGTGTCGATTCCAAGCCGGGCGGCGTATTGTCCAAAGGACTGATGGAGGATGCCGACGACGACAACCTTTCCCTTGGCCCGCGCAGCAGCCTCCGCAAGCTCCTGGAAGAAATAGACATCGTCGCCTGAGCCCAATGCCGAGGCTTCTAGGAACTTGCCCATCTCGTCGATGATTAGCAGAGTTCCGTCGAGGTGGTTTTCCTCGGCGGCGGAGCACAGCTCGGCAATGACGGAAGAGGCTGAAACTTTGCGTGAATCGGATGCCAATCCGAGCCCCTTGATCAGCGCCTTGTGTATCTCCTGAACGACACTGGCCCGCTTGCCAACCACCGGAACTGTCAGCCACCCGCGACGGGTGGGTAGGGCCTTCTCAAAGGCGGGCAGGCGGTCCAATGGCAAAATCTGGCGTGCTTTGGCCCGCAGTTTTTTGTCAGGGTCAAGTGCACAGGCAAGTGCCACAGCCAAGGAGGACTTGCCGCCTCCGAATGGCCCGGTCCATGTGAAGGCGCGTTGATTGCTGTCGCGCAGTTGCTTGGACATGCTGTCGAGAGCGGCCATGGCAGTGCCATGACAGATGTATCCCTCCAAAGCGTCCGGCCGCCCCAAGTCGACATCGATGCGAATCGAGCGTTGGTAATGGCGTGAGATTCGGACGATGTCCGAAAGCATAGGGTTTGGGCTCTCAGCCATAGGACTTCTTAATCATCAGTGAGGATAGTCCCTCGTTCTCAAATGTCTTTCTGTGGACTTGCCTGAGGCCTGCGGTGTCGGTCCATGAAAGGACTCCGCCGGTAAGCTCGTCGAGCGCGAACAGTCGCTCGGCGACGGAGTCCTCGTCGAGTTTGAAGACACGGCCCGGCGACCCCTCACCGTAGGCAATCGTCTCGAAGGCCATTGAGCTGATGCCGGGAGACGCCCTGTCCCAATAGTCGAGCAGGGCGTAGGCGAACATGGCGTCGTGCAGCGTCGCCTTTGGGCCGCGCCGGAATGCGAAATGTCCCTTGCGCTCCTCACTGATGAGACCGAGCTCCCCGAGCATCGGCTCGGCGAAGTCCTCGGGCGAGCCGCCTACTAATCGCGGGGCATAGCTGCGAAGGCAGGTCTCGATGTCACGCGATAGCGTGGAGGCCGAGAGCTTGCGTTTGGGCTCTATGCGGCGGGCGTAGTCGGCCAACGGTGCTTCCAATTCGTCGCGTGAAAACGTTGGCATCGTGACGTGGTTAAAGAGCCAAAACCAAGTCGTTGCGCGGTTTCCACGGCCGGCAAGCCACCAATGGGCATACCAAGCGGTGGAGGGATTCTCGGAGTAGGGATCCAATCCGTCGTTGGTGAAAATCGAAATCGCGGTCGGCGACACGGAGTAGGCGCCGGGTAAATCGTCGTGCAGGACATCGCATGCCAAAGCCCAATGGCGAATAGCCGCCACCATGTTCTTGCCGACACCGAACTCGGAAATCGCGGCGGCGTCGGTGAAGGTCGATTTGGGGACTGTCCAATCCGACCCGGCCTGATCAAACGCCTTCTTTAGCCACATTTGCCGGAGCGGAAAGGTCTCATGTCCTGAAAAGTGGGAGGCATGGCCAACCTGAGGGTTTGTTTTTTTCATGCTGCGATTCTACCGGCTACTGGAGAACCTCGCCAGTGGCGAATGGGGAAAAGCGGTGTATTGCAGATGTCTGCGCTCGTGAACGAGGTGCGACGCGTAGACACAGGCCATCGCCAAACCTTTCTCTCGCAGTCTTTCGCAGGTGCGGACACGCGATTTTTGCTTGCTTATCGGCAGGAAGTCTATCTTCCAAAAATTCTTACACATTTTTCTTTATATTGTATCACCCGATTTCTAAGAATCTGTCTTAAGTCAAACTCCCCGCGCCAAGATGGCGGGACATCTTCTCGATAGAATTGTTATTGTTTTCATATCATTACGAATAGATCCCTGCGAAGAGCACGGGGCATGGCGAAATCATTGCCAGTTTGATCATGGGCTTGGATTCCCGGGGGGGCATGGCCATAGTAAAGGTAATCAGCGCCATGGCTACCGGTGCGGCGGCCCAGAACCACGGGTGTTGATAGCGCCACCGCCGGAGGGCCGTTCAGGGTCGGGTAAGGAAGTTCGCCTTACCAGAATGAGTGGGAAAACGGTCAAATTGCCGTGACCAGTGCATCCTTTGGGGCGGCTGCTCCAGGGTTGTACGTGGGCGGCCGCGAGGACGGTTGCTTTGGGGCAAGGGGTCGCTTGTTACTGGCGCAATACCCAGCCTTTGGTCAAGCCAGCCGAAAAAGGTCGCTGGGTGCCAATAAACACGGCGGCCGATGTTCGTCGGTTCAGGTAGGGTGCCGTCCGAAATCCAGTTGTCGATAGTGCGTTTGGAAACAGAGAGAATTTCGGCTGCCTTCTCTTTTGTGATGGGGTGATAGAGGGTGGTCATGCGCTCTGTGGAAAAGTCCAAAGAGGAGTATAGGCAAATCACCCATCGTTACGTAAAATACCGACAGATAAAGTGAAGATGAAAGGTTATTTGTGCGCCAATCGTGCGCCAAATGCGCCAAAAAACACTGTTTCTAGTTGCATGTTGTTGCGCGTTGCTGCATAATAATATCCTGATTTTTATGCATTATTAATTTTTTTACCGGTGGGCAAAAGGCTCTGGAACGGGTTCGGGACGCAGAGGCCGGAGGTTCGAATCCTCTCACCCCGACCACTTTTAAAGTCAGAGATTCCCGGTCGTTTTCGTCTACAGCAACGATCGGCGGCTTCGCCGAAGTTCAGATAACCCCATTCGGATACGATTTCCGCCTTATTCGTAAGCGCTTTACCCCGGTTTAACAGCGTGATGAAAATCATCGGGAAGCGTTCCTGTCGGGCCCTCCGGCCATGCTCAGGATGGGCTCGGGCTGCTTGCCGGAGTTCCCGGACTCCTCCAGCCTGCGAACCGTTACCTTTCACTGCTACACGCAGCCCATCATCCCGCCATCCGGCGTGATGCCACGGAATCCGTCTATACGTTCTCCCCCCAAAAGCGGAGCCTCCCCGCCACATCCTATCAAACAGTAAATTATTGCCTCTTTTGAATTTCGAGTGGGTAATGCTTCATTTCAGGCGGCTGATGAGACATGATTGCATTCCCTGTTTCTTGTGAGAGTATGACGATGCAGAACCAACTGTTTGAAGCCGCTCTGGGCATTGCCGAGCCCTGGTACGTCCAGGGTGTTGATTTCGATGCGGCCCGGAAGGCATTGGCGATTCGTATTGATTTCGTCGCGGGCAGCCGTTTCGCCTATCCCGGTGTCGAGGGAGCACATCCTGTGCACGACACCCAGATCAAGCGTCAAGGCGATGCGCCTGGAGACGGACGGGGAGCGCTTCCAGCTCGGGGCAGGGATGCAGGCTTCAGCCGAGATCCTGCTCGGGCGGCGCACGGTGATGGAATACCTGCTCTCGCCGGTGCGGAAGGCGTTTCATGAGGCGGGGCGGGAACGGTAAGGATTGCAGGATTTTGCCGGAACGCAGATCGGCGGCTTGCGGTGGTGACACGCGGTGCGCAAATCAGTACACTTGCTTTCTCTGGCTATCGCCACTTTTTTTATACAGTTAGGGTATCGTGTCAAGAGAAGTTCGGTTTAATGCGTATTCCCGCGTCCAAAGTGCCGTTTTTTTCGTTTCTACAGGGGCTGGGCGGTGTTGATCAAGCTGTTGCTTCTTGCCTTTGGCGCCTGGATTATCTACCGGCTGCTCAAGAGCTATGGCCGCAGTATCCGGCAGGATGAGGCGCCAAAAAATGTGCCTGGCGAGGACATGGTGCGCTGTGCCCATTGCGGCGTGCATCTGCCGAGAAGCGAAGCCGTTGTCTCCTCGGCCAAATCACCCGAGGACAAGAGCGGCGGCGAATTTTTTTGCACGAATGAGCATCGCCAACTTCACCAGAAGTAATCTTGCGCTCGGCCGGCAATCCATGCCCGGCGAGATTCTGCCTTGCCACAAATGCTGAACGGATTGCTGCAGGTTCGGGCTACGTCCCAACCCGAGGCATACTGGCGTTCGCTGCGCTATTTCAATCTTTTCCGCCTCACCGTCGCCGGCACTTTTGCCGTTTCCTATGCGATGTTCGGGGTCATCTATACTTTCGGAGCATCCGATCCCAAGCTGTTTTTCTCGGTCAGCGTGGGGTACGTCATTTTTGCAAGCCTGATGATCGTGCCTATCGATGTCCATTGGCCGCGCCTGAATCTACTGTTGAGCGTCCAGGTGGCCGCCGATGTGCTGTTCGTTACTTTGCTCATACATGCCAGCGGCGGCATCTACAGCGGTCTCGGTTTGCTGTTGCTGGCGCCTCTGGCAGCGACCGGCATGCTCAGCCGCGGACGCCTCGCCATGTTCCTTGCCGCGCTGGCCACGATCGCCCTCCTGCTGGAACATTCATTTCAGGTCGTTCTGCTGGATGGGGATGCCAGGGGCTTTATCCTGGCCGGTCTAACCAGCATGGGGTTTTTCGCCACCTCGGGTTTGGCCTATGTGCTGACCAAACGCCTGATGGCGACCGAGCGCCTGGCGCAGAAACAGAGCATCGACCTTGCCAACCTGGCCCAGGTCAACCAACTGGTGATCCAGGATATGCCGGATGGCGTGCTGGTGGTGGACGAGCAGGGAAGAGTCCGCCAGCGCAATGCCGAGGTGGAACGGCTGCTGGGCAAGCCGCCGGCGATTTGGGACAAGCCGCTGCTCGGCCACTATTTGCCGGCATTGTCCGAATGCCTGCGGCGGTGGCTTGAAAATCCACGCAACGATCTTTTTGAGTTGGTCGCGCCGGCTACCGGAAAACGGATCCAGGCCCGCTTTACCGCGATCAGCGGGGATGAGGGGCTGGGTGCGGTGATCTTCCTGGAGGATTTAAGCCGGATGCAGGAACGTGCGCAGCAACTGAAGCTGGCGGCACTGGGCAGACTGACGGCCAATATCGCGCACGAGATCCGCAATCCGCTCAGCTCGATCAGCCACGCAACACAACTGTTGCAGGAAGAACCGGATCAGGACGCAACCCGTGTCCGGCTGCTGCAAATCATTCTCGACAATGCACACCGGCTTGACCGGATGGTGCAGGATGTTTTGCAGCTTAATCGCAGGGATCGCGCTGTGCCGGCAAAGATAGAACTGGGCACGGTGTTGCACCAATTCGTGAATCGCTTCCGCCAGACTGAGAACATCCCTGCCGAAGCCGTTGTCCTGAGGGTGGAAGAGGACTTGACTGCATGCTTCGACCGGCAGCATTTCGATCAGGTACTGTGGAACCTCTGCCGCAACGCCTGGCGCCACTGCCGGCAGGAGGCCGGCAGCATCCGCCTGCAGGCAAAGGTCTTGCCGCCCGGGAATGTT
>JAJYUW010000003.1:0-11710 GCA_021792335.1 Pseudomonadota bacterium | reverse complement strand
CACCCAGTTGTTCGAGCCGTTTTTTACCACTGACAGCACCGGCACCGGCTTGGGGCTTTATATTGCCCGCGAATTGTGCGAAGCGAACGGGGCTACGCTCGACTACGTGGATACTGCGCAAGGCGGGCATTTCAGGATCAACTGCCCGACAAGGGGACTCCGATCCGATATGGGCTGAAGCCATGCGGGAGCGCGGCTGTTGACGCTTTTAGCGTCTTTACGGCCACGGCCTCCCCTTGCGGGGGAATCATAAATAAAGGGGGGTGTATTGAGCCGGGCGTCGCAATGTTCCAACAGTGAAGAAGAAAAGTCGCATCGTGTGCTGGTTGTGGACGACGAGGCCGACATCCGGGAGTTGCTTGCTCTGACGCTGCAGCGCATGGGGCTGGCGGTGGACGTTGCCGCCAGTACATTCGAGGCGGAGCAATATCTGCACAAGCACTACTACAATCTTTGTCTCACCGACATGCGCTTGCCGGACGGCGATGGCCTTGGTTTTCTGGACTATGTGACGAGGAATTATCCAGGCAAGCCAGTGGCGGTTATCACCGCCTATGGCAGTGCCGAAAACGCGGTTGCCGCGCTCAAGGCCGGTGCGTTCGATTATCTCTCCAAACCGGTTTCCTTGCCGCAACTGCGTGCGCTGGTCAAGGCTGCGCTCAAGTTGCCGAGCGCCAGTCAGGCGAGAAGAATTGGAGAAGGCCAGCCCGCTGCCGGCCAGCCGATGCTGCTCGGCAATTCGCCGCTGATGCAGCAGACCCGTCTGATGATAGAGAAATTCTCGCGCAGCCAGGCGCCTGTCCATATCACGGGAGAGTCTGGCAGCGGCAAGGAACTGGCGGCACGGCTGGTTCACCTCAATGGCCCGCGCGGGGACGGTCCGTTCGTCGCCGTCAACTGCGGCGCGATTCCCGAGAACCTGATGGAAAGCGAGTTTTTCGGCTACAAGAAAGGCGCATTCACCGGCGCAACCCAGGATAAGGACGGCTTTTTCCAGGCAGCAAGCGGCGGCACCCTGTTCCTCGACGAAGTGGCCGATTTGCCCCTGTCGATGCAGGTGAAGCTGTTGCGCGCCATCCAGGAAAAAATGGTGCGCAATATTGGCGCTATCCAGGAGGATCCGGTGGATGTGCGCATTATCAGCGCCACTCATCAGGATCTTGGCCACTGCGTGGAAAGCGGAAAATTCCGTCAGGATCTTTTTTACCGGCTGAATGTGATCGTCCTGAAAATGCCGGCGCTACGCGAAATACCGGAAGATATCCCTCTTCTGGCAGGCGGGATTCTCAAGAAAGTGGCGGGTGTGAATGCCGATCCGCCGAAGCTTGGTCTGAAGGCCTTGAAGGAACTTCAGGCATACGATTTTCCCGGCAATGTGCGTGAACTGGAGAATATTCTCGAGCGGGCGCTGGCGATGACAACGGGCGGCGAAATCCGCAAGGAGGACCTGCAGCTCTCGGCAAAGCCGCAAAAAGACCCCGAGCGGCTGAAAAGCCTTCCCCTGCAGGAATATCTCGATAGCGTGGAAAAAGAGGCGATCATGGAAGCGCTGGAAAAAACCCGCTACAACAAGACCGCGGCGGCCAAACTGCTTGGCATTACCTTTCGCGCGTTGCGCTATCGGCTGGAGCGGCTGGGGATAGATTAGTCCGGAAAACAGTCCTGAGTGCTGAGTGGAAAGTGCTGAGTGCGTGGTATCGCTGCGCGATAATTTTCAGGACTCAGGACTCAGGACTCAGGACTCAGGACTGCTTTAACTCCCCAGACCTTTTCCGCATATTCCTTGATAGTGCGGTCGCTGGAAAACTTGCCCATGCCCGCCACGTTGAGAATCGCTTTGCGTGCCCATTCGTCCGGATTGCGGTAGAGCGCTTCCATCTGCTCGTGGGTGGCGACGTAGGCAGCGTAGTCGGCGAGCAGCATGTAATGGTCGCCATCGCGGGTCAGCGCGTTGACGATCGGCCGGAAGCGGCCGGGTTCATCCTGCGAGAAATAGCCCGAGGCGATCATGTCGAGCACCTCCCTCAATTCCTCATTACCATGGTAGTAATCCCACGGGTTGTAGCCCTTGGCCTTCGTCTGCGCGACTTCCGCCGTGGTCAGGCCAAAGATAAAGAAGTTCTCTTCGCCGGCTTCATCGCGCATCTCGATGTTGGCTCCGTCCAGGGTGCCTATCGTCAGCGCACCGTTGAGGGCGAGTTTCATGTTGCCGGTGCCGGAGGCTTCGGTGCCGGCGGTGGAGATCTGCTCTGAAATGTCTGCCGCGGGGATGATTTCCGCGGCAGTGGTGACATCGTAATTGGGAATGTACGCCACCTTGAGCCGGCCACCGATCGCGGGATCGTTGTTGACGATGTCCGCCACGTCGTTGATCAGCTTGATGATCAGCTTGGCCTGCGCATAGCCGGGCGCCGCCTTGCCGCTGAAGATCGCGGTGCGGGGCACGCGGTCGGCCGCCGGATTGGCTCGTATGCGGTTATACAGCGTGACGACATGGAGCAGGTTGAGGAGCTGCCGCTTGTATTCGTGGATGCGCTTGATCTGCACGTCGAACATCGAGTTCGGGTCGACTTCGATATCGAGCTTCTGCCGGATCACGGCCGCCAGGCGCACCTTGTTTGCATTTTTTACCGCGCGGAATTTTGTCTGGAATCCCTGGTCCGCGGCAAATTTGGCGAGCATGCCAAGTTGGCCCAGATCGGTAATCCAGGCGCTGCCGATCTGCTCCGTAATCAGCCCGGCCAGGCCGGGGTTGGCCTGGTTGAGCCAGCGCCGCGGCGTGATGCCGTTGGTGATGTTGATGATCTTGCCGGGGTAGTTGCGGTCGAAGTCCCGGAAAATGGTCTGGCGCATCAGCTCGGTGTGGATTTGCGCCACGCCGTTCACCCGGTGGCTGCCGACGATGGCCAGGTGCGCCATGCGGATGCGGCGTCCGTTCTTTTCGTCGATGATGGACATGCGCTGCAGAAGCTCGGCGTCGCCGGGGTTGTGATGCCTGACCTCGGTGAGAAAGCGGTGGTTGATTTCGTAGATGATCTGCAGGTGACGCGGCAGTATGCTTTCGAACAGGGCGACCGGCCAGGTTTCCAGCGCCTCCGGCATGAGCGTGTGGTTGGTGTAGGAGAAGGTGCGGGTGGTGATGGCCCAGGCCCGGTCCCAATTTAGATGGTGGATATCCAGCAGGACGCGCATCAGTTCCGGGATCGCGATCGAGGGGTGGGTGTCGTTGAGCTGGATGGCGGCCTTGTCGGGAAGCTCATCGAAGTTATTATGGAATTTGCAGAAGCGGTAGAGCATGTCCTGCAGCGACGCGCAGACGAAGAAATACTGCTGCTTCAGGCGCAATTCCCGTCCCATGGCCGTGGTGTCGTCGGGGTAGAGCACCTTGGACAGGTTTTCGGAGTCGTTCTTGTCCTCCACCGCCTTGATGTAGTTGCCTTCGTTGAAGTACTTCAGGTCGAAATCGCGCGAAGCCTTGGCGGACCACAGCCGCATGTTGTTCACAGACTTGCCGCCGTAACCCGGAACCGGCGTGTCGTAGGCCATCGCCATGACATCCTCGGTGTCCACCCAGTGGTGGTGCAGGCAGCCGTTTTCGTCGCTGTAATCCACCACCCGGCCATAGAACTTTACCGGGTAGAGCACTTCGGGGCGCGCGAATTCCCACGGGTTGCCGTAGCGCAGCCAGTTGTCCGGGTGCTCCACCTGCCAGCCGTTTTCGATGCGCTGGTTGAACATGCCGTATTCGTAGCGTATGCCGTAGCCGTAGCTGGGCAGTCCCTGAGTTGCCATCGAGTCGAGGAAACAGGCAGCCAGGCGGCCCAGCCCGCCGTTGCCGAGGGCGGCGTCGGGCTCCATGTCGCGCGCCTGTTCCAGGTCCAGCCCCGCCCTGGCCGCCATCTTGAGGCATTCGTCGAAATGGCCCATATTCATCAGGCTGTTGGTCAGGGTCCGGCCGATCAGGAATTCCATCGACAGGTAATAGACCCGTTTGGCGTCCGCCTGGTAATAGCGGCGCATGGTTTCCATCCAGCGCTCGGTCATCTGGTCGCGCGTGGTGTGGGCGAGCGCGAAGAACCAGTCGCGGTGGGTGGCGGTGAAATGATCCTTGCCGACGGAATAGATGAGGTGATTGGCCAGCGCCCGGCAGAAAGCCGGCTCTTCATCTTTTCCCGATTGGGGTGGGGTGTCCGCGGATGCGGGTTTCTTGGCCATTGCGCACTTCTCCCTGGCTAACATCGAGTGGCCAGAATAGCGTTAACCAGGGTGGTGGTAAAGGCTTAGTGTCCTTAATTTAACAGGCTGTTGAAAAACGCTCATTGTGCTTCGATACGGCGGCAAAGCCGCCTACTCAGCACGAACGGGAAAACACATTATCGTTCGCCCTGAGTAGCGCGAAGCGCGTATCGAAGGGCATTCCGGGCGAATTTCAACAGCCTGTTAACTCAGCGCAATAACGAGGTAGGTGATGTACAGGGCGCCATTGGCGGCCAGGTGCCAGACCCTGAGCTGCCCGCGGCTGACCATCAGCCTGAGCCACAGCGCCGCGAGCAGGGTGATGACGATGCCCGCCAGCACCTCCTGACGCGGCTCCCACGGGGTAAGCATGATGCCGATGGCGGGCAGCAGGGTGCCCTGGAACACCATTGCGCCGGTAATGTTGCCGAATGCCAGCGTGTCCTTATGGCGGCGGATCCACAGGATGCTGTTGACCTTTTCCGGCAGTTCGGTGGCGATCGGGATGATCAGCAGCGACAGCAGCAGGGGGGTGATGCCGAGCAACTGGGATGCGCTTTCCACGCCATGGATGAAGCCCTTGGCACCGGCCACCAGCAGGGCCAGTCCCAGTGCGAGCTGGATCAGGATCACCGGCATGTTCTGCGGCAGGCCCAGGCGGCAGAGGAACATTTTCTCTTCCGCCTCGGTGCCGTGGCCTTCCTTGACCAGATGGGCGGAGGCGCGCAGGGTGAGCATGATGTAGATGAAGTAGGTCAGCACCAGGGTGAAGCCGATGGCGGCGCGGATCGCGGTTTGCTGGTGCGGCACGAACAGGGCGACGGCGGAAAAGGCGAAGGCGGCCAGAAAGAAATTCAGGTCGCGGGTCAATCCGGTTCTTTCCGGCATGAAATGGCCGTGTGCGCCGCGTTTTTTTAATACCGCCAATGCCATCAGGCTGATGGACAGGGTGGAAAGCATCAGCGGCGCGCCAAGGATGGCGCCGACGCCGATTTCCTCGTTGACATTCACGTTGCTGGTGCCCGCCATGAGCGCCAGCAGCGGCACCATGGTTTCCGGCATGGCCGTGCCCACGGCGGCGAAGAGCGAACCGGTGACGCCCTCGGAAATCTTCAGCTTTTCGCCTAAATGCTCCAAGGCATTGGTAAATACCTCGGCGGCAATTAAAATGACGATCAGCATCAGGAACAGAGTGGCGAAAGTGGTCATGGGCGGTTTCCTTGAAAAAACGTGGCGCGATTATAGCATTGTGCGATTTACAAACTTGACCGAATTCGATTTTTACCGCCGCCTGCCGCATGGCCGAGGCGGTGCTGCCGCAGGCCTTGATGGGTTTGGTGGCGCATCTGTTCATGAGCAGCCACTTCCATGCCGCGATCGAGAGTCCGCTTTTGCCCGATAAGTTGTGCCAGAATTGTAGGGTGCGTTCCACGCATACGATTCCGCACGAGCCGGTTTCATGGCTCGTAGCGGATCGGATCGGAGTCCTTTAGGGCACCAATGATTGTGGTGCGCAAGGCGCACCCTACATAATTATTGATGTTTTGAAATAGAATTCGAATAATACTGCCCGCCGAGGAGTCGCCTTAGTGAAAATAGACAAATCAGGTTTTCTGCAGGGCGTGCGCTTCATTGCTTCGCCCAACTGCGACGATCGTCCGCCGGACGTGGAGTTCGATCTGCCGCTGCTGGTGATCCACAATATCAGCCTGCCGCCGCGCGAATACGGCGGCAGCGGCGTGATCGATTTTTTCACCAACAAGCTGGATGTCCGGGCGCATCCCTATTACCAGATGATCGCCGACCTCAAGGTATCAGCCCATTTTTTCATCCGCCGCGACGGCGAGATCATCCAGTTCGTATCGTGCAACAAGCGCGCCTGGCATGCAGGGGTGTCGAACTGGCGCGACCGCATCCGCTGCAACGATTTTTCCATCGGCATCGAACTGGAGGGCAGTGATGACGATCCGTTTACCGGTATCCAGTATGAAAAGCTGGCGGAGCTGACCCGTGCGCTGCAGGAAGCCTACCCCGTCGAGGATATTGTCGGCCACTCGGACATCGCGCCGGTGCGCAAGACCGATCCGGGGCCGTGTTTCGACTGGCAAAAATTTCGCAGCCTGGTGAACGCCGGCTAAGCTGAGCCGTGATGCCTCCGGAGAAGAGGCAAATCACCGTCGGGGCTAGTAGTCAGTCATGTTGATTTTGCGTGATTTTTCTGTAGGGCCGAATTCATTCGGCCAAATGTGCGAATGAATTCGCACCTGCAAAAACGTACAGCAGTTTCAAGTTGACTGGCTCAGGACACTTTCCGGGGACGCTCCGCCAGGATCAGGGGCGCGTCCAGCAGCTTGACGAACTCTTCGGCAGGCAGCGGCGGGCTGAAGTAATTGCCCTGGGCAAGGTCACATTTCAGGTGCTGGAAGAAACGCAACTGCTCGGCGGTTTCCACCCCCTCGACGATGACGCGCAGGCCCAGGTTCCTGGCCAGGAAGATCACGGCCTGGGCAATGACGTTGCTCCTTTTGTCGCGGGGGATGTCGCGCACGAATGCTTGTGCCACTTTCAGGTGGTTGAGGGGGAAGCGGTTGAGGTGGCTCAGGGAGGAATAGCCGATGCCGAAATCGTCGATCGACAGGAGGATGCCGGCATCCTTGATTTGCTTCATCAGATTGATGGCCGCCTCGATGTTCTTGAGCAGGATATTCTCCGTGAGCTCCAGGTCCAGCCGGTTTGGGCCCAGTTGGTGAGCGGAAAGGAGGCGTTGCGCACTGGTCAGCAGATCACCTTGCCGAAACTGTCGCGCCGAGAGATTGACCGCCACACGCAACGGTGGCAGGCCGGCATTATCCCATGCCTTGATTTGCGCGCAGGCGGTTTCCATGACCCACTCCCCGATGGGTACGATCAGATTGGACTCTTCGGCGATCGGGATGAACTCCGCCGGGGAGGGCAATCCCATTTCCGGGTTTTCCCAGCGTAGCAGCGCCTCCGCGCTGACGATTTGCTGTTGTTCAAGGTCGACCTGGGGCTGGTAATAGACCTTCAGTTCGTTGCGCTCCAGCGCTCTGCGCAGATGGTTTTCCAGCGTGAGGCGGCGGCGCACCGTTGTGTTGATGGCGGGGGTGAAAAACTGGAAATTGCCGCGTCCCGCCTCCTTGGCGAGATACATGGCGCTGTCGGCATTCTTCGCCAGCGTGCCGGCGTCCTCGCCGTCGGCGGGGTAGAGGCTGATGCCGATGCTGGTGCCGATGAACAGTTCGTGGTGTTCGATCTCGAAGGGGGTTGCCAGGGTTTCGATGATCTTGCACGCGACATGTGAGGCGGTATCGGTTCCTTCTATGCCCTCGATGCCTTCCAGGGTGACGGCGAATTCGTCTCCCCCCAGGCGCGCCACCGTGTCCATTTCGCGCACACAGGATTTGAGTCTTAGTGCGACAGCCTGCAGAAGCTGGTCGCCCACCTGATGGCCGAAGCTGTCGTTGACGTACTTGAAACGGTCCAGATCAAGGAGCAGGAGGGCCGTCATTCTGTGCTCGCGGCCGGCCTTCAGGATCGCCTGCTGGAAACGATCCTGGAACAACAGGCGATTGGGCAGCCCGGTGAGCGGATCGTGGTGCGCCATGTGATCAAGGTATTGCTGGTTCTTCAGCAAGGCCATTTCCGCCTGCCTGCGTTCGGTGATGTCGCGTGCCGATTCGACGATGCCGATGAAATTGCCATTCTTGTCCAGCAGGGGGGCGGCCGACACTTCCATCACCCTGAGCTGGCCGTCGCCGTTGTAGTGTTCGTGCTCCACCACCACCGGTTGCAGGTGCAGGCGCACCTCGTCCATCGGACAGATGTGATCGACACAGGAAATCGCACTGTGATGCGAAATCTGGTGGCACAGGATTGGCCCGCCCCCGGGTTGGCCGGGGAATCTGGTGCTGAGACTCGCTACCTTGTTCATCAGCAGGACGCGATAATCGGAGCCGATCACCATGATCGGATCGGGCACGGCGTCGATGATGTTCTGCAGGAAAGTGCGCTCGCTGGTGCGCGCTTCCAGCAGTTCCGCCACTTTCCCGTCGCGCAACTCGATCTGTGCCAGCATGTCGTTGAAACTATCCACCAGCGCCCCGATTTCGTCGTGGCCGGTTTTTTGCGCGCGCAGCCCGTAGACGCCCTCCTGCGACACGCGCGCTGCAGTTTGCGCCAGCTTAATCAGCGGCTGCGAAATCACCCGCTGCAGGCGGGATGCCAGAATGACGGCGAGCAACAGGGCAAGCAGCGAGATGGCGGCGATGGTGGCGATATCCCACGCCAGCAGGGCATGCAGTCGCCCCAGGTCGGCCTCGATGAAAATCGTTCCCTGCCGCTTGCCTTGGTGAAGGATGGGGCGGAATGCCTCGACATGGCCTTCCTCCACGCTGTAGCCGGTCTCCTGCGCGGCCATCATGGCCTGATGTCTGGTGTGGTGGCGCGAGTCCAGCATCGTGCCGTCCACCTTCGTTTTCCCCCTCGCGTATCCGGCGAAAGGCTGGTTGTTGCTGTCGTAGACGTAGGTGTAGGTGATGCTCGGCTCGGCGCGCAGCGCCGAGAGCGTTTTCGCCGCCGCAAGCGGGTCGTTGCGCATCAGGGGCGATGCCGTGTTTTCGGCGATCACCGCAGCCAGTATCCCGACATGCTCGGCCACTTTCTGCGGCTCGATCAACAGGCTGCGCGTAATCGTTGCCACTGTGAACAGCAGCAAGGCCGCGCCGCTGATCAGCACCGTCAGCACCACCAGTTTCTTGCGGATGGAGAAATCGAGGAATTTGTTCATGAAGCGTTCCCCTAGCCAATAATGCCGATATTTAAGGGTACCTCTATAAATCGTGATCCCGTCATTCCCGCGAAAGCGGGAATCCAGTATTTTCAATTGTGCTATAGATTCCCGCTTTCGCGGGAATGACGATTATTAGAGGTTCCCTTAATTTGTTTATAGCGCATTTTCACTGCAGTAAAATCCCGGGCCAAACTCCGGGGAGAAGGCCGGCCATCGCTGGCCATGCAGTACCAGCCTTGGGCAGGCGTCAGTCGAAAACCACCGTCTTGTTGGCGTACAGCAAAATTCGGTTTTCGATATGCCAGCGCACCCCGCGCGACAGCACCACCTTTTCCAGGTCGCGGCCTTTCTGGACCAGGTCGTCGATCGCGTCGCGGTGGGAGATGCGGGCGACATCCTGCTCGATGATCGGGCCATCGTCGAGCATTTCGGTGACGTAGTGGCTGGTCGCGCCGATCAGCTTCACGCCGCGCTCGAAGGCGCGGTGGTAGGGCTTGGCGCCGAGGAAGGCGGGCAGGAAGGAATGGTGGATGTTGATGATGCGGTTGGGATAGTGTCTGATGAAGTCTGCCGACAGCACCTGCATGTAGCGCGCCAGAACGATCAGGTCTATGTGGTGGTGGCGCAGCAGGGCGATCTGGTCTTTTTCCGCTTCGTGTTTGCTGTCCTTGAGCACCGGGATGTGCTGGAAAGGAATTTTGTAGGAATCGGCTATCCATTTGGTGTCGTCGTGGTTGCCGATGATCAGCGGGATGTCGCAGTGCAGTTCGCCGCTCTGGTGGCGGTAGAGCAGGTCGGCCAGGCAATGGTCGTAGCGCGAAACGAAGATGGCCACACGGGGGCGCTGGGCCGACAGCGCCAGGCGCCACTGCATTTCGAATTTTTCGGCGATCGGCGCGAAGAGCTGGGCGAACTGTTCCGGATTCAGGCCGAAGTCGTGCAGATCCCATTCGACGCGCATCAGGAACAGACCCAGTTCGCTGTCCTGGTGCTGGTCTGCGTGGAGGATGTTGGCGTTATGGCGGTAAAGAAAATCGGCGATGCCTGCGACCAGGCCTTTGCGGTCCGGGCAGGAGATCAGCAGGATGGCGGTGTTTTTCATTGGTCAGTGAATGGATCGTGCGCAAGAGGCTAAATCATACACCAAGTACTGCAGTGTTTAGCGTACGCTCACGCGGAGGCCTTCCTTGATGGCATCGCCGGGATAAACGATGACCCGGTCGCCGGGCGCCAGGCCTTTGGCCACAACGGCTTCCAGTCCGCCGCGCCGGGCCAGCTGCACGATGCGCCTGGCGGCCCGGCCTGCGGTAACCGTAAACACGGCCCACTCGCCGTCCACACGAAACAGCGCGCTGACCGGCACCTTGACCACATCGTCCAGGCTCGCCACGACGATGCGCGCGTCCATCTTGTAGCCGTCGCCGAGAGCCTGCCATTTTTCGGCGGGGGAGGTGAGGTCGATCACCACGTTGACCCGCTGCTCTTCCACCCCTAGGGCGGAAACCTTGGTGTAGGCCGCCGGCTCCACCCGCCTGACCCGGCCTTCGAGCGGCTCCGTCCTGCCCCAGCGCTCAAGTCGCACCGCTGCCCCCGGCCTGATCTGCACTGCATCGGTGCTGAGCACATCCACCACCACTTCGAGCTCGGCGGGCTCTCCGATCTCCAGCAGAGGTGCGCCGGCTGAGACGGTGGCTGCGCTCTCCTGCACCACCTTGAGCACGTGGCCGGAAACCGGGGTGCGCACTTCCCAGCGCCGCCCCGATGGCCTGCCTGCCGCTACGCTCCGGCCATGCAGCAGGGCTGCACGGGCCACCGCCACGTCGTGCGCTGCCGCTTGCCCGGCATACCTGGCGGCCTCCAGTTCGCGCGTGTTGATCTTGGCTTCAAGTTCTGCCTGTTCCAGTTGGCTGGCTGAAACGAAGCCTTTTCCCGCCAGCTTGCGGGTACGCTCCAGGTCGGCACGGGATTTGTCCAGCGCGGCCCGGGCGCGTTCGACGGCGGCTGC
The DNA here is from genome assembly GCA_021792335.1 of Pseudomonadota bacterium. Classification (GTDB taxonomy): domain Bacteria; phylum Pseudomonadota; class Gammaproteobacteria; order Burkholderiales; family Sulfuricellaceae; genus Sulfuricella. The sequence continues at coordinate 659 of JAJYUW010000003.1, read as the reverse complement.
TGCGCGCAGTCTGGCCGCTGCCGCCGCGCCGACGCGCTCGGTGAGTTCTCGTTCGGTGCGCACGTCGAGCAGGGCCGGCACGCCGGGATCGATGACAGCCAGCGTCATGCCGGCAGTGACTGCGTCGCCGGCCTTGAGCGTGATCCGCTGCAGCTCGCCGGCGAGCGGGGCGGACACCACGTAGCGCTCGCGCACACGGGTCTTGCCGTCCTCCTCGATGGTCTGTTCGAAGCGGCCGCGGGTAACTTCCGCCACCTCGACCGTCACCGGTTGCGGCAGGAAGGCCCAGACCAGGACGGCGATGAGAGCGAGGCCCGCGAGGAGGGTGAAAATGATTTTTTTCCAGCGCATGTCATTCCCTTGTTTTCAGCACTGCGACAAGATCCAGATGATCCACCCGGTGGCGCACGATCAAGGCGCTCGCCAAGCCCGCGGCCAGGGTGGTGAGGGCGGCGTAGGCATAGGTTCTGGGTTCGATGATAACCGGAATAGAGAATGTTTCGGTATGCGTCAGCGCGACGATGGCCGCCGATAGCAGGTAGCCGAGCCACAGCCCGAGCGGGATGGCGACGGCAAGCTCGATGGCGAGTTCGCCCAGCAGCAGGGCGGAAACCTCGCGGCGGGTAAAGCCCAGCACGCGCAGACTGGCCAGCTCCCAG
>JAJYUW010000255.1 GCA_021792335.1 Pseudomonadota bacterium | reverse complement strand
CGCTTGCCAAGTGAAGACGAATGGCGGCGTCTGCGGGATCTAAGTGGTGTGGCCGACAGCGATCAATGGGGTAGGGTGCCTGCGAATATCGGACTTGCCTATGGCGCCTCGCCGTGCGCCGTCGATACATTCCGTCACGGCGATTTCTATGACGTCATCGGCAATGTCTGGCAGTGGACGGTCACGCCGATTTATCCCTACGAGGGGTTCGCGGTCCATCCGTATTACGACGACTTCTCGGTCCCGACCTTCGATCAGCAACACAATCTGATGAAGGGCGGGTCTTTTATCAGTCTCGGCAATGAGACGCAGGTCGAGGCGCGCTACGCCTTTCGCCGCCACTTTTTTCAGCACGCCGGTTTCCGCTATGTGGAATCTTCGAACCCTTTGCCCGAGGTGCCACCTTACGAGACCGATACCGCCGTCTCGCAATACCTGGAGTTTCATTACGGGGCGGAATATTTTGGGGTCGCGAACTTTCCGGCGGCGGTGGCGCGCCTTGCGGTCGCCGCCATGCAGGGGCGGCCCATGCGCCGGGCCTTGGATCTTGGTTGCGCGGTGGGGCGCACGAGCTTTGAGCTCGCACGGGTTTTTCACGCCGTGACCGGTGTGGATTTCTCGGCGCGTTTCATCCAGGTGGCGACCGATCTCCGGGTCCGGGGGCGACATGCCTATACGCTTGCGGTGGAAGGGGAGATCGTGAGCCACGAGACCGTCGATCTGCGCGATCTGGGGCTTTCGGGGCATGCCGGCGCCGTCGAATTTTTTCAGGCAGATGCGTGCAACTTAAAGCCGCATTTTAAGGGCTATGATCTCGTCATCGCGGCCAATCTCATCGATCGGTTGTATAGGCCACGCCGCTTTCTCGAAGATATCGGCGCGCGCATCGAAAAGGGTGGCTTGCTGGTCCTCACATCCCCCTACACTTGGCTTGTGGAGCATACCGCCCGCGAGGAGTGGCTGGGGGGCTTTAAGAAAAACGGCGAGACCCGGACTACGCTCGATGCCCTGCGCGATATCCTGGAGGGCGAGTTTCATCTGTTGGCGGATAGCCCCTTTGATCTCCCGTTCGTGATCCGCGAAACCGCACGCAAGTTCCAGCACTCGATGGCGCAGGTGACCATGTGGGAGCGGCGCTAACGCCGCTCACGGCGATGCGAGGATCGGGCCCCGACGGGCCTTTTGGCTTGATGAGCGCCCTCACGCTTTCCGCGCACGGCGTGTACGGGCGACAGGTTCGGCCAGATGCCTCTGGTGTCCGCCCGAATAAAAACGACATTGGCCTCGTGTATGGGATTTTACCGCGATGTTCCGGGTTTGAGTCCACGCCTTTGACGGGGGTGATGAGGTCCATCGGCTTATCGTCTGGCGCCTTCCCGACGAAACCCCGCGGACACGACGCTGATACGAGGTCCTGCCAGAGCTTGGCCGCACCCAGGGTAACGCCATAATCCCGCGGTTACGCGAGCCACTTCAGATGCCGGCTCCCTCCCCGGAGCGAAGGCCGGGGCTTGTGGACGAGGCGCCGGGAGAGAGCAGACGGGAAGCATGAAAGGCCGGGCTTGCCGATGGTGGGATAGGTACCGATTATGGATTATGATGTAAAAAAGAGCCTGCGCCGATGATGGGGCGGGGCCATAGACTTAAGGGGTCGGCCCCCGATGTAGGCAGTGACAAGCGGGATTGGGAAGCCCAATCGCAAGGAGATATTCCGATGGTTCGACCGCGGTATTTCTGGGGCTATGCGGTTCTCACGGGCTGTTTTTTCCTGTTAAGTCCGATGGCGGCGCGGTCGCTTTTACGAGCGCCCCGCCTGGACCGCGCGGTAGTGGCAAGCGCAGGCATGATGCCGGGCGCAAGCCTGGGCTACGGAGTGGTTCGCGGGCAGACGGCGGCCGCACCTTATTTAACCGACGACTACGAAGAGGAGCCGCACCGTTATTACGAGGAGCGCCGCTATCGTGAAGGCGACGGGGAGGAAGGCGATCGGGGGCGCTATTACGCACCGTTTTTTTACGCAGCGCCCGAAGGTGAGCGCGGTGACCGAGGCAACTTCGGTGACCGAGGCAACTTCGGTGACCGAGGCAACTTCGGTGACCGGGGTCTGCGTGGGAACCAGGGCCACTTCGGCGATCAGGGCGGGTTCGGCGATGAACGTCGTTGAGGGCTGGCTTGTGGCCTGGACGGATCTGGGAGCGGCGCCATAAGAGTCTTATAAGGCGGCTCATCGACGCCCGGCCGAGGGACCAGCCGAGGTTCGGCCTATTGCGGGCCCTTTAGGCCTTGAACGTGCGTCGCCCCGACTCCATAACTGACTCCGTGGGATCTGTGATACGCATGCAAACAAAGCGCCTGCCGTTTCTCGGTGGTTCCAGGATCGAGACGCCACCGACAGGCCGCGCGCCGCCCTGTCCCAAAGTTCAGAAACCCGCCACCCAGGGAAGCGCCCCTTTTTAGGATCCGGATCGCGAGACGGAAAAAAAGGGGTGCCTCAGCGGCCAGAAACGGAAGTCTCTCAGAAACATGGCAAGTGGTTCATGCGCCAAAGGATTATCCGACTCTTCCGGCGTGCAAAGACCCTTTCGATGCCTTCCATGGGCCGCGC
>JAJYUW010000254.1 GCA_021792335.1 Pseudomonadota bacterium | reverse complement strand
TACCATTCAAGGATTACGCCAACGGCGTCTACGCGATGCCGGCCGCCAAGAATCTGCGCGCGCAATGGGAACAGATCATGGAGTTCCCGTCCTATACCTTCGCGCTGGACCGCGGCAAACGGCTTTGGAATACGCCCTTCAGGGACGGCAACACCTATGCGAGCTGCTTTAAGAATGACGGCGTCGGCATCGCCACACATTACCCCTACTGGGATCCCGCGACCAAGGAGGTCCGGACGCTTGTCATGGACATCAATACCTGCCGGGTACGCAACGGCGCGGCGCCCTACAAAAACGTGACGACCGGCCCCATGGCCGACATCGACGCTTATGTAAAGCACCTATCCTATGGCAAGCCGGTGGCAATCCAGATCGATTCGCCGGGCGCCGTCAAGGCCTTCTATGCGGGCGAACATTTCTTCTGGGCGCGCCGCGGCCAGCTCAACTTCTCATGCGCGACCTGCCATGTGTGGAACGCGGGTAAGAGGCTTCGCGGCAACGTGATCAGCGCGGCCTTAGGACAGGGTGTCGACTTCCCGGCCTACCGGTCGGCATGGGGCACGCTCGGAACGCTTGCCAAGCGCTACCAAGGTTGCAACAAGAAGGTGGGGGCCGCCCCCTTTAAGCCGGAAAGCGTTCAGTATCGGGACCTCGAGTTCTACCAGATGTACATGAACACGGGTCTTCCCGAGAGCGCCCCAAGCCAACGCCCCTAAAGGATCGCCCTGCACCCCGGCAAGGCCGCCTGCGGGCGGCCTTGCCGTGTCGGGAATAGAATCTTACCCGTCCGCGTCTCCCAGGAGACCATGTCGCTTTACCCAGACCTAAGGTCCGTTACGGTAGTCCCCCACAAGGCACTGCCCATCACCAGACTTTTGAACAAGCGCGAGGAGTAATGCTATGAGCTTGTCACGACGAGAATTCTTGCAGATGTTGGCGGTGGCCGGAGCGGCCGGCACCGGACTGGCAGGGTGCAGCATGGATCGCATGCACCGCGGCGACGGCACGACCTCTGCCGCAAACCATCTCTACGACATGCCGGTCTACGGCAATGTGAGCCTCCTGCACATGACCGATTGCCATGCGCAGCTGCTGCCCGTCTATTTCCGCGAACCCAATATCAACATCGGCGTCGGCCACGCCTGGGGGCGTCCGCCACACCTCGTAGGTGAGCACTATCTGCGTTATTTCAAGGTGCCGTTCGGGGGACGCCGGGCCAATGCCTTTACCTATCTGGATTTTACCGAGGCCTCGCGGCGCTTTGGCAAGATCGGGGGCTTTGCCCACCTCGCGACGCTTTTGAAGAAAGTGCGCGGCGAGCGTGCCGGGCGCAATTTGCTGCTCGATGGCGGCGACACATGGCAAGGATCGGCGACCTCAATGTGGACCGAGGGACGCGACATGATTGGGGCGCAAAAACTCCTCGGAGTCGACGCCATGACCGCCCATTGGGAGTTCACCTATGGGGCCAAACGCGTCATGGAGGCGATCAACACGGAGCTCAAAGGCCACATCGAATTTCTCGCCCAGAACGTCAATAACTCCACCTGGGGCTCGCTCGTCTTCCCCCCCTACATGATGCGCGAGGTCAACGGCGTGCCGGTCGCCGTCATCGGCCAGGCCTTCCCCTACACGCCGATCGCCAATCCCGCATACATGGTCCCGGACTGGGAGTTCGGCATCGACCAGTCGCATATGCAAAAGACCGTGGATGAGGTGCGCGCCAAGGGCGCGCAGGTCGTGGCCGTCTTGTCGCACAATGGCATGGACGTGGACCTGAAGATGGCGCGCCAGGTCCATGGGATCGATGTCATCCTCGGCGGCCATACTCACGATGCCGAAGCCGAGCCAGTGCCGGTACGCAATAGTGGCGGGACGACGCTCGTCTTTAACTCCGGTTCCAATACCAAATTCTTGCTCGTTTTGGATCTTGATGTGCGCGGCGGCCGTGTCCAGGGCTACCGGTCGCGCCTCATGCCGGTGTTCGCCGACCTGTTGCCGGCGGACCCGGAAATGGCCGCTTACATCGAGAAGGTGCGCGCACCCTACAAGGACAAGCTCACAGAAAAGCTCGGCGTAACCGAAGGACTGCTGTTTCGCCGCGGAAACTTCAACGGCACCTTCGATCAGCTGATCATCGACGCGCAGCTCGCCGTATCGGGCGCGCAGCTTGCCCTGTCGCCTGGCTTTCGCTGGGGCACGAGCCTTTTGCCTGGCGAGCCGATCACGCTCGAAGACGTCATGAACCAGACGGCGATCACCTACCCGGCGACGACCCTTGACGTCTACACGGGCAAAGAGCTTAAGAGCGCCCTCGAACAGATTGCCGACAACCTTTTCAACAAGGATCCCTACTATCAGCAGGGCGGCGACATGGTACGCGTGGGAGGCTTTACCTACACCATGGCCCCGATGCGTAACATTGGGCACAGGATCTCTGATATGCGGCTTTTGAACGGCAAGCCCATAGAGGCCAACAAGCGCTATACGGTATCAGGCTGGGCGGATGTCTATCGCCCCAAGCATCCCGGCAAAAAGATCTGGGACGTGGTCACTGAATATCTGCGCGATCAGAAGACTGTGCGTGTCGGCGTACCCTACACGCCACGACT
>JAJYUW010000253.1:292-2629 GCA_021792335.1 Pseudomonadota bacterium | reverse complement strand
CGGATATTAGGTATTCGGGACAAGAAAGGCGGGCGGCGGGCCGATGTTTGCAGCAGTCACAGGGCGTCAAGTTGGCGATGACGCTATCCTTTCAGGGGCGGACGCCGTGACGGGGGCAAGTTCAGGGCCGGTTGCAGATCCGATCATCGATGTCCGAGATCTTGTCAAGAAGTATGGGGATTTTGCGGCTGTGAGCGGCGTATCTTTTGCGGTGCCTGCGGGGGCCATATTTGGATTTCTTGGTCCTAACGGTGCCGGCAAGACCACTATCATCAAAATGCTCACGACAGTACTGAAGCCGACAAGCGGTGCGATCCGTATCAATGGGTATGATCCATTACGCCAGCAGCGGGATGTGCGCCGTTCGTTTGGTATCGTGTTTCAGGACCCGAGTCTCGATTCCGAACTGACGGCGCTCGAGAACCTCGAGCTACACGGGGTTTTGTACGGGATTGCGTCGACCGCGCGGAAGCGGCGGATGGCGGAATTGCTGAATTTGGTCGAACTGTGGGATCGGCGCCAAGAATTGGTAAAGAATTTCTCCGGGGGGATGAAGCGTCGGCTGGAGATTGCCCGTGCGCTGTTGCATGAGCCCGCCATTGTTTTTCTTGACGAGCCGACCATCGGCCTCGATCCCCAGACTCGCAACCACATATGGCAATATATCCAGACCCTGAATCAGGAACGCCATGTTACGGTGTTTTTCACTACTCACTACATGGATGAGGCCGACCGCGTGGCCGGCGAGGTGGCCATCATCGATCATGGGCGGATTGTCGCACGGGGTACCCCAGACGCGATCAAGGCACAGACACAGTCCGTGACTCTCGAGGATGCCTTTATCGGACTGACCGGTGAGGCGATGCGCATGGAGACCGCGTCCTCGGTCGATCGTATGAGGACGCTCGGCAAGACCTGGGGACGCCGATGAGGGTGATCTACATCTTATGTCTGCGGCAAATGAAACGCTATTTGCGGGCCCGGGCGCGGATCATTGGTTCGCTTGGCCAGCCGCTTCTGTTTTTGCTTGCCATGGGGTTTGGTTTTGGTCCCATCTTCCGGAAGGCCGGCGGCGGCAACTACATTCAGTTTCTAGCCCCCGGTATCGTCATTATGGCCATTTTGTTCACAGCGGTATTTTCGGGCATCGAAATCATCTGGGATCGGCAGTTCGGTTTTTTGAAAGAGACCTTGGTGGCGCCGGTCTCGCGGCTCAATATCGCCTTGGGACGCACGCTCGGCGGCGCCATTGTGGCCTTTATCCAGGGCTTGATCGTGCTCGCGATCTGTCTTGTCGCCGGCTTTCGGATTATGGCCCCCGCCTGGCTTCCGGTCGCGTTTCTTGTCATGTTTGTGAGCGCGGTATTGTTTGCGGCCATCGGTACGGCGATTGGGTCGATGCTAGATGACATGCAGGCCTTTCCCCTGATTATGAATTTTTTGGTCATGCCGCTATTTTTTCTATCAGGGGCACTATTTCCAATGGCCGGACTACCGCGGCCACTGATGCTGGCCATGCAAGTCGATCCCGTGACTTATGGTGTCGATGGTCTGCGCAATGCTCTGGGACCGGCTGTTATGGCTGGCGTGGGCGCAGATCTCGTGATTCTCATGGCGATTGCGGCGCTGCTGATTGCAGTGGCAAGTTATGTATTCGCGAGGATAGAGCTCTAACGCGTTTTTGGGTTTTGAGCCAGACGGTGGCCGGCACGACGACGGCGCACATATCGGCTGGCGTTAACGGCGTTGTCCTCGCCGGTTTATTGGCCCTTCCGGGTCGCTAGGTCATGGAACCGGCCGATGAGATTACGCTTGGGCCTCACCGGTAGTCGACACCGGCCGCGCTAGCCGCGGATGCGCAAGGAAGCCGGCGGAATTCTCCCTCGAGGCCCTTGGTCTGGGTGTACACATGAAGGCGTCGGCGTACGCGTAAGCAAGTGGGCACGGCACGATCGGTCTGACGGCGCTCATCTATCGGGGCGGGCGCCAGCGGGTAGATAATGGGCATGGCGGCGGCTGTCATTGGTAACGATTCCTCACATCTGTGAGGTTTCCGTGTCGCCCCGCCATCGCTATAGTGGCATGGGTGTAGCCGTTGGCTCTGGCGGTCTGCGCCCATCCATTGCCGGGAGTGCGCACGGTTTTTATCCCGTGATTGACGCCAGCGGCGGCATCGCGGTTGGCCAACGTAAGTCAAGGGGCAGTGGTCATCATGCCGGTGGTAAATATGGGGAAGGTTGTTTGGGACCATCCTATGCCGCTACTTCCATCGCCGGTCTCCGGGCGTCGCCAGGCTTATAACGGCAAGATGGGTGCCGCCGGTACCGCCGCGCATGT
>JAJYUW010000253.1:0-282 GCA_021792335.1 Pseudomonadota bacterium | reverse complement strand
CGATTGCTGAGCATGCAGCGCGTGTCGGCATGGGCTTTGTTCCACGCAAGCGGTCGTCCGCGGCGTTTGTTTCTGGCGGCGGGACTTTTGCCGCTGGCGCTGTCGGCGTGCGCGGTCGGGCCGCGATTCGCAGCGCCCCGACTGGTGGTGCCAGGCCACTTTACCGCGGCGCCCCAAAATGCACCGCCGGCATGGCCCGATCGAACCTGGTGGCGGGGATTTGGTTCCCCGGAACTCGACCGACTGATTGCCGAGGCTGAGGTTCATAATTTCAGTATCCGT
>JAJYUW010000252.1 GCA_021792335.1 Pseudomonadota bacterium | reverse complement strand
AGGATCTCCAGCTGTTCGCGACTCTCAACCCCTTCGGCGATCACCGTAAGACCCAGGCTGTGGCCAAGGGTAATGATGACCGACGCAATGGCGGCACCTTCCGTATTGCGGGTTATGTCGCGAATGAAAGATTGATCAATCTTCAGTGTGTTGATACGAAAGCGCTTGAGATAATTGAGGCTTGAGTAACCGGTGCCGAAATCATCCAGGGCGATTTTGAGACCCATGTCCCGAAGAGCCGCCAGGGTCGCTGCCGCCGCGTTCATGTCATCCATGAGCGTGCTCTCCGTCACCTCGAGTTCGAGCAGATCGGTGGCGGGATTGAGTCCCGTCTCCATCAGTATCCGGGCCACCGTAGCCACAAGGTTATGTTCCTTGAATTGGCGACCAGACAGATTTACCGCCATTCTAAGGCCGGCAAGGCCTCGGGCTTTCCAGAGGCTCATTTGCAAGCAGGCGTTCTTCAGAACCCACTCGCCCAAGGCGACGATAAGTCCGCTTTCTTCGGCGATCGTTATGAATGCCCCGGGGGCCATAAGTCCGCGCTCTGGGTGTTGCCAGCGAATGAGGGCCTCCACACCCACGATTCGGCTGGTATGAAGGTCGATTTGGGGCTGGTAATAGAGAAGCAGCTGGTTGCTTTCCAGGGCGCGGCGCAGACCCTCCTCAATGAGGCGGCGTTCCGCGATCTCGGCGCTCATGGCGACGGCATAAAAGGCATAGGTGTTGCCACCTGCTTCTTTGGCCTTATACATGGCGACGTCGGCGTTGCGTAAAAGCCCTTCACTATCGGCATCATCGAACGGAAAGACCGTTATGCCGATGCTTGCGGTCACCTGTACGAATGTCCCCACGAGCGATAGTGGCTGCCGGATCTCAATAAGCAGCCGGTCAACGATGCGCGTGATGTCGTCGACCGACGCCAGATTTTGCAGGAGAATCGTGAATTCATCGCCTCCTTGCCGGGCGATGAGATCGTCCGGGCGCGTTACCCAGTCTTCGCGGCGCAACACCGCCGTCAGGCGTCTCGCGGTATTTTGTAAGAGCCGGTCACCGTATTCATGGCCAAGGGAGTCATTGATGTTCTTAAAGGCATCAAGATCGACAAACAAAAGGGCCATAAGCGTATGATGGCGCCGCGCATGGGTCATGGCGTTTACCAGAATCTCATGGAAAAAGGCGCGATTGGCAAGTCCGGTCAGCGCGTCATGCGTCGCCTGGTAACGCAGCCGCGCCTCTAGCTGGCGGCGTTCGGTCGTGTCTTGGACGATGGCCACGATCACGGGCGTCTGTTCGTTGAGCGATAGGTGCAGGCGGGCCTCTATGGGATACACCGTCCCGTCTTTTCGCTGATGCTCGCCGTCGCGTCTGACGCCGTCTCCGCTGGCAGTCTGCAGCAGGGCGACGAGCCTGGCGAAATCGTCCGCCGTAAGGCCGGGTTCGACATTGGTGGGGGTAAGGATGCGTAGTTCCTCTATTGAGTACCCAAGATTGCGCTGAGCCCCGGTGTTTGCGAATAAAAAGCGATGTGTTCTGGCGTCGATCATGTAGATTTCGTCGGAGGACTCATTGAGGATTTTCGCAAGCCGCCCGAGCATGTCTTCGTGACGTTTCTTTGCGCTTATATCCTCCACAAGCAGGACGATGTAGTGAAGCGTGTGATCGGCGTGGCGCACCGCTTGCAGGGCGACGTGGGCATGGACGACATGGCCGGCCTTGTGGATATAACGCTTGTCGAGGGTTGTGGCATCGAGCTGGCCGGCGCGCATCTGATTCAGCAGCTTTAGGTTATCGCCATGATCTTCGGGGTGAGTAAGGTCAAGCCAGGTCTTGGTCAGCAGCTCATCGCGTGTATAGCCGAGCATAACGCATAATGCGTCGTTGACCTCGAGCCAATCTTTTTCAAGATTGGTCGCCGCCATGCCGATGATCGCTTGCTCGAAGTAGGCGCGGAAATGCTTTTCCCGTTCGGCGAGCGCCGCTTGCGCCGCACGGCGCTGCTGTTCACGATCTCGGGCCTCGAGCGCAAACGACACGGCGGATGCCATGTCGTCCAGTACGGCCACAATATCCTTGTCGAAGGCGTGTTCCTGGGCATGGTAGACCGTCAAAACCGCGAATGGGACACCCTGGCGTGTCAGCGGAAAGGCGCCAACGGACCGAAAGCCGTGCGCTATCGCGCGCTCGCGCCAGAAGCCCGCCAACCCGTCCTTGCGATAGTCGCCGACTGTAACTATGCGGCCATCGCGGTAAGCGAAACCCACCGGCCCGCGTCCTTCAGCTATGTCTGGGTGTGATGAGACCCGAAGGTCATCTAGGTAGGTGATCTGCGACCCATAGCGGGCTATGGGCCGGATTGCGCCACTTGCGTCGCTGACCGTGCCGATCCATGCCATGGCCATGCCCCCTAGGTCCACCGCGAGCTGGCAGGTCAAGGCCAGCAAGACGGCTTCATCCTGGGTGTGGCGGATGGCGGCATTCAATGCGCTTAACGCTTCATAGAGACACGCCAGGCGGGCGGCCTTGGCTGCCGCCTCTTGTTCCGGGCGCGCGTCACGTAGCGCGAGGATATAGCGGAGATCCCCAGCCCCCCGACACGGGCTTGCGCGCGCCTCGATCAGAAGCGTGGCCTGATTGTGGGCCATGATTT
>JAJYUW010000251.1 GCA_021792335.1 Pseudomonadota bacterium | reverse complement strand
TGGTTTGAGAATCTGAGTTAGCGAAATAACTTGTCCAGTCTTCCCCGGGCAGCAGCGGTGTACCCTGTTTCGCCACGGCCTCAAGGGCGCTGGGCGACAGACCCAAACTCGCGAGCAGAGTGGGGGCCACCTGGGTGGTGAACACCGGCGATCGATTCACTGCGTCGGTAGTTGGCAGATGCGGATTCGAGATCAGCAAAGCGACATGGGTATCGTCGCCGACGTAACCGCCGTGCTCGGCCTTCTTCTTGTCCCCGGCCTTGGCGTAAATGACGCCCCGCTCTGGAATCACGATCAGATCGGGAGTGCGGGAATCGCTCATCGGTGACGGGAACTGCAGCGCCAGACGCGGTCCATACAGGACCCGCCTGATCCCTAGGCGCTTGGCGTGGCGTTCCAGGGTGCGTGCCACTTGCGCTGTTCTGGATTGATCGCGTAACCAGATCAATGCCCCCTGGTCAGGCGTGAGCTTCGCCAGCGCACCCGGCGCCGCGCGTTCGATCACTTCTGACAGTTTCTTCTTGTCGATGTGACGCAGCGCTTTCGGGTCGATCGGTCCGTTGCCGTGTTTGGCCGTAACAATGAGCAGGGTCGAATCAAGTAGCCGCCGTTCCCGCAGCTCGGCAACGATCCGGCCGATCATCTCGTCGCTATGAACCAAGGCGGCTTCCAGTTGCCGCGTCGGATGACCCTGGGCATCGCGGTAGCCGGCCAGCTTCTGGCCGACGTTCACCGCCTGCAGGTTGAGGCCGAAGATCGTCGGTACCGGTGCCAGCGTCTTGCCGTCGTGCCGGAAACCGTGAATCTCGTTGATCAACGCGCCGACCTTGGCCTGGTCGTAGCGTTCCGTCCTGTCGATCGAGGCAGTGATCTTGTCGCCGCGCCGGTCCTTGCGTCCCTCGAAATTCCCGCCGATCTCAGGAGTGTACAGGTCTTCCACGCCATGCCCGCTCGGGCCGTTGAGAACTTCATAAACCGGATGTTTGTCGATCCACGCGGTATAGCCGCCGGCTTGCCGGATGATTTCGAACACCGTATTGACGCGCAAATAATCGTGGGGGTAGACCGGCTTGCAGCCCTTGGGATCCAGCGGCAGGAGGCTGGCGTTCAATACCGGTTTGCCCGATTCGGCGCCAGCGCCATCGACAGACTCATCGTAGATGACCGCTGTGCCGGTTTGCCGACAATTGCTGCCCGGTGGCGACAGACGCCGGGCATAACTCTCGTCGTAATATACGCCGGTGACCGCCGGCGTACCGCCGGTAGTCAGTGCCAGCAGGCCCGGGAAGGAATCTGCCGGACTGACCGTGTGCGCCTGCGTATACACGATCCCACTCCTGGCAAGTCCTGCCAGCGCGGAACGGGGATGATCATGCACGAAATTTTTGAGATCGAGTCCGTGCAGGCCATCGACGCTGACCAGCAGCACATGCTCGATGCGGTCCTTCTGGCTTGCCTGGACAGCGCTGCTGAAGGCCAGGGCGGTCAGCAGCGCTGCGGCGAGCAGTGTCGGCGCGGTCCGTTCCATGCTACAGGCTGACCGAGAGGCTCAACTGAACGCTGCGTCCCGGAAGCGTGAAGTACATCGGGTTATTGTTGGCATCGTAGTTGCCCAGCGCGTAGATGTCCTGCTTGTCGAACAGATTGTTGATCTGGAATCCGAGCTTGGTTTCCTTGGCCCAGCCGGCAAGCTTCCCGAGCTTGTAGCTGGAGGCAAAATTGACGGTGGTGTAGGGATTGAGGGGAACGGTTTCACCCGTATCGCCGAAGCGGGAACCGATGTGCTTGGCCATCAGGGAGGCATAGATCGATCCCAGGTTGTAGCTCACGCCGGCCGCCGCCGTGTTCTTCGGGGTATCGGGCAGCCACTGGTTGTTGGCCTTGTCCTTGGCGCTGTTGATGGAATAATTGCCGTAGAGGCTGAAGCCCTCGCCGACATAGTAGGTTCCCTCGCCCTCGACGCCCTTGTAGGTGGCGCCGCCAGCATTGGAGAAAATCGTGCCGTTGCCGCTGGGCGAAGAGACGATCTTGTTCTTGAAATCGATATCATAGACATCGGCCGACAAGGCGAGCCGCCTGCTCGCCCAGGTCGTGCCGATCTGGTAGTTCATCGTCTCTTCGGGCTTGAGCGTGCCGAGGTCTGGATTCACCTTATAAACGACATTGAGGTTGGGTGCCTGAAAGCCCTTGGCCAGTTGCACATACGCCGCCCAATTTTTCCTGAGCGCATAGTGGGCGGTCAAGGCCGGCAACGCCTTGGTCCAGGTGTGGTCGCCGTTATACGGCAGTCCGGTCTTCTGATCGACCGCTGCAGCGACGGTGCGGCGGAAGGACACGTATTTCAGGCCGGGCGTGATGGTCAGCGCATCCGAAGCCCGCCACGCGTAGTCGACATAAGGCTGAAGGGTGGTCAGCGTGTCGTCCATCAAGCGGGTATAGCCCCCGTTACCCGAGGCCGGGTCGACCGCCCCGCCCAGCGTGTAATCGACGGCCCACTCGGCGCGGCTGTTGGTCTGATGGTCGACCCAGGCACCGAGATTGAGGTCGCCTTGTCCCATCGCTTTGGAAAGCCGCAGCAAATCGCCATAGGAACGGTAATTCATGTACATCTTGAATCCCGGAACATTGTTGGCGCCGTAGCTGGTGCCGTTTGGCTGCG
>JAJYUW010000250.1 GCA_021792335.1 Pseudomonadota bacterium | reverse complement strand
GCTGGTCGGGACCGACCCGCAACCGGTCGCCAATCACGGTGGTCACCTTGAATCCAGAGCGAGACACCGCGCAACGCCGCTCTCGATCCCTCAACCGAGAAACGCAGGAGTGCATGACTCAGGCGGCAACTGCCTTGACACGCACTGTAACCACCATGCTGCGTTGGATGCGTCGAGAAGTCATGACGTACCGGGATCGCCTCGTTGGCTCTACAGGGGCGTCTGGCGTGTTTTTTGGCGCATTAAGCCCGTAGACGCGTTGCAGGAAATGTTTGCCTATCGACCGTGTGCGGATAAAACCTCTGTACGAATGTACCAGGGAGAGGCAGGTTTGTAAGGCGGCGCTAAGGATGAGTCTGCAGACGAGCTCGGTCGACGTTCCATGGCGCGTCCGTTTCGCCAACGGCGCTCGGCCATGCCGGCCGCATGGTCGTCGGCGTATCCCCATCGTGTTATAATGAACAAGCATCCAGAGTTTGAAATATCTGGGAAGCGCACCCACATAGACTCGTGCCATGATGACAATGACCCTGCGTATGCGCGCGACCTGCTGGTGGACAATGGCCTTGGTCCTGGTCGGTCTGATGGTGAGCCCGGCATGGGCGGCTCGCCGACTGCATCTATCCCATCCCACCCAAGTGCCGGTGGCGTTGGCTGTGCGGCCTCGCCAGCAGTCGCTCATGGATCTTTTGAATGCGCCACCACCACGGGGTAGGCCGTCTGCGGGTGCCATGGGCGGTGCTTTGAGCAACCTCGGTCAAGCGCTCGTCCTAAAGCCCGATCTGGGCGCCTGCCAGTCGTTTGTCCATGGCTGCCACGAAGGCGCGATCGTCACCATGCCCCATAACGATGTCATGCGGACCATGGGCGCGGGCCTTGGCATGCGCGTCGGCGGCGTGCGTTTTGAGTATGCCTATGGTCTGCACACCGGGGCCAATTTCCTGGGGATCCGAACGAGGATCCCATGATGCAAAGACCGGCGGAGGTTCTCCCTTATGTTGTCGACGGCACCGCGGAGAATTTTTCTCGCGTGGTGCTCGAGAATTCACGGCGTGGGCCGGTGGCTGTCAATTTCTGGTCACCACGTGCCGGACCCTGCCTCGTACTCATGCCGCGCCTCGTGCGTGTAACCAAGGAGTTTGGCGGCCGCATCCTTGTGGTGATGCTCAATACCGATGACTATGGGCAGCTCGCCGCGCGCCTCGAGGTCCGGGCTCTACCGCTCGTGCGCGTCTTCCGCGGGGGTGACATGGTCGATAGCCTGCAAGGGGTGTCGTCGGAGACTGATCTGCGAGCGCTGTTCGGCAGGCATGCCCCGGCATCCGACGCCGTTTTACAGGCCCATCTGCGCGGCGATACCACACAAGCCGCGCGTCTTGCGGCGCAATCGGCTCTGGAGCGTCCGGGCGACACGGGTGCGGCGTTGCAGGTGGCGAGGTTTCTGGTCCTCGACAAGCGGCCCTGCGAGGCCTTTGCGCTGCTGGATGCCCTGCCGCCAGAGGGGCGTAGTGAAGGCGAGATTGCCTCGCTTCACGCGCATCTGGCGCTTATCACGGCGATCGCCGAAGGTGATGACGGGCCACCGGTATCGGACGCCGACGGCCTGTTTCGCGAGGCCGTGACGGCCGTGTCGCATGATGATTACGAGACCGCCTGCGCGCGGCTCATCGCTTGCGCGACCTGCGACCCGGATTATCGACAGGGGCTTGCGTTGCGCGCCGCGCAGGCCTTGGCGGCCTTGCCTATGGCCCTTAAGACGCGCGAACGTATCGACGCCCTGCTCGCGGCCGGGGCTTAAACCCGGCGCTCAGGCCCGATTGGGCCGCGCGCGTCGGTCGGTGTCTTGGTTGTTTCGTCGACGCTCCCTGGTGGCGTGCCCGATCACGGCGTTGATCTGCCCGCCGATCAGCAGGACAAGCCCTCCGAGATACATCCAGGTGAGCAGCACGATCACCGCCCCTATCGAGCCGTAGGTCTTGTTGTAAGAGCCGAAATTGTTGACATAGAAGGCAAAGAGCAACGAGCTTAGCACCCACCCAAAGACCGCGAAGATCGATCCCGGGGTCAACCAGTGCCATTCTTGATGGGCATTCGGTGTGAAATGGTAAAGAAGCGCGGTTGCCAGGATTACCGCCAGCAGCAGGATGGGCCAACGAATGATACCGAGCACGATCGGAAATAATTGTATCCCAAGGCGGTGGGCTGCGGCGTGGGCGGCCATGGGTCCCAAAAAGAAGAACGCAAACGCCACCAGGAACACCAAAGCCAGCGCCAGTGCGAGTAGCAGTGCCTCCAGGAACACGCGCCAGTAGGGACGTTCCTCGCGCGCGCCGTAGGCCTGATTGAGGCCGGCACCGATCGCGGTGATGGCGTTGCTCGCGGAATAGAGCGCAAACGCCGCGCTAAATGACAAAAGGCCGTTCTGGTGTTGGTGGAAAAGACCTTCAACGTCGCCTTTGACGAGCGCCAGCGCCTGAGTCGGGAGGACTTTCCCCAGCACCGCGAGTGCGGTGTGCATGCGATGGCGCATGGGCAGATAAGCAAGCAGGGTCGCGAGAAATAGGAGCAGCGGGAACAGCGACAGGAAGAAATAAAAGGCAAGCTGCGCGCTATACCCGATCAGGTTGTTGGCGCTCACGCCGACCGCCACGCGCTGCAGGAATC
>JAJYUW010000249.1 GCA_021792335.1 Pseudomonadota bacterium | reverse complement strand
GCCGCGTGTAGCGGAGCTAGTGGGGCAGGTTTTCATAAGGTGGCGCGATGCGCAAATGTGATCGGGTCATTCCCATTTTTCTAGCCTCCGCGGCAATCCCTGAGGCCACGGTGGTAGAGGCCTTAATCCGGGAAATTGGGGCGGCACTAGCGCGTTATGCCAAAGATCGTCGGGCGCATGTTATCGATATTTCGGCTATGCCGCTAACGGAGCCTGACAGGCGTCGACTGGATGAACATCTTGGGCGTGGCGAGGTGACGATAGAAATCGATTCCTTGCTTCACACACGCATTGAAGAAACTTGTTATGCGGGCGTATGGCGGGTGCGTCATTACGATTCCAACGAGACGGTAAGCAGCGAGCGAATCGAGATTGGAGATGTGCCAGACATCGTTCGGGCGCAAAAAATGGACATTAAGCGAAGCGCGGAGCGTTTTTTGGAGGCATAGAAAGGAGGGACGCGTGACAGAAGAGACCATACTGGATGTTTTGGGGCGGCATGGCTTCACGCGCAGGGCGTTTCTTCAATTGTGCGCAACAGTCGCTTCCACGCTCGCGCTGTCGCCGGTCGACGCGGCGGAAATGGCGCGCCGCCTAGAATATAAGCCGCGGCCTACCGTTATCTATCTTTCGTTTCAGGAATGCACGGGCTGCCTTGAAAGTTTAACGCGATCGTTTTCACCGGGTTTGGCGGCGCTTATATTCAACGATATTTCTCTTGCCTACAACGACACCCTGCAGGCCGCCGCGGGGCGGGCCGCCGAGCGCGCCCGGGATACCGCGATGAAAGACGCCTGGGGCAAGTACATCCTTATCGTGGATGGGTCCGTGCCGATGTCCGAGAATGGCGCGTACTGCACGGTAGGTGGGCGCAGTGCGGTGAGTGATCTGCGGCATGCGGCAAGCGGGGCCGCCGCCGTGGTGGCGGTCGGGACCTGCGCCGCATTCGGTGGGCTGCCGTATGCGGCGCCTAACCCGACGGGCGCTGTGCCGGTATCTGACATCGTGGGCGAGGAGCGGGTCATTAATGTGCCAGGCTGTCCGCCGATCGCCGAAGTCATTACCGGAGTCATTATGTATTACACGACGTTCGGCGCACCGGCGCTCGACTCGCTTAGGCGCCCTGAAAGTTTCTACGCCAACACCATTCATGACCGGTGCTACCGGCGGCCATTCTACGATCGCGGCATGTTTGCCAAGACGTTTGATGACGAAGGGGCGCGTCAGGGGTGGTGTCTATTCGAGCTCGGGTGTAAGGGTCCGATTACGCGCAATGCCTGTGCGACGATGAAATGGATCAACGGGACGAGCTACCCGATCGAGTCGGGGCATCCATGCCTTGGCTGCTCGGAGCCGAATTTCTGGGACAAAGGTGGATTCTACCAGTCTTTGTCGACTCCGACAGGGCACTGGTCGCGCGAGCATGTGCTTGGGGGCGCCGCGGCCCTCGGCGTTGTGGCGGGCGTTGGCAAAGCGGCGGTAAGTCGGTCCAGGCAAAAGCGTGTGCCCAAAAGCGGCTCGGGCGACCAAAAGTCTGGCGATAAAGGCAAGGATGATACTAAATTGTGAGGGATAGCCATGAACGGAGCAAGCTTGCTAGATTTTGCCCGTGGTCCCGCCTTCGAAGCGGCGCTTGCCATCATGACGTTTGGCATCGCGTGGCGGCTTGCGGGGATATTCGCCCTAGCACGCTCCGTGGATCGCTCTGAGCCGCGATCACGGTTTTCAGGACTGCGCGGGTTGCGCATTATCCTTTCGCGATCCTGGCCCCGCGCGGAATTCAGGGAACGTGTGCTCGAGTGGGATATCGTGGGATATCTGTTTCATATCGGCTATGCCGTGGCGTTTTTAGGGTATGCCCCTCATATCCTTCTCATCCGCAACCTTTTCGGTCTGCGCTGGCCTGGCCTGCCGGGCGGGATCATCGCTTTTGCGGCGGGCGTCTCGGCGGCTTCTTTGCTTGCGCTTCTTGGCCACAGGCTGAGTTCTCCGGTGCTGAGGCAGCTCTCTAATTTCGATGACTACTTTACGTGGCTCGTGACCTTCGCACCACTTGTGACGGGCCTTATGGCTTACTACGGCATCGGCGCCGATTTCCAGCTGATGCTCGGCCTACATATTTTTTCCGCGGATATCCTTTTTGTTTGGCTGCCGTTTGGAAAGCTTATGCACGTCATTCTGCTTGTCTTTTCGCGAGGCACGACGGGGGCCGCCTATGGACGGCGGGGAGCACCGGTATGAGCGCGACCACTATCGATACGGCGACGGGTCCGGGCAAGCTGGAACCTTCAGCGGGCAGGCAGGGCACGTTCCCTGACGCCAAACGCCTTGAGTACGCAATGACGTCGTTTCTTCAGGATCTTGGCGCGACCGCGGCTCTCTACCTTGAGGCCTGCGTCCATTGTGGGCAGTGCGCCGAGGCTTGCCACTATTATGTGCAGACGGGCGACCCCAAATACACGCCCATCTGGAAGATCGAGCCTTTGAAGAAAGCATATAAGCGGCACGTGGGGCCGTTTTCTTTTTTCTACCGGCTGCTGGGCCTGAAGAAGGCCGTCACCCTCGCCGAACTCGAAAGCTGGCAGGAGTTAATATACGACTCCTGCACCATGTGCGGCCGCTGCGCGCTCGTATGTCCAATGGGCATAGACATCCCTTCGCTTGTGCTCGCCGCCCGACACGGCAT
>JAJYUW010000248.1 GCA_021792335.1 Pseudomonadota bacterium | reverse complement strand
ACGGAATCAAGCACCGCAGGATGTTTGTGCGGGCTTCTTGGAGCATGCCCATGAACTGTGCCATGGAGCCAAGAAGCTTACCCACTTTCGCTATGCGCGCAAGGCGAGCGGGTTGAGAGTGTCACAGTCTTACGCGGTTCAACCGCAATGCATTCAGGATCACCGACACCGAACTAAAACTCATCGCTGCCGCTGCGATAATAGGGGAAAGCAGTAAGCCGAAGAACGGATAAAGCGCGCCGGCTGCGATCGGAATGCCAAGCACGTTATAGATAAAGGCGAAAAACAGGTTTTGGCGGATGTTGTGCATGGTGGCGCGGGAGAGGCGCACTGCGCGGACAATGCCTCGCAGGTCACCCTTGATCAGGGTGATGCCCGCGCTTTCCATGGCCACGTCGGTACCGGTGCCCATCGCGATGCCCACTTGCGCGAGCGCGAGCGCCGGCGCATCGTTGATGCCGTCCCCTGCCATCGCCACGATCCGTCCCTGGGCGTGCAGTTGCCTGACTATCTCGGATTTCTGCTCGGGCAATACCTCGGCCTCGACACGGTCGATGCCAAGTTTCTTTGCCACTGCTTGCGCCGTAGTGCGATTGTCTCCCGTCAGCATGGTCACCTGCACGCCTTCTTCGTGCAGGGCGCGGATTGCATCCAACGTGGAATCCTTTATGGGATCGGCCACGCCGATAAGCCCGGCGGCCTTGCCATCTACCGCCACCAGCATCACCATCTGGCCGTCAGCGCGTAGCTGCTCGGCGCGCCCCGGCAACTCGTCTGCCGCTATGTGCAATTCCTCAAATAACGCCAGGTTGCCGAGCGCAACGGCGTGCTTCTCGACTGTCCCCGCCACGCCCTTGCCGGTATAAGAACGAAAGTCGCTGACGGTTACGAGCGTCAGTGATTTCTCCTGCGCGCCCTTCACGATGGCCGCCGCCAGCGGATGTTCGCTCGCCCGCTCCAAGCTTGCGCCCAGGCGAAGCAGGACGGCCTTGTCAAAACCTCCCAGCGCTTCGACCGACATAAGACGCGGCTTGCCCTCGGTCAGCGTACCCGTTTTGTCCACTAGCAGCGTGTCGACCTTTTCCATGGCCTCTAGCGCCTCGGCGTTTTTTATCAGCACGCCCGCCAAGGCGCCGCGCCCGGTACCGACCATAATCGACATCGGTGTCGCAAGCCCCAGCGCACACGGGCAGGCGATGATCAGTACCGCCACCGCGTTGACGATGGCGTGCGCCAGACGCGGCTCCGGTCCAAAGATGCCCCATATCGCCAGGGTCGCGAGAGCCGCCACCACCACCATGGGCACGAAATACCCGGCAGTGACGTCTGCGAGTCGCTGAATAGGTGCTCGCGAACGCTGGGCCTCGCTCACCATATGTACGATCTGCGCAAGCATGGTATCGGCCCCGACCCGTTCTGCGCGCATCATCAAACTGCCCGTTCCGTTTACCGTGGCCCCGATCAGCCGCGCGCCCGTTGCCTTCTCTACCGGGATGGATTCGCCGGTGACCATGGACTCATCCAGCGCGCTTAGGCCTTCGAGCACCACACCGTCAACGGGCACCTTCTCGCCGGGGCGCACATGCAGTACGTCCCCAGGCACCACTTGCGCAATCGGAATATCTTCCTCGCTACCGTCAGCACGCACGATGCGTGCGCTCTTTGGAGCGAGCCCCAACAGCAGCTTGATCGCAGCGCCCGTCTGACTGCGCGCGCGCAACTCCATTACCTGACCCAGAAGCACCAAAGCCATGATTACCGCGGCCGCCTCGAAATAGACCGGCACGGTGCCGCCCATGCTGCGCATTGTCGGAGGAAAAATACCGGGCGCGAACAGGGCCACCAGGCTGTAAGTCCAAGCAACACCGACGCCGAGGGCGATCAGGCTGAACATGTTCAGGCTGCGGTTCACCACAGACGCCAAGCCACGCTGAAAAATAGGAAGCCCAGCCCACAGTACGACCGGGGTGGCGAGTCCGAATTCCAGCCATTGCAGCATTTGCATGGAGAGAAATTTCGGCACGGTCCGTGGGAAAAGATCAGACACCATCGTCACCAGGAATACCGGGGTGGCCAGCGCTGCGCTCACCCAAAAGCGGCGCGTCATGTCGCGCAATTCCGCGTTATCTTCTAGAGAAGCATTGCGCGGTTCCAATGTCATGCCGCAAATCGGGCAACTGCCGGGCTTGCTACGCACAATCTGCGGATGCATCGGGCAAGCGTACTCGACGGTACTGTTAGCCGGCGGGCTGGCCCGCTCCAGTGTCATGCCGCATCGGGGACACGAACCGGGCATGGCCTGGCGCACCTCCGGATGCATGGGGCAGGTATAAGCCCCGACAGGGGGTTTGATACCGGTCGTCAGAGCTAAGTCAAGGTATTGGCCAGGATTTGCCGAAAACGAATCCATACAGTGTTGTGAGCAAAAGTCATATCGCTTACCGGCATGCTCCAAGCTGTGCTTTGAGCCGCTGTCCACTTCCATGCCGCATACAGGATCCGTAGTTGCGTTCATGGTCGATCTCCTTTAATTGCCTTCGTTAGAAATCCCTTAACTGCGGACAGGTGTGGCGCCCACATATGTCGATGTAGGCGCAACCGTCACCCTGAGTACACTATGTACTATACCGGCCTAAAGCCATAGTAGACAGGTCCGTCATTGCTGCCCGATTCTCGGAAATCGATCTTTGCGAGGGAGACTGAGAGGGTCTGATCCAT
>JAJYUW010000054.1 GCA_021792335.1 Pseudomonadota bacterium | reverse complement strand
CACGAAGAGATGTGTCCTGCCTGTCACCGCATCCATGACGAATTTCCGGCCGGATTTGTGACCGTGGGCGGTTCATTTTTCAAGGAACACCGCGAGGAATTGTTGCATCTGGTAAAGAATGAAGAGGTAAGAGCCAAGGCGGAGCATCCTTTAGAGCGGATTATCAAGATCGAGGAGCAGGATGACAGCATCCTGATCACCACGACCGACATCCATCTTGCCCGCGGAATCGGCGAAGCGCTGCATCATGCCTACAAGGGGGAACTGGAATTTCACTACAACGAGCAGGAGAACCTGCTGCGCGTGGTGTGGGAGCGTTAGGTATCTATTTTCGAACTTCGATGTGGTTGATCACCTTGTCCACGGCAAAAAAACCGGGTATCGGGTCAGGTCGAGTGAAGCGCTCAAGGCGATTCGTAAGCTTTGTGCAGCTTTTTTTCCGTTCCAACGCTGCCCAGGATTTCCTGCAATTCCCCCTTCCAGGCTTCGGTCAGCTTTTTTATTTCGCCGTCTGCTGCCAGAATATGCCGGATGATCTCGCCGGTTTTCTGCTGCTCAAGCGTATTCATGATGGACGACTCATTTTGTACCATCATGCGTTCAACCAATGCGTTGCGCTTTAGCTCACTCTCTATCAGGGCATCCCAGTCACCCTTCTGTGCCGCATCCAGCATTTGCCGTGTCAATAGCCACAGGTTTTCATACATAGCAAGAATCGACTCACTCACCAAGGTCTAAGCCTTCCCATAGCTCACTGCGGTATTGCGTTGTGGTGGCGTGTTATCCGGCGCCGCACTAACCATTTTCTGCTGGGCCTGCTTGGGTGCAATGGCCGCCCAGGCGTTCTTCAGGTCAACCAGCAATTTTCCCACCTCGTCCAAAGGCTCAACCTGGTTTTTCAGGTTGGCAAACACCAAACGATGGATCATGTACTCATACAAACCATTCAGATTTTCCGCCAATTCGCCGCCCGCCTTGATATCCAGACTAAGCTGCAGCCCTTCCTGAACAATCGCAATCGCCTTGGAAATCGCCTCGCATTTGGGTGCGATCTCACCCCTGGTCATTGCCAGCCTGGCCTTGGCCACCGCCTTGATAGCCCCTTCGAACAGCATCAAAATCAATTTGTGGGGATTCGCATCCGCCACGCTCGATTCGACTCCTACCTGGCTATACGCATTTACTGCATGTTGGGTCATTGCATTCATGTTTTACCCCGAAAGAAAGCTCACGTGCAAATTAACTGAATTTGGGCAGATTCGCCAATTGCTGCGTCAGGAAGTTACTGGTTGTTGTCATGCTGCCGATCATCATATCCAGCGCCGTAAACTGGGCACGGTAGCGTTTTTCGATACCCGCCAAACGCAGGTTCAACACCTCGCGCCGGTTGCCGATATCCTTGATGGTTCGATTGATCCCGTCGGTGCGGCTGGAAATCGGCCCGGTGCTTGAAAGCAGGGAATCCACCTGCTTGTCCAGCTTGTAGGCATAACCCTGAGAATAGTTGATTGTTCCCCGGCTGCCAAGCACACCGCCGCTCACCAGGACCTTCAAGCCTTCGGCATCGTTTCCGCTTGCACCCGTCAGGGTTTGGCCTGAGCCTGTTGCCGCCGCGCCATTGATCGTGCCGGCCACATCGACGCCGGCAGTGCCAACTGGCGTTGCCCCCAGCAAATTGCTCGCACCATTGCCGGCCACGCTGACATTCGAGGCGGAACCGTAGCGGTTGGAGGTCAGGGTCATGACGCCGCCCGTCTGGGTGGCTGCGAGTGAAATCCCCGCAGTCGCAAAGGCTGACGCGCCGTTGATCTTGGACTGGACTTCGGTCGCCAGTGCCGCCGCGGTATAGGTGCCCGCCGCCAGGGTGACCGTTTCGCTCACCCCGTCAACTGTCATGCTTAACGAGTCATTCGTGCCTGTGGTTATGGTCAGGCCAGCCGCTGCCGACCCTGCCACATTCCCCTGCGTCGCCAGTTGGGAAACCGTCAGCGCATAGGCGCCCGGCTTGGTGTTGGCCGTGCCGCTGGAATAGTTGACCAGGCTGTCGCTCGCCTTGCCGGTTGCCGCAAAAAGGCTGGCGATGTCGTTGAAATTGGTGTCGATCGCGCTTTGCAGCTTGGTGCTGTCCACCGCCATCGTGCCATCCTTCTGGAAGGCAATCCCGATCTGCGACAAGGTGGTATAACTGCCGCCGATCCCGGCAAGCGTCGAAGTCAGGGTATTGCGTATCTGGCTCTGGATCGAGCGTACCGCGCTGTCTCCCTGCAATACGGCGGCTTGCTTGGTAGTCGCATTGTAGGCGCTCAGGTCACCCAGGTTTTTGTTGATGTCGTTGTAGGCCTTGACGAACGCATTTACCGCGGAGGTGACCGAAGCGGTGTCGCGCGCAACGGTTACAAGCGTCGGGGTAGCCACATTGGTTTTAAGCAGATTGAGCGTCACGCCCTGGATCACGTCGCTGATGCTGTTCGAGGTCTTGCTGACGGCAATGCCGTCCACCTTGAGTTCCGCATTCTGTGCGGTTGCCGTTTCAGAAAGGTTCTGCGTGGCGGCGGGATCATGCGCCAACAGAGTCGACAAGGCGGCATCGCCGGCGACTGAAATTTTGATGCTGTTGGTTTTGCCGATAGTCGTGGAGGACAGCGCCAAACGGTAAGGAGAGGCCCCGCCGTCATTCACGATGGTGGCGCTCACGCCGATTTTGGCATTGTTGATGGCATCGCGTATGCCGGTCAGGGAATTGCTGCTCGCGTCTATCGTGACCGTTTTAACCCCGGCGCCATTGCTGGCGAAGGCTGCCCCGGTGTATTTTCCGGTCGGCGCATCGAAAGTACCGCCGCTGATCGTGCCGAAATCGAAGCTCAGCGTACCGATACCAATCGCCGCAGTGGCGCTGGCCTGGCCCACGGCAACCAGCTTCTGCGATTGGGCGAGCTTGGTCACCTCCACGGAATAGGCGCCCGGCACGGCAATGCTGGACGCGCTGGCGCCCAGAACGGTGGCATCCGCCGGCGTTGCCTTGACGGACTGAAACTTGGCAACATCGCTCAAAGCGCGAACTGCGTTTTGAAAAGAGGAAAGCGCACCCTTGAGGGTGCCGTAGGCGGAAAGCTGCGCCTGGTAGCCCGCTTCCTTCTTGGCGAGAACGGTCAACGGTCGGCTCTCGACCCCCATCAACTGGGAAACGATGCTGTTCACGTCGAGATTGGAACCGACACCGGGGGATGAAATTGCCATGATAATTTCCTAAATTCAGTGCTGAGTCCTGAGTGCTGAGCCCGTAGGTTGGGGTGAGCCTGCGAACCCCAACGAAACAACTCAGGGCTCAGGACTCAGAACTGTTTCTAAGCCTTTTGATGAAGGATCAAACCCTGCAACCGGTCCAGCGCCTGTGCAATGGCCAAGGTTTCTTCCGATGGGATCTGGCGGATCACATCCTTGGTTTTCGTATCCACGACCTTCACAACCGGAATGCCGGTTTCTTCATCCACGGTAAATTTCAGGTCGCTGCTCAAGGTCTGGACAAACTTGTTGATATGCTCCACTGCGGCCTTGACTTGTTCCGCCTTGGGGATTGAAGCCGTTGCCTGAACTGCCTTGCCCGGCATCTCGACGGGCGCGGCTGGCGCTTGGGCGGTCGCCGCGACAGCCGGGCGATTTCCTGCCGGGGTATCCGCAGCCGCAGGGGGACTGAACCCGCCGGCATTAATCTGTGAGACAGACATAATCAACCTCCTAGTAGCAAAATCCCGGCCGGGCTATTTTTTACAAAAGCCCGGCCGGGTGGTTTCACTTAGTGCTACTTTACCACTTAACGCAGCAGGGTCATCACACCGTTGGGCAGCGCGTTGGCCTGCGCCAGCATCGCCGTGCCGGCCTGCTGCAGGATCTGGCCGCGGGTCAGGGAGCCCGTTTCCGCCGCGAAGTCGGCATCCTGAATCCGGCTGCGGGAAGCACTCAGGTTTTCCGAAGTCGTTTGCAGGCTGGCGATCGCCGAGCTGAAGCGGTTCTGGTACGATCCCAGGTCACCGCGTGAGACGTTGATCTGGCTCAGTGCCGCATCGACCACCGCAATGGCGAGTTGGGCATTTGCGCCGGTAGTGCCGGTGAGGCTAAGGCTGGACACGGACGAAAATGCGCTGGCCTGGGTTGCCGAGGTGAAGACATCGGTGTTGGCGCCGGCCAAAGTGACGGTCCCCTTGCTGCTGGCAAGCGATACCGAACCGCTCTTGATGGAGGAGTCGGTGGTACCACTGGTCAACGTTACTGCGGAGAAAGAGGCAGTACCAGCGCCCGTATTGGCGTAATTCAAGACACTGATATCACGCCCATCGGTCGTCGACAGGGTCAGACCGGCTTTCGTCGAGGTGCTGGTGAAGCTGGCGACCACTCCGGTGGCGCCCTGCGCACCGTTGATGGCGCTCATCAGTGCGGTGAGGTCGGTCGGGTCCGCCACTGCCGCCGAGATTGCGCTGCCGTTGAGCGTCATGGTGATGGTGCCGGCGATGGAAACACCACTCAAGGTGGCACTGTTCGAAGCGGTAGCGGTGACGCCGACGCCGCCCGCAGCGCCGTTGATGGCCGCAGCGACGGCTTTGGCATCGGCATTGGCCGCGTAGCTGATGGCGGACGTCGTGCCGCCGCCGGTCGTGGTGATCGTCAGGTCGGTTTCGGCACCGACGGTGTTGCCGCCAGTAAGGTCTGCCGCCGCCGCCTTGGTGGCGCCTACGCCACCCGCACCGATGATCGTTCCCAGACCCAGCAGGATATTGCTGCCCAGCCCGGTCGCGCGAGCATCGGCAATCGAGCTGACGGAAATGGTCTGGTTGGCATTGGCGCCGACCTGGAAGGCCTGGCTGGTAAAGCTGCCATCGAGCAGAGTAATGCCGTTGAATGAGGTCTGGCTTGAGACGCGCGTGATTTCAGAAATCAACTGTGATGCTTCCGCATCTATCGAAGCGCGGTCTGAGGCGCTGTTGGTGGCATTGGCCGACTGCACCGCCAGTTCGCGAATACGCTGCAGGTTGTTGCCGATTTCGGCAAGCGCCCCTTCCGCCGTCTGCGCCAGCGAAATGCCGTCGTTGGCATTGCGCGCAGC
Source organism: Pseudomonadota bacterium (assembly GCA_021792335.1). Classification (GTDB taxonomy): domain Bacteria; phylum Pseudomonadota; class Gammaproteobacteria; order Burkholderiales; family Sulfuricellaceae; genus Sulfuricella. The sequence goes on along the minus strand of JAJYUW010000054.1, from coordinate 8,877 downwards.
CTGGTTCAGGCCGCGAATTTGAGCCGTCATCCGGGTGGAAATCGCCATCCCGGCCGCATCGTCCTTGGCGCTATTGATGCGCAGACCGGAAGACAGGCGCTGCAGGGACTGGTTCAACGACGACTGGGAAGTATTCAGGTTGCGCTGCGCGGTCAGCGAGGCAACATTGGTGTTAATGACTTGTGGCATTTTAGTTCTCCTAATTTAGGTTGTTTAACCGCTGGCGTTGTGCCGCTGACTTTGGTTGCCCCGAAAAATCAGAGCCACTTAATCCGCCGTCAGTACCTTTATCGGGTGACCCTGAAGAAACTTTAATGTTATTTTCGTCTGAATAAGCGAGGGCCTGTAAATGGATAGCTAGGGTCGTTCTTCAAGTGAGCCAGCTTGCACAAGCCCATCCCGTATCCGCGTGGGCAAAGAGTTGCCCTCACCACTGGACTCCGGGCTACTCGGCAACAGGTGGATTGTCGGGGAACAATTCCTCGACAAACCCAAACCGGCTCATATCCCCGATACGCATCGGGTACAGTATTCCCTGCAAATGGTCGCACTCATGCTGCACCACCCGCGCATGGAAACCGCTCACGGTGCGGTCTATCGGGTTGCCGAACTGATCGAAGCCCTGGTAGCACAACTGCTTGTAGCGCGGCACCAGGCCGCGCAGGCCGGGTATGCTGAGGCAGCCTTCCCAGCCGGCTTCCATCTCCTTGCCGAGCGGTGTCAGCACCGGGTTGATCAATACCGTATGCGGTACCGGGCCGGCTTCGGGATAGCGCGGGTTGGCGTCCACGCCGAAAATCACCACTTGCAGCCCGACGCCGATCTGGGGCGCAGCCAGCCCGGCACCGTTGAGCGCGGCCATGGTGTCCCGCATGTCCTGCAGCAAGGCATGCAGTTCGGGCGTGGCAAAAACGGCAACCGGCACCGCCTTTTCCAGCAGGCGCGGATCGCCCATGCGCAATACGGTTTTAATCGCCATCCAGACCAACCATGTATTCCAGAATAATCCGCACCCGCTGCATGGCCTGCTTCAGCACGGCGTTAATTTCCTCGAAGCTGATAGCGTGCTTGCTGGTGTTCCGGCCGGCGGCGGAATTGGCCACCACCGCTATGGCGGCATAGCACAGTCCGAGTTCCCGGGCGAGCACTGCTTCCGGCATGCCGGTCATGCCCACCATGGTGGCGCCGTCGCGGTCGAGGCGGTTGATTTCAGCCGCCGTTTCCAGCCGCGGCCCCTGTACTGCCGCGTAGACCCCGCCATCAGTGAAAGGCTCGCCTGCCAGCGTAGCGGCCTGCATGCACTGCTGGCGCATTTTTTCGCAATACGGCTGGGTGAAATCCACGTGCGTGACCTTTTTATTGTTGCCATCGAAATAGGTAGCCTTGCGCCCGTGGGTGTAGTCGATGATCTGGTCGGGAATGACGATCGCGCCCGGCTTGTAATCCGGGTGTATCCCTCCCACCGTGGCTATCGACACGATGTGCTTGACCCCCTGGGCCTGCAGTGCCCACATGTTGGCCTGGTAGTTGACCTCGTGCGGCGGGATGGAATGGCCATAGCCGTGCCGCGCCATGAACGCCACTTCGTGGTCCTTGATCTTGCCGAAAGTCAGCGCGCCGGAAGGTTCGCCGTAGGGGGTGCGTATCACCTGTCGATGGGTGATTTCCAGATTCGCCAACTGGGTCAGTCCGGTGCCGCCGATAATTCCTAACATTTAAATATAGTCCTGAGTATGAAAGTCCTGAGTCCTGAGTGCAAAACGCACTCTAAATTTAACGCACTCTAAATTTGTCGTTTTACCGATGCCCTTAATCCACCAATGATTTTCCCCACTTCCTCCGCCAAAAGATAGGTTTCGTCGAATTCTTGTTTACTGATATACGCACTATCCAATGCAACATAAAGCTGTGATCTGACTTCCGCGCATGAGCCTTTGGCAATGACGAGGAACTGATGAAACTCTGGCAGGCCACTTCGTTCAAATCCCTCGGCAATATTGGACATCGCAGAAACCGCCGCCCGCTGAATTTGATCCTTTAACCCATAGTCCCGTGAAAATCTTTCGCTCGCGGTAAGGATGTAAATCTGTTTCGTCAGCAGCCGAGCTTTTTGCCACGCAACCAGGTCCTCAAATCTTTGCACTGTCATGACACCCCCACTCAGCACTCAGCACTCAGCACTCAGCACTCAGCACTCCTTGACCGCGTAGATCGCGGGCAGGTTGCGCCAGGCCCCGCGTATGTCCATGCCGAAGCCGAAAACATAACGGTTGGGCAAGCTGATGCCGATGAAATCGGCATGAATGGGTTTCTCACGGCCGATCGCCTTGTCCGCGAATACGGCGCTGTGAAACGACTTGGCGCCGAGGCCTAGCACCTTGTCGCGGATGGCCGCCAGTGTATGGCCCTCGTCCAGAATGTCGTCGAGCACCAGCACCACCCGTCCCGCCACGTTCTCCTTGGGCATCACTTTCCACTGCAGATCCTTGCCCTGCGTTTCATTGCCGTAGCGGCTGGCGTGTATGTAGTCGAAATCGAGCGGAAAATTGAGCAGGGGCAAGAGCTGGCCGCTGAATACGACCGCCCCGCCCATCACGCTCAACACCAAGGGGTGAGATTCCCCCAAAGAGGCGCCGATTTCAGCGGCCAGTCGCCTGACGGCAGCGGCGACTTCCTCGGCGGAACAGATTTGCTCCGCCCCGTTCAGAATAGCCCATGCTTCTTTTGCCGAGATCATTTCAGTTCGAGCGAGGACAGATAATCGCGGAATTCGCCGTTCACTTCCGGATGTTTCAGGGCGAACTGGACAGTCGCCTTGAGATAGCCGATCTTGTTGCCACAATCGTAGCGGATGCCCTTGTAGGCGTAGGCCAATACCTGCTCTTGCTGCAGCAGGGAGGCGATGCCGTCGGTGAGCTGGATTTCGCCGCCTGCGCCGGCCTGCACCTTCTCCAGATGGTTGAAGATGCGCGGTGTCAGAATATAGCGCCCCACCACGCCCAGGGTGGAGGGCGCGTCTTCCGGTTTCGGCTTTTCCACCATGCTGTTTATTTTGTAAACGCCGTCTTCCAGTTCCTTGGCGTCCACAATGCCGTATTGCGAGGTTTCCTTGCGCGGCACGTCCTGCACCCCGATCACGGAGCTGTGGTAGTGCGCATAAAGGTCGACCATCTGTTTCAAAACCGGCGGATCGCCGTCGAGCAGGTCGTCGGCAAGGAGAATGGCAAAGGGCTCGTTCCCCACTACCTGCCTGGCGCACAGGATAGCATGGCCAAGACCCAGCGCTTCGGCCTGGCGTATGTAAACACAGGTGATCTCGGCCGGAATGATGCCGCGCAACAGCTCAAGCATCTTGGTCTTGCCGCGCGCCTCCAGCTCGGCCTCCATTTCATAGGCCTTGTCGAAGTGGTCCTCGATTGCGCGCTTGCTGCGCCCGGTGACGAAAATCAGCTCGGTAATCCCCGCTGCGACAGCTTCTTCCACCGCGTACTGGATCAGGGGCTTGTCGACTATCGGCAGCATTTCCTTCGGGCTGGCCTTGGTCGCCGGCAGAAAGCGCGTGCCCATGCCCGCCACGGGAAAAACCGCCTTGGTTATTTTGCTCATATTTTTTCCTCCAATAATTCCATCAATCCCGCTTCGTCCAGAATAGTCACGCCAAGTTCCTGCGCCTTGGCGAACTTGCTGCCCGGATCTGTGCCTGCCACAACGTAACCGGTTTTGCTGGAAACGCTGCCGCTTACTTTGCCGCCCAATGCCTCGATCTTTTCCTTGGCCTCGTCCCGTGTCAAGGTCGGCAAGGTGCCGGTCAGCACGAAGATTTTTCCGCTGATCGCGCTCGTACTCGCCGGCACCCCTGCGCCCTCGTTCCAGTGCACGCCGGCCGCGATGAGCTGGGCAATCACCTCGCGGTTATGCGGCTCGCCAAAAAACTGGGCAATACTTTGCGCCACCACCGGCCCGATATCCGGCACCTGCTGCAAGGCGTCCTCGTTCGCCGCCATCAGCGATTCAAGGCTGCCGAAATGGCGCGCCAGCTCCTTGGCCGTGGCCTCGCCCACGTTGCGGATACCCAATGCATAAACAAACCGGGCCAGCGTCGTTTTTTTGCTTGCTTCGATAGCCGACAATAAGTTGCTGGCTGATTTCTCGGCCATGCGATCAAGATTGGCCAGGGCATTCATGTCTAGCCGGTAGATATCGGCCGGGGTATGAACCAGTTCCTTATCCACCAGCTGATCCACCAGCTTATCGCCCATCCCTTCGATATCCAGGGCACGGCGGCTGGCAAAGTGAAGAATCGCCTGCTTGCGCTGCGCCGGGCAGAAAAGCCCCCCGCTGCAACGCGCCGCCGCTTCGTCCGGCAGGCGAACGACATGCGAGCCGCAAACCGGACAGGTGGTCGGCATAAGGAATTCGCGCGCCTCCGCCGGACGCCTCTCACCCACCACAGCCACCACTTCGGGGATGACATCACCAGCACGGCGCACTACCACGGTGTCGCCTATGCGCACATCCTTGCGGCGGACTTCATCCTCGTTATGCAGGGTGGCATTGGTCACGGTCACGCCGCCGACAAATACCGGTTTCAAACGCGCCACCGGCGTCAGTGCACCCGTACGCCCCACCTGCACTTCGATGCCAAGCAGTTCGGTCATCGCCTCCTGGGCCGGGAATTTGTGGGCGACGGCGAAGCGCGGTGCGCGGGCGACGAATCCGAGCCTTTCCTGCCAGCCGAGATCGTTTACCTTATAAACCACACCGTCGATATCGTAGGGCAGGCTGTCGCGCCGGGCCCCTATCGTGCGGTAGTAATCCAGCAGACCGGCTTTTCCCCGCACCACTTTGCGCTCGCGGCAAACAGGAATCCGCAAGGTTTCAAGATAGTCCATAACGGCACTCTGGGTGCGCGGCAGGTTCACCCCCTCGGTGCTGCCCAAGCCATAGGCGAAAAAGGTGAGCGGACGCTGGGCCGTGATGCGCGGGTCGAGCTGGCGCAGCGAACCGGCGGCGGCGTTGCGCGGATTGGCAAATTCCTTTTCGCCCTTCTCGCGCTGCTGGCGGTTGAGCCGGTCGAAATCCGCCTTCAGTATCACCACCTCACCACGCACTTCGAGCAAGCGAGGGGGCTGCGCGGCATGGAGCCGTAGCGGAATGGCCCTGATGGTGCGCAGATTGACGGTCACATCCTCGCCGGTGTAACCATCGCCACGCGTCGCGCCCTGAACCAGGACGCCGTTTTCATATACCAGGCTGATTGCCAGACCATCGAATTTGGGCTCGACAGCGTATTCCACCTCGTCGACGACCAGGCCCTCCCGCACCCGCCGGTCAAATGCCGCCACCTCCTCCTCGGCGAAAGCATTGTTGAGGGAGAGCATGGGCACCCGGTGCGTGACTTGTGAGAATCCGGGCAGGGGGGCCGCACCGATGCGCTGGGTGGGGGAATCGGGCGTGGCTAGCTGCGGAAATGCCGCCTCCAGCCGTTCCAGTTCGCGGAACAGCCGGTCGTACTCCGCATCCGGAATTGCCGGGGTATCCAGAACGTAATAGAGATAATTGTGCCGCTCGATCTCCTCGCGCAAAAACCGGGCGCGTGTGGCGATATCGGAAGGTAAAACCATTCCGGTTACCCTCCTGTAACGCTGTTCCCCCTCTCCCCTTGCGGGAGAGGGCTGGGGAGAGGGGTAAGAATTTTCATGCCTTATCACCCTCTCCCCAGCCCTCCCCCATCCCCACAAGGGGACTCCGATCCGCTACGGGCTGAAGCCCGTGCGGAGTCGTATGCAAGGGGGAGGGAGTGATGGATGTTTACGGATGAAAACATTTTAGGAGAACAGCCTGAGTGCGCGGACGCTGCCACCCCTGATTTGCTGCGCCTCCATTTTTGCGTAGATATCGGCAAGCTGCTCCTTGATCTTGCCGACGCCGGCATCGCTCAAGGGCTTGCGATTATCGTCAACCACCTGCCCCCCCAGGGTGGAAGCCATCTGCCTGGCCACAACCAGCATCTGGTTGAATACGCGCACCCCGTCGGCGACCTTGGGCACGTCGAACAGGAAGGTAATGCCGTGGGTGGAAAGATGGCGGATATTATCCGTAGAAAAAGGTGCAGGGTCGAGGTTGCTCAATGAAAACAGATCGTCACCCTCATCGTTGAAGAAGTGGAATGCGCCGTCAGGCTGCAGTTTCATTCCTGCCGATTCAGCCAGGGCGCGCACCTTGGTGGCGGAAAAAGCATCACCCTTGTGCGTGATCACGTTCACGCCTATCAGCACATCCACATCGGCACCGAACTGATCCAGGGCCATGGCCAGCGTCAGTGCCGGTTGTTTGTCCGGGAATTCCGCGATTGCCGCCAGTTTGTCGGCAACCGACTGAACCCAGTTACAGAATTCCGTCAGCTCCTGTGAGGAAACGGGGCCGGAGCGGCTCGCCAACTGCAGGGTGGCGGCAAGCTGGTGATATTCATCGGCGTCCCCCTCCCCGATTTTTTCCCAGGCTCCGGTTTTTGGGTTCAAGCCCAACCAGTGAGCATGCTTGACGGGTTCACCCTGGTGCTGCACGGCTTCGTTTGCGGCTGCCGCGCTAACCGGCTCGCCCGGATGAATCTTAACCACGTAGTCGATGACTTCGTCCAGCTGCGCAGCATGCTTGTCTTCGTGGTGCGTGACAGGCGCTTTCGCGGCTTTAACCGGTTCTGGAACAGGGATGTTTTCGGCTTCCGCGATCTCTTCAGGTGCCCACGGCTCCTCGATATCCACCGTGACGACAGGTTCGATCCGCGGATCTTCGCGGAAGTGCGTGCTGCCGGGCTCATCCCGAGGGGTCTCTTGAAAAATATCCGGTTCGCCTTCCCGGAGTAGCACGTCTTCATGCCCGGAGGGAAATGCCTGTTCGGCCCGGCGCCGGTGCTTCCTTTCCTGGAAACGGTTGAAGGCGTACACGCCGGCAACGATCAGGAGTCCAATCGCCAGCAAACTGATTTGTAATTCACTCATCGTATTATTCCGTTATCCTAACTTCAGTTAGCCACAGATGAACACAGATAAATCAAAGTAGTGGCTGACACCCGGAGGGCACAAGAGAACGGCTCACCCTATGGGTGAATTGCCTGGCACCGACAAGCTCCTGAATATCCGTGTTTATCTGTGTAAATCCGTGGCCGAAATGCTTTTTTCCAGGGTTATTGTTTCCCGGATTATAACTCACGGGGGCACCGCTTCATTCATCAGCATCGCCTCTTCGATATCCACCGCCACCACCCGCGACACGCCCATTTCCTGCATGGTGACGCCGACCAGTTGTTCCGCCATCTCCATGGTGATTTTATTATGGCTGATAAAAACGAACTGGGTCTGCTGCGACATTTTTTTCACCAGACCGCAGAAACGCTCGGTGTTGGAGTCGTCGAGCGGCGCATCCACCTCGTCGAGCAGGCAGAATGGCGCGGGATTGAGCTGAAACAGGGAAAAGGTCAGCGACAGCGCGGTCAGGGCTTTCTCTCCGCCCGAAAGCAGGTGGATCGAGCTGTTTTTCTTGCCCGGCGGCTGGGCGAATATCTGCACCCCGGCGTCGAGGATTTCCTCGCCGGTCAGCACCAGGCGGGCCTGCCCGCCGCCGAACAATCCAGGAAAGAGTTCGCCAAAGTTGCTGTTGACCGCATCGAAAGTACTTTGCAGGCGCTCCCGTGTTTCCCGGTCGATGCGCCGGATCGCCTGCTCCAGCGTGTCGACCGCCTCGTTCAGATCATTGACCTGGGAGTGCAGATAGCCTTTTCGCTCCAGACTGCCCTGCAGCTCTTCCAGCGCGGCCAGATTGACCGCGCCGAGCGCCTCGATCTCCGCCGCCAGACGCGTAATTTCAGACTGCAGGGCATTCGGCTTGAGGTTCTTCTCCATCTGTTGCATAAGCGCAGCCTCGTCCGCGCCGGCTGACTTGAGCTGGCTGTCGAACTGCTCCTGGCCGAGACGGGCCTCCTGCTCCCTGAGCCTGGCCTCGCCGATCCGGTCGCGCAGCGGTTGCAGCCGCTGTTCGCTCGCCATGCGCTGCTGGTCCAGTTCGCGCAGGCCGTTCGCCGCACTGGCCAGCGCGTCGCGCGCCGCAGCCAGGATTTGTTCCTTTTGCTGCCGTTCCGCCAGCGCCTGCTGCAATGCCTGTTGCAGCGGTTCCTCGCTGATCCCCTGCTGCTCGGCGAACAGGCTTTCGAACTGGGCAGCCGCAGCCTGCGCCTGCTCCGCGAACTGGGCGCTAGACGTCTCCAGTTCGGCGATTTTGCTCAGGCAGTTTTTCTCGACGAAACCGGCTTCCTGCGCGCTGCGCTCGGTTTGCCGCAGCGACTCGCGCTGCCGGTTGAGCTGCTGCTCGGCAGCCGAGCGCTCCTGCCGGGTTTCATCCAGTTGCCCGCGCAGCGCTTCGATTTCGTTGCTACCCTGCTTCAGGTTCTTTTCGGCGGCAGCAAGCTGCTCGCTCTCGGACTTGATCTGTCCGGCGATTTCGGTTTTCTCCGTTTCTATCCTGGCCAGGCGCTGTTCCGCCTGCTGCCTCGCCTGGACCAGCCGCTGCACTTCGAGCTGCATGCGGTGCTGCTTCTGCTGCGCCTCGCCGGCAGCACCGCGCAGCCGGGCAATGTTAGTCTGCAACTGCGCCAAGCCGGCTTCGGCCCGGGTCGCTGCGGCATGCCGCTCTGCCAGCGCCGTCTGCGCCATCCCGAGTTCGGCCTGCAGTTGCTCGATTTCGCGCTGGCGCGCAAGCACGCCGTGCAGCTCGCTCTGCGGTGCGTGAAAACGCACCGTGTGGCGGGTGAACACATGGCCCGCAGGCGACATCAGCATCGCCCCGCCCGGCAGTTCATGGCGCAAGGAGAACCCCGCTGCG
>JAJYUW010000247.1 GCA_021792335.1 Pseudomonadota bacterium | reverse complement strand
CTAGAAGAAGGTGGCCTGGATGATCACAAGTCACGACATCCACAGAACCCTCCGAAAAACCCCGGCCTAGATCAGCCGTTTTAAGTGCTTCGGCGAGCCGCCAACCGGCGTCGTCGTCCGCAACAGGCGAGCCAATCCCGATAATCCGGGCCCGCCGCGGGCACGTCTTATCTACTTTTTGGCTCATACTTGCCCCACACGGACGCGCAAAAAATGCGTCGCACAGGAAATGCATGGGTCATAGCTGCGGATAATCATCTCGGCCCGCTTACGCAAGACATCTTCGTCTTGATCGACGCCCAGGGCTTCCAGGTCGTTCCAAAGATCCTCTTCGATACGCGCCTGATTTTGGCTCGTGGGTGGAACCAGTCGGACGTGGCGCACCACACCCGCACTATCCAGTTCATAGCGGTGCCACAGCAGACCGCGCGGAGCCTCTGTCGCGCCAAAACCAATCCCAGCCCGCGGGGAGCCGCTGGCCGCAGGGCGTGGCGGTTCCCGATAGTCCGTCAACAGGTCAATGGCCTCCAGAAGGGACTGATGAATCTCAACCGCACGCGCGACGATGCTGTGAAATGTGTTGCGGCTTGGAAAGGGGATTCCCGTGCGGGCCAGGGCCGCCCGAACCGGCGGATACAACCGATCCTCATTCAGGTTCAGCCGCGCCAGGGGCCCCACCAGATAGGGGCGATCATGGAGAGCGGAAAAAAGGGCGGTGGAATGCGCCACCTGATACTCCGCGAAATGCGACTCATACTCCGAAATTGGGATATCCAAACCATCGCTTGCGATAATGCGCCCCCCGTTCATGGGGTAGTCATAAGGATGGCGCAGGGCTACGCTGACGAAGTCCTGGTCGCCAGGCGGCAGCGGCAAGGCCGCGGTCCACGCGACCAACGCCTCGGCATCTGGCACCGCGGCAACTAGGCGCTCCCACAGCACGGCGACCTCCGCCGTCTGCGGGGCGGCATAGAAACCGCCGACACGCACACCCACGGGGTGTACTGAACGACCCCCCAGAAGATTTACAATCGCGTTGCCCAGGCTTTGCAGGGTAAGGCCCCGGCGCAAGACCTCAGCGTGGGTGGCAGCCATATCCACGGCACTGTCATAACCCAGGAAATCCGGAGCCGCGAGCCAATGGATGTGCAGGGCATGACTTTGTATCCACTCGCCGCAATAGAAGACTCGGCGCATAGCGTGTACCCAGGGGTCCGGATCCAGACCAAACAGGCCTTCCATCGCCTGCACGGCACTCATCTGGTAGGCAACCGGGCAAATTCCGCAAATGCGCGCCACCAGATCTGGCACTTCGCCATATTCCCGCCCCTCAAGGAACTTCTCGAAGAGCCGCGGCGGCTCGAAAATACGCAGGCGCAACGTTTCGATTCGGCCGTTGCGCACCTGAAGATCCAATGCACCCTCTCCCTCGACCCGCGCGAGAACCGGCACGCACAGGTGGATCTCACGCATCGCCATGGTCACCCTTTTGCCATAAGCCACCGGCATCCTGAAAAACGGGGGCGGCACTGTTGATCGACAGAAAACGCCGCGCGATCGCGGCCGACGAAAAACCGAGATCTGCCAGCCGCCGACCCAGAGCCCGTGTATTGGGATTCTCCGCGGGTCCATAACAGGCATAGCAATCCCGCTGAAGATGCGGACAAAGTGCGCCGCACCCGGTACGCGTCACAGGCCCCATACAGGGGGCGCCATGCGCCACAAGCACACAAACGCTCTGTTGGCGTTTGCACTCAAGACAAACCTTGTCGTTTTCGACAGCAGGCGCGACCCCGAAAAGTCGCCCACGCACCGCATCCAGGACCTGGCGTCCATTCACCGGACACCCCCACAGTTCCTCATCGACAATCACATGGGCTGCTACCGCAGTCGAAGTCGGCAAGGCGTGAATGAACTCAGGTTGCGGGTAAATTGCCGCAATCCAGTCGGCCCCCGCCGTCCGGTTACGCAGAGCCTGCAGGCCGCCGGCCGTGGCACAGGCGCCCATCGCCACGAGATGACGGCTATTCTTGCGCACAAGCCGGATGCGCTCTTCATCTTCTGGTGTGCTGATACTGCCTTCAACGAAGGCGATGTCAACTGTGGCGTCCGGGGCCATGGGTCCCGCCTCGGCGAAATGTACAATGTCCACGAGATCCGCAAGCTTCAACAGATCGGCGCCCATATTGAGAAAGGCGAGTTGGCAGCCATCACAGGAGCTGAACTTGTGCACAGCAAGACGAAGCTTGGCATCCATGGCGTTCTCAGAACCCCCTTTCACCCAACAGGGCCTTCAGCTCCGGGTAAGAAAAGACCGGTCCATCGCGGCACACGAAATGCGGCCCGATTTGGCAATGACCACACAGGCCGACCGCGCAGTGCATGTTGCGCTCCATACTAAGCCAGATATCGTTCTCGTCGATGCCGCGACGCAACAGCTCCGTCACCACCGCCCGCATCATCATCTCGGGCCCGCACATCATGACCAAGGACCCCGGCGTGATCGGCGCGCGATCGAACAACACCGTGACCGGTCCCACCTGACCGAACCATCCGGGCGCACTCACATCTGCCGCCAATCCAACATGGACATCGGGAAGCTTGCTCCAGCGTTCATACTGCTGCCGCCAGATGAGGTCGTCGGAGTGCTTGACCCCCTGCAAAATGGTCAGATGGCCGAAGCGATCCCGACGCCGCAATATATAGCGGATAACAGAGACCGCCGGAGCGCACCCCAACCCACCCGTGACCAAAACAATATTTCGTCCTTGCGCGGCTACCA
>JAJYUW010000246.1 GCA_021792335.1 Pseudomonadota bacterium | reverse complement strand
CTTTGAGCCTAAGCCGAACGATGATTTCAAGATGGAACCCGATTAAGACGCGTCGTTTAGGCGACGCGTATCCGGACTTTCAGTCCGTAATTCAAACCCACCAGCTTTAGCTGGTGGTTGTTTAGTCCGCTGGCAGAAGAAACCGGCCTGATCCTCTCCATCGGGGAATTCGTATTAAGGTCTGCATGCAAGCAGGCCATGCTGTGGAAACGCGCCGGCCTGCCACCGCTACGCATCGCCGTGAACATTTCGGCCCGGCAGATCGAACAGGAGGGATTTTGCGATTACATCTCGCAGCTATTGCACGAATACAGTCTGGACGGATCGATGCTTGAACTGGAAATCACTGAAAGCACGCTGCTGAACGACGGCGAGCATATTATCGAAAAGCTCCGAATGATCGCGAGCAGAGGCATAAAAATTGCGCTGGATGACTTCGGAACCGGCTATTCGTCCCTGAGCTACATCCAGAAATTCCCGATTGACACGCTCAAGATCGATCAATCTTTTATGTGCGGTATCCCCGGCAACTTGAATAATGCATCCATCGTTTCCGCCATTTGCGCAATGGCACAGGGACTCAAGCTGAATCTGATCGCGGAAGGGGTGGAAACTCCCGGCCAGTTCCAGTTCCTGCGCAGCCTAAAGTGCAGCGAAGCGCAGGGATATCTATTCAGCAAACCTCTGCCCGGCAATGAAATTACCGGGCTATTGATGAGGTCTGACCCTTTGGTTCCTGATATTATCCAGTACGATAGTGGGTCTGAAGGCAGTGCTGGTAAACGGATTTAAGAAGAGTGGGCCATAGACGAGCAAAGCCGGGTTTTTCATTCAAACAGCGCTTCAACAAATTCGCGGGCGACGAAGGGGCGCAGATCGTCGAGCTGCTCACCGACGCCGATGAAACGCACCGGGATAGTCCGTGTCTTGGCGATGGCAGCGATGACACCGCCCTTGGCAGTGCCGTCGAGCTTGGTCAGCACCAGGCCGGTCACTTGTAGCGCATCGTCGAAGGACTTGACCTGAGCGATGGCGTTCTGACCGGTATTGGAATCGAGCACCAGCATGATTTCATGGGGTGCACTCGGCTCGGCTTTGGCAATGACGCGCTTGATCTTTTTCAGTTCTTCCATCAGGTGCAGTTGGGTGGGCAGTCGTCCGGCGGTGTCCGCCAGAACGATGTCGATGCCGCGCGAACGTGCCGCCTGAATGGCGTCGAAGATCACCGCGGCTGCGTCATGCCCTGCCTGGGTGATCACAGTCACATTGTTGCGTTCGCCCCACACCTGCAGTTGTTCGCGCGCTGCGGCGCGGAAAGTGTCGCCGGCAGCGAGTAGCACCGATTTCCCCTGAGCCTGGAAATGCTTCGCCAGTTTGCCGATGGTGGTGGTCTTTCCTGCGCCGTTGACACCCACCATCATGATCACATAAGGTTTGTGGCCGGCAGTGTCCAACGTCGCTTCCAGCGGGGTGAGCAGCCCCTGCAGGGCGTCGCGCAGGGCGGCCCTGAGCTGTGCGGCGTCTTCCAGCTTCTCGCGCTTGACGCGGCGCTTCAGGTCGTCAAGCAGGTATTGAGTTGCGCTGACGCCCACGTCAGCGGAAAGAAGCGCGGTTTCCAGTTCCTCGTACAGTTCCTCGTCGATTTTTGCGCCGGCGCCGAACAGGCCGGAAAGCTGTTTTCCGAGATTGTCTCGGGTCTTGGCCAGTCCGTGTTTGAGTCTGGCCGCCCAGCCGGGCGCTTGCCCCTTGTTTTCTTTTTCGGTGGCCTTCTTGTCGGATTTGAAGAAACTTAGCATGGGGGTTGATGGTCTCAAGGTGAGCTATAATTCACAACTTGCTATTTTAGGCGATACGGAGGTTTTGTGCAGCGTAAAAAAATATTGATCGGCTGGCTGTGGCTGGCGGCTGCGATTTTGCCGTTCCAGGCCGGAGCGAATGTCAACGAATACAAGCTCGCCAATGGCATGAAGGTGATCGTCAAGGAGGATCACCGCGCGCCGGTGGCGGTGTCGCAGGTGTGGTACCAGGCCGGCAGCATGGATGAGTTGAATGGTACGACCGGCGTGGCTCATGTGCTGGAGCACATGATGTTCAAGGGCACGAAGGATGTGCCCGCCGGCGAGTTCTCGAAACAGATCGCAGTTGCGGGCGGACGGGAAAATGCCTTCACCAGCCGCGACCATACCGCCTACTTCCAGCAGTTGCAAAAATCCAGGCTGGAATTGTCTATGAAGCTGGAGGCGGACCGGATGCACAACCTGGTGCTCTCGTCCCGGGAGTTCGCCAAGGAAATCCGGGTGGTCATGGAGGAGCGCAGGCTGCGCACCGAAGACAAGCCTCAGGCGCTGGTTTATGAAACCCTGATGGCCACGGCTTACGAAGCACATCCCTATCACCACCCGATCATCGGCTGGATGAACGACCTGGAAAACATGTCGGTGGACGATGCCCGGAACTGGTATCACCGCTGGTATGCGCCCAATAACGCAGCGTTGGTGGTGGTGGGCGACATCGAGCCTAAGGAAGTGCTGAAGCTGGCCCAGCGTTATTTCGGCAAAATCAGGCCGGTTGCGCTGCCGCAGCGCAAGCCGCAGTCGGAGCCGGCTCAACGCGGCATCAGGCGCGTCACGGTAAAGGCGCCGGCCAAGCTGCCCTATCTCGCCATGGGCTACCATGCGCCTGCTTTGCGCGACCCCGTGAAAGACTGGGAGCCTTATGCGCTGGAAGTGCTGGCGGGGGTGCTGGACGGCAATGCTTCGGCGCGGCTCAACCAGGCGCTGGTG
>JAJYUW010000245.1 GCA_021792335.1 Pseudomonadota bacterium | reverse complement strand
ATTGTCGGTCTCAGTTTTCGAGAAAACCCATATTTCATGCGCCTTGCAGCCAGATGTCACCAGAACAATTACGGCGCCAATCAATAACCAAATGAATTTATTCGATATTTAACCGGACACTAGTGATTCCGCAGCAATAGTTTGTGGCAGAATCATTCGATATCTTATCGGGTCTTATATTTTAAGTAATGTATCTCGATCATTTCGGCCTCAACCAGCCCCCCTTCAAGATCACGCCCAACACCGGGTTTTTTTTCTCCGGCGGTAACCGCGGTGCGATTCTGGACGCACTGCTTTACGCCATCATCCACGGCGAGGGCATCGTCAAGGTCACCGGCGAGATCGGCAGCGGCAAAACCATGCTGTGCCGGATGCTGGAAAGCATGCTGCCGGAAAACGTCGAGGCGATCTATCTGGCCAATCCCAGCCTGAACCGGGACGAGGTTTTTCACGCCATCGGCGCCGAGCTCAGTCTCGCCACCGAGGGGAAACGCGCGGGCGAAATCCTGCGCCTGATCCAGGATGGCCTGATCGAAAAGCACGCCTCCGGCAGGCAGGTGGTGCTTCTGGTCGAAGAGGCCCAGGCCATGCCGCTCGACACGCTGGAAGAAATCCGCCTGCTTTCCAACCTGGAAACCGCCCACCACAAGCTGCTGCAAATCGTGTTGTTCGGCCAGCCCGAGCTGGACGAAAACCTGAGCCTGCCGCGCATGCGCCAGCTTAAGGAGAGGATTACCCACGGCTTCAAGGTGCCGCCGCTCGACCAGAAAGACATACCGGAATACCTGATGTTCCGCATGCGCGCCGCCGGCTACCACGGACCCGACATCTTCAGCGCCGGCGCAATCAAGCTGATCATCTCCGCGTCCAAAGGCATCACCCGGCGCATCAATGTCCTCGCGGACAAGGCTCTGCTGGCGGCATTTTCGGAAAACACGCACAATATCCTGCCCAAACACGTTAAGGCAGCGATCGGCGACAGTAACTTTTCGGCTCCGGTTCGCGCCCTGTCGCTTAAGCGAATTAGCTTTGCCGTTGCCCTGATCGGGTTCGGGGTGGCGCTCGGCGCCGGCTGGCAACAGCTTGCCAGCGCGCCGCGCAAGGCCGATGCGCTCGTGGCGGCACCCGCTACACAGCCTACACCCGCACCAGCCAGCCCCATTCTTCCGGCACAGCAGGACAAGCAAGTAGCCGCCCAAGCGCAGCTGGCCAAGCAAGCCACACCAACCCCCGGTTTGCTGCAACAGCGGCTGGATGCCACCAAAATCTGGCTTGCCGATACGGAAGGCGCCCATTACACCATTCAATTAATGCTGAGCAACACGGATGCGGCTCTACAAATGGAGCGGATTCTGGACGAAATCCGCCAAAATATCGGTCTGCGGCAGGTTTACGTCTATCCCGCCCATATTATGGGCAAGCGCAAATTCGGCATCACCTTCGGTAGCTTCTCGTCGCGGGATCAGGCGCTGGTATCGATCGGCAAGCTGCCTGCCAGCTACCAGGAAAACCGTCCAACGCTGCGTACGATCAAGGGCATCCGGGATGAAATTGCAAAGCAAACACGTTAACGCATCAGACAAATTTATTCGTACTCCCTCCCTTCCTTCCGCGGAGCGATCACCCGTAATGGAGCCGTTTAGCCTCGATTCCGGCGAGATGATCCAGCGCAAGGCGTTTCTCGAATTCACCGAAAAAGATGTCGCGCTACTCAAGGAATTGCATGAACGGCTTGATGGTGATGCCGAATTTTTCGTGGATGCCTTTTATGCCCACCTGCGTTCCTTCGGGGAACTCGGCGGCCTCCTCAGCGACGAAGCGACCGTGGAGCGGCTCAAGCGTACCCAGACCGCGTATTTCAACCGGCTGACGTCCGGCGACTACGGCGAGGCCTACATTCAAGACCGGCTGCGCGTCGGCGCCGCACACGAGCGCGTGGGGCTGGAGCCGAAGTGGTACATCGGCGCCTATTGCAAATACCTTGCGCTGATGCTCCCCAGAATCGCGCAAATCACGAATGACCGCGATCCCGGCATGGCGGAAACAGTGCTTGCGTTGCTGAAAATTTTATTCCTGGACATGGGTATCGCCATTGATGCCTATATCAACGCCCATCAGCAGGCTATCCAGAGACAATCCACGCAAATTTCCGCGTTGAACCAGATCGCCGTGGCGATTTCTTCGACGCTGGGGTGGCAAGAACTGCTGGACAGGATCATGCGCTCGGGCATCGCGCTGACCGGATCGAAAGCCGCCTGCCTGGCTTTTTATGACGAGGACAAGCAATGTTTCGGGGAATGGCATACCCATGGGCTGTCCGACCATTTCGTCAAGAACATGTCATTCCGCCCCAGCGGCCTCGCCGACAAGGCCCTGGCGAACGGGAACTACATACTCAGCAACGACCATCCCGGAGCCGAGCACAAGCTCAGCAAACTCACGCGCAAGGAGGGGATTCTCTGTTTCCTGTGCCTGCCTTTCATCAGCCAGACCCATCCTCTCGGCGTGCTTTATCTGTATCGGGATGACCGCGATACTTTCCTGCCGGAAGAGATCGACCTCCTGGTCACATTTTCTCACCTGGCGGCCATCGCCGCCGAGAACACCCGGCTCCACATCGATACCATGAAGCTGGCGGCGACCGACGCCCTTACCGGCCTGTTGAACCGGCGTGAGCTCGAAGACCGCCTGAATGTTGAACAGCAGCGCGCACAGCGCTACGGCGAGGCCTTTTCGTTGCTGTTGCTGGATATCGACCATTTCAAGAAAGTCAACGATACCTACGGGCATGCGGCCGGT
>JAJYUW010000244.1 GCA_021792335.1 Pseudomonadota bacterium | reverse complement strand
TCCTCGATCTGCCGATGTCCGATCCACCACCGGAGGGGGCGGAATGGATTGACGCTTACCGCCGCTGGTGCGGGAGTTGATGGAAGTGGAAAAGGTTGTTATTTTTGGTAATGCTTTGATTTATCGCAAAAATAATGCTTTTTTATATCTGTGCCAGAATAATTTGTTATTATTATAGCTATCCAGCAATAAAATAGCTATAATAGTTACATTATGGCAAAGACGATTGCTCCGCTGCTTCCCTCGACGACCGAATTCCTGCAGCGGTTCGGCGAACGGCTGCGCCTGGCACGATTGCGCCGACGCTTGACCGCCAAGCAGGTTGCGGAACGGGCGGGCATGGCGCCGATGACCCTACGCAGCCTGGAGCGGGGCAGGGCGGGCGTGACGATGGGAGCCTACCTGGCCGTCATGCAGGTGCTTGGCATCGAAAAAGACCTGGACTTGCTTGGCGCTGCGGATCCGATAGGGCGCGAGCTGCAGGACGCACGCTTGACGGCTCGCGGCAAGCCATCGGTACGCGCAGAGCCGTCGGCATCCGTGGAGCCGGTGAAGCGTAGGCAAACCACCGCTGTTGCGGATATAGCCGCGAGGCGTCTGCAGACCACGGCGGACAAGTCTCAGCCTCGGCCCCGCAAGGGTGCCGGACGCTGGGTCGAGAAGAGCGGCTTTACCAGTGCCCAGAGCTTGGTCGATTTGATCGATCCCAAGGGCACTGCGCCTTCGAGGCGGCGTTGAGATGTCCATCCCCGTTTACGCTGATTGGGATGGATTGCCGCATCCGCTGCGGCTCGGCCTGCTTCATGTGCAGCGCGGAGCAGGACGAGAAGTGTTCGAGTTCGAGTTCGATGCTGCAGCATTGGCGCATCCAGCGGTGATGGGTTTTCAACTCGATCCACGTCTTGGTTTGTTCATGGGCCGCCAACATCCACCGCAGGGGCACGAGACCTTCGGCGTGTTCGCCGATGCCAGTCCGGATCGTTGGGGTCGCTTGCTCATGCAGCGGCGTCTGGAGCGGGAGAAGCGGGCAGGCAAAGTGCCCAAAAGCGCACGCCTGTATGAATCCGACTATCTGCTGGGTGTGCATGACGCGTTTCGCGCAGGTGCACTTCGATTCCGGCTCGATGACGCCGGTGACTTCCTCAACAATCGCCACGACCTTACGGCGCCGCCCTTCGTGCAACTGCGCGAGCTGGAGGCCGCCAGCTTGGCGCTGGAGCGCGATGAAGACAACACGGCCGAGGCCGGCAACGACTGGCTGCGCATGTTGATCGCGCCCGGTGGTTCGTTGGGTGGCGCCCGGCCCAAGGCCAGCGTCGTCGATCCGGACGGGCACTTGTGGATCGCCAAGTTCCCCAGCGTGCGCGACGAGCATGATGTGGGCGGCTGGGAATTGGTCGTGCAAACGTTAGCACGGGGCTGCGGATTGCGCGTGCCTGAAGGCCTGGCGCGCCGCTTTGCGAATCCGCACCACAGCTTTCTCGTGAAGCGCTTCGATCGAACCGCAGCCGGGCGACGCCTGCACTTCGCCTCGGCCATGACGTTGACCGGGCGCAAGGATGGCGATGACGCATCGATGGGTGCGAGCTACCTGGAGCTGGCTCGCGTACTAATCGATTACGGTGCGCGGACCGATGCAGACCTTCAGGAACTGTGGTCACGCATCGTATTCAACATGCTGGTCTCGAACACCGACGACCACCTGCGCAATCACGGCTTCCTTCTGGTGCCGGGCAAGGGGTGGCGTCTGTCCGATGCTTTCGACATGAACCCCGTGCCCGACTCACATGGTTTGCGACTGAACGTCAGCGAGGTCGACAACGCGCAGGATCTGGACCTCGCTCTTTCCGTGGCACCATACTTCCGCATCACGGTGAAGGATGCGAACGCGATCATCGGGCGCAGCCAAGCGATCGTGCGGCAGTGGCCGAAGATCGCCAAGCGTCTGCGCATCCCGGCGCGCGAACAGCAGCGGATGGTCTCCGCGTTCAGGCTGGCGGAATGACTATAAGGGTCGGGGCGCGAAAGAACTTTGATTTGGAGGCAGTGGTCGTAGTCCAGCTACGACAACAGCGAAGCATTCAAAAGCTGGCCTTGCCGATTGGCGGCGATAGTTGACGATGGTTGGACTGGAGTAGCCGCCGCGCAAATCGAGTGCATCTCCCACGCCAGCAAAAGCACAGCTCTTCTGACGGTAGAACTGACGGTAAAGTGCGATGAGGAATGAACATAAAGCTAGGTTTTATGCGGGTTTCCGTCTATCGGAAACAATCGAGTGGGAGTGAGTGGTTTCTGGGCCTGAAAAGTTTCCTCTTAAGGAAACTCTGATTTACCGTCGTTGTCTCAGGTGGGAGTGAGTCTCACGATAAGGGTTTAGGGATGAAACAGCAGAGCTGAGCTCTTTCGAGCGCGACCGGAGGACGACCCGCCGGGGCCGGTTTCTGGCGGAGATGGACCGGGTGGTGCCGTGGACGGAACGGGTCTCTGGGGGTGGCGCCCGTTAATCCAAAGGGGGGCGAGGACGGGCGGCTTTCCCCCTGAGCGGTTCCCGCAGTGTGGAGGCCCCGAACCCGTTCGGCATCATCCTTCCGTGCCTCCGACCGCTCGAACCTCAATTTCTCCAGTAGATCAGAGTTTCCCTAGGCGATTATTTGCGATTGCGGCTGTGAGCGATTGGCCGCACTGATCTGCCCCTCGAATAAATTGGACACGCATTTGGTCGTCGACTAAGAGCGACGGGAGGTGTCCATGAGCGGGAAATCTTCGAGGAAACGTTGGTCGGTAAAGCGCAAGCAGGAGGTGGTGCTG
>JAJYUW010000053.1 GCA_021792335.1 Pseudomonadota bacterium | reverse complement strand
ATCGAAATCGCGTTCCTCGCGCATGCGCTGCATCAGCACCGAACCCACCATACCGCGCCAGCCAACCAAACCTACTCGCATCATAACTATTTCCCTCAATACAAAAACTTAATTCTCACCGCAAAGGTAAATATTTTCTATAGCGCAGCAACCACCGCGTCGCCCATCTCGCTGCACGATATTTTTTTCGTGCCCGCGACATGGATATCGGCAGTGCGCAAACCTTGCGCCAGCACCTTCTTCACCGCATTTTCGATGCGCAGCGCAATCTCCTCCCGGTTGAAGGTATAGCGCATCATCATCGCCACCGACAGGATGGTCGCGAGCGGGTTGGCGATATTCCGGCCGGCGATGTCCGGCGCGGAGCCATGGATAGGCTCGTACATGCCCTTGTTGCTGCTGTCCAGCGAGGCGGAAGGCAGCATGCCGATCGAACCGGTGAGCATCGAGGCCTCGTCGGAGAGGATGTCGCCGAAGATGTTGCCGGTAACGATCACGTCGAACTGTTTCGGGTTGCGCACCAGCTGCATGGCGGCGTTGTCCACATACATATGCGACAGCTCGACCTCGGGGTAGCGCTTGCCCACCTCGATCACCATTTCCTTCCACAGTTCGGAGCACTCCAGCACATTGGCCTTCTCCACCGAGCACAGCTTCCTGCCGCGCTTCATTGCGATGCCATAGGCGACGTGGGCGACGCGGCGCACTTCAGATTCGGAATAAAGCATGGTGTTGTAGCCCACGCGCTCGCCGTTACGCACCTCGATGCCGCGCGGCTGGCCGAAGTAGATATCGCCGGTGAGCTCGCGCACGATCATGATATCCAGACCCGACACCACTTCCGGCTTCAAGGTCGAGGCATCGGCCAGTTCCGGGTAGAGCAGCGCCGGACGCAGATTGGCGAACAGGTTCAGTTCCTTGCGGATGCGCAGCAGCCCCTGCTCCGGGCGCATCGGCCGCGGCAGGGTGTCGTACTTCCAGCCGCCGACCGCGCCCAGCAGCACGGCATCGGCGTCCTGCGCCAGTTTCAGCGTGGCTGCCGGCAGCGGATCGCCCGCCGCATCGTAGCCCGCGCCGCCGATCGGCGCCTCATCCATCTCGATCTTCATGCCGTCGCGAGTCAGCGCCTCCAGCACCTTCATAGCCTGAGCGACAATTTCCGGCCCGATACCGTCACCCGGCAATACTGCAATTTTCATTTTTCAACCTTTATCTTTATACAGAACCGCAAAGGCGCTAAGGCGCAAAGAATGGCCAGGTATACAACCTCTTTGCGAAATCTTCGCGCCTTGGCGCCTTTGCGGTTTGTCTTTACATAAACAACCACGGCGCTTCAGCCTTGCGCCGTTCCTCATAAGCCCTGATTTTGTCGGCGTTCTGCAAGGTCAGACCGATATCGTCCAGGCCGTTGAGCAGGCAATATTTGCGGAAGGCGTCCACCCCGAAGGAGAACACCTCACCCGCGGGAGTCGCCACAGTTTCCGCCTCCAGGTCCACCGTCAGCCGGTAAGCTTCCTGCGCCGCGGTTTCCCGGAACAGCAGATCCACCGCATCGGCGTCCAGCACGATGGGGAGGATGCCATTCTTGAAACAGTTATTGAAGAAAATGTCGGCGAAACTGGGGGCGATGACGGCACGAAAACCATAATCCAGCAGCGCCCAGGGCGCATGCTCGCGGCTTGAGCCGCAGCCGAAATTCTCGCGCGCCAGCAGTATCTGCGCCCCCTGGTAGCGCGGCTGGTTGAGCACGAAATCGGGGTTGCGCGGACGGTTGCTGCAATCCTGGCCGGGCTCGCCGTGGTCGAGGTAGCGCCACTCGTCAAACAGGTTCGGGCCGAAACCGCTGCGCTTGATCGATTTCAGGAACTGCTTGGGAATGATCGCGTCGGTATCGACATTGGCGCGGTCCAGCGGCGCCACCAGACCCTCGAGCCGGGTGAATTTTTCCATTTACTTCACCGCTTTCTGGATGGCTTCGCCACCCTTCTCGATATCCTGGCCGAGCCCCTTGACGGTGTTGCAACCCGTCATGCTCATGCTCACGACAACCGCGACAATCGCGGCCAGCACCACCGCCTTCACGGCAATCAAAGCGGCAATTTTCTTCGGACTCACATCACACCTCGCTCAGTTCGCGCACATCGACGAAATGCCCGGCAATTGCCGCAGCCGCAGCCATTTCCGGGCTCACCAGATGCGTCCTGCCGCCCGCTCCCTGCCGCCCCTCGAAATTGCGGTTGGAGGTGGAAGCGCAGCGTTCGCCCGGCTCCAGCCGGTCAGCGTTCATCGCCAGACACATCGAACAGCCGGGATCGCGCCATTCAAAACCAGCCTCGATAAAAATCTTGTCCAGCCCTTCCGCCTCAGCCTGCTGCTTGACCAGACCGGAACCCGGCACCACCAGCACCTGCTTGACGTTCGCGGCCTTGTGCTTGCCCTTGGCAATTTTCGCCGCACCGCGCAAGTCTTCGATCCGGGAATTGGTACAGGAACCGATGAATACCTTGTCCACGGCAATCTGCGTGATCGGCGTATTCGCCTGCAAACCCATGTAAATGAGCGCCCGCTCCATGCCGGAACGCTTGACCGGATCGGACTCCTGCGCCGGATCCGGCACCTTGTCGTCCACCGTCACCACCATTTCCGGCGACGTACCCCAGGTTACGCTGGGCTTGATCGCCGCGGCATCGAGTTCGACCACCGCATCGAATTGCACGCCCTCGTCGCTGACCAGCGTGCGCCAGTTGGCCACCGCCTTGTCCCACAGCTCGCCCTTGGGCGCGAAGGGGCGGCCCTTGATGTAATCGATTGTGGTATCGTCCACCGCCACCATGCCGGCGCGGGCGCCTGCCTCGATCGCCATGTTGCACAGGGTCATGCGCCCTTCCATGGAAAGCGCGCGGATCGCCGAACCGCCAAACTCGATGGCATACCCCGTCCCGCCCGCCGTGCCGATCTTGCCGATCACCGCCAGGGCGATGTCCTTGGCGGTCACGCCCTTGCTCAAGCGCCCTTCCACCTTGACCAGCATGGCCCGGGATTTCTTCTGCAGCAGGCACTGGGTGGCCAATACATGCTCCACTTCGGAAGTGCCGATGCCGTGGGCCAGCGCCGCGAACGCGCCGTGCGTACTGGTGTGCGAATCGCCGCACACCACCGTCATGCCGGGCAGGGTCGCGCCCTGCTCCGGGCCGATGACATGGACGATGCCCTGGCGCACGTCGTTCATCCTGAATTCGGTGATGCCGAAACTGGCGCAATTGTCGTCCAGGGTTTCCACCTGCAAGCGGGAAATCGGGTCGGCGATGCCGTGGCTGCGGTCGGTGGTGGGTACATTGTGGTCGGCCACCGCGAGGTTGGCGCTCACCCGCCACGGCTTGCGCCCGGCCAGGCGCAGCCCCTCGAAGGCCTGCGGGCTGGTCACTTCGTGCAACAGATGACGGTCGATGTAAAGCAGCGTAGTGCCATCCTGCTCGGTGTGCACCACATGGGACTGCCATAACTTATCGTATAAGGTTTGTGCGCTCATTGCCGGAAAACTGTGAAAAACGGAAATTATGGCATATTTCGCGCCAAACCGGATAGTTGCCCATAGGGAAATGCTTTGGGAGGTGTCGCAGGGTGCGCTATGCTTGCTTACAACCTAACGGACATGGCGGCCGCGCCAACCCGAATGATGAACGTCGCGGCCGCCGTGTCCGTTCCCTCTCTCCTACCTCTCCCCCAGAGGGGGAGAGTGATGAGGTGTCGCTTCGCGACGTTCACGTTAAACCTTCAGCTTCCACGCCACCAATCCAAACGCCCCCAGCGCACACAAGGAAGCCAGGGTAAACGTCACATCCGGGCCCAGCATTTCCCAGGTCATCCCGCTGTACAGCCCGCCCAGCGTCCCCCCCGCCCCGAACGACAGTCCGTTGTACAGCGCCTGGCCCTTGGCCTGGTGCCTGCCCTTGAAGAAACGGTGCACCACCTCCACCGCCGCAGCGTGGTAAGCGCCGAAGGTGGCTGCATGCATCGCCTGCGCCACCACGATCACGGACACCCAGGCCACGCCCCAGCCGATCATGAGAAATCTCAACACGGCGAAGGCGAAGCTCGCCAGCAGCACCTGTTTCAGCGAGACATGCCTGAGCAGGCGCGGCATCCACAGGAACACGCCGATCTCGCACACCACCCCGAGCGACCAGAGCAGGCCGACGCTGCTCTTGGCATAGCCGTGGTCCACCAGGTAAATGGAATAGAAGGTGTAATAAGTGCCATGTGCCGCCGCCATGAGGAAACCCGCGCTGATGAAGGCCAGCACCTCGGGGCGGCGTATAATGTGCCAGATCGGCAGCTTGTCGGTGTGGTGAGGCAGCACCTGCGCTTCCGGAATGCGGCGCGAGAACAGCAGCAGGCCCGCCATGATCCCCAGCACCGCCCACAGCAGCCAGCGGATGGCGACGAAATCGAACAGGTAGCCCAACCCGACCACGGCGGCGATGAAGCCGACCGAGCCCCACAGCCGGATGCGCCCGTATTTGGAAGTTTTTTCGCCGAGATGGCTGAGGGTGGTTGCCTCCACCAGCGGCAGCGAGGCGCTCCAGAAAAAGCTCATCAGCGACATCACCACGAACAGCCAGGCAAAGCTGGTGCCGAAAAACACCCCGATATAGCTCACCAGACTCAATGCCACGGCAATCTGGATGATCGCGACGCGCTTGCCGCTGCGGTCCGCCGCCCAGCCCCAGATATTGGGCGCGAAAATGCGCGTCACCTGCAGCAGCGACATCAGCAGGCCGATCTGGAAAGCGTTGAACTCCAGCGACTTGAGATAAAGCCCCCAGAACGGGGCCATCGCGCCGACGAAGGCAAAGTAGAAGAAATAGAAGCCGGACAGGCGCCAGTAGGGGATGGATTGCATCAGGGAAATTTTACCACGCCATGCGGAGCGGATCGCAGGTCGGCGCACATGATGTAGGTCGGTTCAACCTAGAAAACTCAGTTGCACCCCGCTCATGCTTCGATACGCGCAAGAAACCGCGCTACTCAGCACGAACGGGGTGGTCACCAATTTGGTGAGAGGCCGTTCGCCCTGAGTAGCCCGCGCAGCGGGCGTATCGAAGGGTTTGCATCGTTCAACTGAGGTTTTTAGGTTCAAGCGTAGTCGTTTTTCGGCTCCGCTGCGCTTGAGCCGACCTACAAGGCTGCCAGGTTCAATGCTGCGCGGGAACGCCTCCACCGCGCAGCAGCAGGTAGATTTCGTCTTTCAGTTGCAGCCGCTTCTTTTTCAAGTCCTCGAGGTAGGCATCGGAAACGGGCGAATCCTCCACCTCGATGAGATGAATCTCGTGTTCGACCCGCTCATATTCGTCGTACAGCCTGGCGAAATGGGCGCTGCTGATTTTCAGCTTGTGGATTTCGTCCTTGAATTCGGGGAATTCATGGGCAAGGTCGTGATGGTCTACTTGCATTCCGGTTCTCCCTTCAACACAGTTCACTTCTTTGCCTGACCCGGAATCCGTGGCGTAGCGACCACCACGTCGGCATTCTGGGCGCGGTGGCGCAGGGCGTGGTCCATCAGCACGAGCGCCAGCATCGCCTCGGCGATGGGGGTGGCGCGGATGCCGACGCAGGGGTCGTGGCGGCCGTGGGTCTCCACCATCACCGGCTCGCCGGCCTTGTCGATGGAACGGCGCGGGATGCGGATGCTCGAGGTGGGCTTGATGGCGAGGCGGGCGACGATGTCCTGTCCGGTGGAAATGCCGCCGAGTATCCCGCCGGCGTGATTGCTCAAAAAGCCGTCCGGCGTCAGCTCGTCGCCATGTTCGCTCCCCTTCTGCGCCACCGAGGCGAAACCGGCGCCGATCTCCACGCCCTTGACCGCGTTGATGCTCATCATGGCGTAGGCGATCTCGGCGTCGAGCCTGTCGTACACCGGCTCTCCCCAGCCCACCGGCGCGCCTTCGGCAACCACGGTGATTTTCGCGCCGACCGAGTCGCCCGCCTTGCGCAAGGAATCCATGTAGTCTTCCAACTGCGGGGCAAAGCTCGCATCGGCGACAAAGAAGAGGTTTTCGCCCACATCGTCCCAGCTCTTGAACGGCACCTCGATCGGCCCCAGTTGCGACAGATAGCCGCGTATCGTCACGCCGTAGCGCGCCTTCAGCCATTTCTTCGCCACCGCCCCCGCCGCCACCCGCACCGCCGTCTCGCGCGCGCTGGAGCGTCCGCCGCCGCGGTAGTCGCGGATGCCGTACTTGTGCCAGTAGGTGTAGTCGGCATGCCCCGGACGGAAGGTCTCGGCGATATTGCCGTAATCCTTGCTGCGCTGGTCCTCGTTGCGAATCAGCAGCGCGATCGGGGCGCCGGTGGTCCTGCCCTCGAACACCCCGGAAAGGATTTCCACCGTGTCCGACTCGCGCCGCTGGGTGACGTGGCGCGAGGTACCGGGCTTGCGCCGGTCAAGCTCATGCTGGATGTCCGCCTCGCTCAGCGCCATGCCGGGCGGACAACCGTCCACCACACAGCCGATCGCGGGACCGTGGCTTTCGCCGAAAGAACTGACACAGAAAAGTTTACCGATGGTATTGCCGGACATTTTGTTTCATCTCGCGAAATCAACCTGCTAAGTTTAACATAAGTGCTCATAACCGGCTTTTGGCCATGAAAATCCACCACCTCACGTTCGAAGACGCGATCGCCAGCCTCAACAGCAGCTCGGAGGGCCTGACCCGGACCGGGGCAGCGCGCCGGCTGGAAGAATTCGGGCCAAACCAGGTCGAGCGGATCGAAAAGGAAGCGCTGACGCTGCGCTTCATCCGGGAGTTCACCCATTTCTTCGCCCTGATCCTGTGGCTGGCCACAGCCTTGGCCTTCACCGCCGAATGGCTGCAGCCCGGCCAGGGCATGGCGGCGCTGGGCTGGGCCATCCTCGGCGTGATCCTGATCAATGGGGTGTTTTCCTTCCTGCAGGAATACCGCGCCGAAAAAGCCTTGGCGGCGCTGGAAAAGCTGCTGCCGCACCAGGTCAAGGTGATGCGCGGCGGGCAGGTCGAGCAAATCGTGGCGGCGGAACTCGTGCCGGGCGATATCCTGATCCTGCAGGAAGGCGACGACATCCCCGCCGACTGCCGCCTGATCGAGGCTTACGGCGTGCGCGTCAACAATGCCACCGTCACCGGCGAATCCCTGCCCAAGGCGCGCAATACCTCGCCCTGCGTGGAAGAAGACCTGCTCCGCGCGCGCAACATCCTGCTCGCCGGCACCTCGCTGGTTTCCGGCACGGCGCGGGCGGTGGTGTTCGCCACCGGCATGCACACCGAATTCGGCAAGATCGCCCACCTCACCCAGACCGCCGGCGCAGCCATGTCACCGCTGCAGCGCGAGATTTCACGCCTGAGCCGGCATGTGGCTCTGCTGGCGATGGCGATCGGCGCGGTGTTTTTCCTGATCGGCCAGTGGCTGGGTTTGTCCTTCTGGGAAAACTTCATTTTCGCCATCGGCATCATCGTCGCCCTGGTGCCGGAAGGCCTGCTGCCCACGGTGACCCTGGCGCTGGCCATGGCCACCCAGCGTATGGCCCGGCGCAATGCCCTGGTGCGGCATCTGCCGGCGGTGGAGACGCTGGGTTCCGCCAGCGTGATCTGCACCGACAAAACCGGCACCCTCACCCAGAACCGCATGGCGGTACAAAGTGTGCACCTTGCCGGCGAGCTCATCCCAGCCGAAGACCTGACACCGGGTGACGCCAACCGCGCCTTCCTTGAAACCGCGCTGCTGTGCCATAACCTCCAGACCGCCGCGAACGGCGAGCTGCTGGGCGACCCGATGGAAATCGCCCTGGTGCGCATGGCGAAGGGTCACCTGGCCGAACCTGCCGCTTACGCCAAGGTCGATGAAGTGCCTTTCGATACCGACCGCAAGCGCCTCTCCACCCTGCACCAAACGCCGCAAGGGCTGGCCCTCTACACCAAGGGCGCACTGGAAACGGTACTGCCCCTGTGCAGCCGGATGCAGATCGGAGCCGAACTGCAGCCGCTGGATGAGCGGCTGCGCACGCAACTTGCCGCCGCGCAGGAAGCCATGGCGGAAAAAGGCCTGCGCGTGCTCGCCTTCGCCCAGCGGCAAGTCGCGGCGGATTGCCCGCACGACGAACTGGAACGGGACATGACCATGCTCGGTCTGGTCGGACTGGAAGACCCGCCCCGGCCGGAAGTACCGGAGGCCATCCGCAAATGTGCCGACGCCGGCATCCGCGTCATCATGGTCACCGGCGACCACCCCCATACCGCCCACGCGATTGCACGCGAAATCGGCCTGATCCGCGGCAGCTCCCCCGCGATCATCACCGGTGAGGCGCTGCGGCGGATGTCCACCATCCAGCTTCAGCTCGCCCTGGATGCGCCGGAGATCCTGTTCGCCCGGGTTGGTGCCGACCAGAAGCTGCGTATCGTCTCCGCGCTAAAACACAAGGGCGAGACCGTCGCCGTCACCGGCGACGGCGTCAACGACGCGCCGGCGCTGAAACACGCCGACATCGGCATCGCCATGGGGATAAGCGGCACCGACGTGGCGCGCGAATCGGCCGACATCGTACTGCTCGACGACAACTTCGCCAGCATCGTCGCCGCCGTCGAGGAAGGCCGGGCTGTATTCGAGAATATCCGCAAGTTCCTCACCTACATCATCACTCACAACGTGGCGGAACTGATCCCCTATCTGGCATTCGCCGCATTCAAAATTCCCCTGCCACTGACGGTCATGCAAATCCTCGCCATTGACCTCGGAACCGACACGTTTCCTGCCCTCGGTCTGGGCGCGGAAAAACCCCATTCCGGCTTGATGCAGCAACCGCCCCGCACCCACCGCGAACATTTGCTCAACTGGTCGCTGGCACTGCGCTCATATCTATTTTTAGGGCTTATCGAAGCGGCGGCGGCCATGGCGGCTTTCTTCTTCGTACTGCATGCCGCCGGCTGGCATTACGGCGAGGAACTCTCCCACCTCGATCCGCTCTATCTGCAAGCAACCACCGCCACCCTCTCGGCGATCATCGTGATGCAGGTAATGAATGTGTTCCTCTGCCGCAGCGGCAGGGAGTCGCTGTTCAGGTTCGGCCTGTTCGGCAACAAGCTGATCCTCTGGGGCATCGCTGCCGAGATCGCGCTGATCCTGGCCATCGACTATACGCCCTGGGGCAACCTTGTGTTCGGCACCGCGCCCATCGGCCTGAACGTCTGGCTGTTCGTCATCCCCTTCGCCTTTGCCATGCTGGCGCTGGAGGAGGCGAGGAAATGGGCGGCGAGAAAAGATATACTTACGGGCATAACAAAATCGTCACCCCCGATAATGAAATGACTATGCCCGTTTCCCCCATCCCAACCTTCCCCCGCAAGCGAGGGAAGGGGCAAACGAATCGCTACGCGAATTTTACTTTATCGCCATGAAAGCCAACGATCTATTACGCGAACTGCTGGCGGCCAAGCAGGAGGGCCTGCGCCGCAAGCAGGCGCAAAACCCTCCCAGCAAGCTGGCCGACAAGCAAAGCCGCTGGCAGCGCTTCAACCGCTTCGGCTGGGACAAGCGGCAAGGCTAAGCCAGCCGCGGAAACGCCAATTTTTTCAGGAGAAAACATGAAAGCCATGCTGATGGCCGCCCCCGGCGGCCCCGAAGTCCTGCAAATCGCCGAGCTGCCCCTGCCCGAATTGCCCAGCCCGGCGCATCTGCTGGTGCGCCTCAAGGCCGCCGGCGTGAACCCGATCGACACCAAGCTGCGCAAGAACGGCACCTACTTCCCTGACAGGCTGCCCACCGTGCTGGGCTGCGACGGGGCCGGGGTGGTGGAGTCCGTGGGCGCTTCGGTCAGCCGCTTCAAGCCAGGCGACGAAGTGTATTTCTTCAACGGCGGCATCGGCGGGGATGCCGGCAATTACGCCCAGTACACCACAGTCAGCCAGGACTGTGCCGCCGCCAAGCCGAAGAATTTATCCATGGCGGAGGCCGCCGCCGTGCCGCTGGTGCTGATCACCGCCTGGGAATCGCTCCACGACCGCGCCCAGCTCAAGGCCGGCCAGAGCGTGCTGATCCATGCCGCCGCCGGCGGCGTCGGCCATGTCGCGGTGCAGCTCGCGAAAGAAATGGGGCTGCGCGTCGCCGCCACGGTCAGCAGCGAGGAAAAGGCGGCATGGGTCAGCCAGCTCGGCGCGGAGCGGGTGATACGCTACACCGCGGAAGATTTCGTCCAGGCCGCACTCGACTGGACCGGGGGCCGCGGCGTGGATGCGGTGCTCGACAGCGTGGGGGGCGACACCTTCTGCCGCTCCTTCGCCGCCATCAGGGTCTACGGCAGGATCGTCACCCTGGTGCAGCCCGAGTGCAGCCCCGCCCAGCTCAAGGTGGCGCGCAGCAGGTGCCAGAGCATCCACTATGAACTGATGCTCACCCCTTCCTTCCTCGGCCTGCCTGAAGCCCGCAGCGCCCAGACCCGCATTCTGGAAGCCGGCGCGCGGCTGATTGAAGACAGCAAGCTGAAAATCCGGGTCAGCCAGACCCTGCCGCTGGAACAGGCGGGCGAAGCCCACCGCCTGATCGAGGAGGGGCATACCAGCGGCAAGATCGTGTTGCGCATCGATTAGCTTGCCCGGTAGTCCTTTAGTACTATTGTGGGTTGGCGGGCAGGGTGCCAAGATCGGTTCTTTTCGTGGCCCAAGGAAAAACCGATGCGTACGTTTTTCACCTCCATCCTGCTCCTGCTCGTATCCGCGGCAGCCTGCGCGGCAGGCGGTACGCCGGCCATGGTCAAAGTCCAGCCGGTCAAGCTGGCTCCGCATTCCTACTATATCCAGGGGCTGGCCGGCGAAGCCTCGACAGTCAACCAGGGCTTCATGTCCAATGCCGGCTTCGTGGTCACGTCCGACGGCGTCGTGGTGTTCGATACGCTCGGCTCGCCGCCGCTGGGGGCGGAGATGATCAGGCAAATCCGCAAGATCACCAGCCAGCCGATCCGGCGCGTCATCATCAGCCACTATCATGCCGACCATATTTACGGTCTCCAGGCATTCAAGGCGCTGGGCGCTGAAATCTGGGCGCACAGGCGCGGCCAGGAATATCTCGCCTCCGACGAGGCGCAATCGCGTCTCGCTCAGCGGCGGAAAACCCTGTACCCGTGGGTGGATAAAACCACCCGGCTGGTGCCCGCCGACAAATGGCTGGACGGCGAGACGGGTTTTGAAATGGGCGGCCTGCATTTCGAGCTGGTTTACGTAGGGCCGGCGCATTCATCGGAAGACATGGTGATGCTCGTCAAGGAGGACGGGGTGCTCTATTCCGGAGACATGGTGTTCAAGGGCCGCGTGCCCTATGTCGGCAACGCCGACAGCAAGGCCTGGCTGGAAGCGCTCGGCCGGCTGCTGGAACTGAAACCGAAGGTCATGGTGCCGGGACATGGCAAGGCGTCGGAGGATGCCACCGCGGATCTCGTCTTCACGCGCAATTACCTGCTCTATCTGCGGGACACCATGGGCAAGGCGGTCGCCAACATGGAACCGTTCGAGGAAGCTTACGCCAAAACCTCCTGGAAGGAATTCGAGCATTTGCCGGCATTCCAGGCAGCCAACCGGGTCAATGCCTATAACACCTATCTCCTGATGGAGAGCGAAGGACTGCAGGCGAAATAAGCAAGCGTAGCCCGGATGAAATGAAATGGAATCCGGGGCATCCAGATTCTCGGCAGCATGGTTGCCGGACGGACGGTTGCCGCTGCCAATGCGCCCGGAGACGCTCCCGGATTGCGCTACGCTTCATCCGGGCTACTTGCTTAACAGGTTGTTGAAAACGCTTAATTGTGCTTCGATACGGCGGCAAAGCCGCCTACTCAGCACGAACGGAATCAATACTGTACCGTTCGCCCTGAGTAGCGCGAAGCGCGTATCGAAGGGCATTCCGGGCGAATTTCAACAGCCAGTTAAGCCGCAGAGCACTGCAAGCGGGCTTCCCTCACCCTCACCCCTCTCTCGGAGAGGCGAGGGGCTTTAAATACCCTTCTCCTTTATGCCCTTTAGGGTGCCGCGGGATAAGGGCTGGGGATGAGGGAGGGACGCCCAGTGTGCATGTACCGCAATTTACGAAGCACTATACTAGCAAGCGTAGCCCGGATGAAATGAAATGGAATCCGGGGCATCCAGCCTCTCGCCAGCATGACGATTGCCACTGCCAACGCGACCGCCGGTCGCGTTCCTGCCGTTTCTTTCATTTCAATCCGCGCAGCAATTCCATCCCCCAGCCCACGCCGAAGCCGTTGACGTCGCTTGCCACCGCGCCCAGGCCGCCCTTGCAGTTGCTGGCGGAGAGGTCAACGTGCAGCCACGGCCGGTCTTCGATGAAGCGCTTGAGGAAGCGCGCCGCCAGGATATGGTCGGCCTCGCCCTCCATGGTGCACTGCTTGATGTCGGCGATCTGGCTTTCCAGCCCTTCCTCGTAGTCCGCATCGAGGGGAAAGGCGCAGACCCGTTCGCCGGACTTTTTACCCGCCGCCACCGCCTGCTCCGCCAGCGCGTCGCGATTGGAAAAAATACCGCTGTAACGCGCGCCCAGCGCAGTCGCCATGCTGCCGGTGAGGGTGGCGAAATCGACGATCAGGTCGGGCTTCTCGCGCGCCGCCAGGGTCAGGGTGTCGGCCAGCACCATGCGGCCCTCGGCATCGGTGTGGATGATCTCGATGGTGGTGCCGTTGAGCGCCGTCACCACGTCGTTCTGCTTGTAGGCCCTGGGGCTGATGTGGTTCTGCGCCAGGGCCAGCCAACAGTCGAGATTGAGCGGGAGAGCGGCGCGGCTGGCCGCGAGCAGGATACCCAGGCTGACCGCCGAGCCGTTCATGTCCTCGTGCATGCCGTGCATGTAGCGCGCGGGCTTGAGGTTGTGGCCGCCGGTATCGAAGCAGATGCCCTTGCCGACCAGCGCCACGGTTTGCCTGGCGTCCGGATGGCGGTAGCGCAGGTGGACGATGGCGGCATCGTCCTCGCTGCTGCCCTGGGCCACGGCGACAAACGCCCCCGCGCCCATCTTGCGCAGCTTCTTCATGTCGTATTCGGTGCATTTCCAGCCATTTTCCCTGGCCAGCTTGCGGATACGCTCGCGGTACAAGCCGGGGGGCAATTCGTTGGCGGGCAGCATGGTCAGCGACCGCGCCAGCACATTGCCCTCGGACTGGGCGCGCTGCAGGGCAAAATCATCCTCCGAGCGGTAGCCTTGCAGCGTGATTTTCTGCAGCGGGCGGCGGTCGTCCTTCTTCTTGCGCTGCGGCAGCATGGCGCTGTTGACCAGGGCGGCATACACCGCGCTTTCAGCCGCCACGCGGCGCTCCTCGTCAGTGCCGGACACGGCGATAAGCAATTCCCTGGGGTGTTCGTCGAGCAGGGCTTGCAGCGCCTTGCGCATCAGCGTCTGGCGCTCGAATGGCGTTTGCTTGAGATCCGTCATGGCCCAGACCGCCATCGCGCCCTGCTCCAGATCGCCGCTCAAGGGTGTTTGGGCGAGTTCTTCCGGCT
The DNA here is from genome assembly GCA_021792335.1 of Pseudomonadota bacterium. Classification (GTDB taxonomy): domain Bacteria; phylum Pseudomonadota; class Gammaproteobacteria; order Burkholderiales; family Sulfuricellaceae; genus Sulfuricella. Next base: position 835 of record JAJYUW010000053.1, on the reverse strand, counting down.
TCATGCGGCGTCGTGCCAGTCGCGCGCGCAGGGCGCCACCGCCGGGCATATCATCGGCTGGGGCTTTCGCTTTCGGCATGACGAACAGTACGTGGGAGGCCCTGGCGAGCGCATTTTCCGACATGGGCGATGGGTTTTGCACTATCTTGATCATTTCAGCTCCGAATTCCGTCAAATCCAAACCTTTATTATCGCCGCAATTGATCCCTCAATAAAAAAATTGATTCACATTCCTGCGCGCGTAAAAGATAATAGGCTGTTTATCGAATTCCAAAAATCTCAAGAAAAGATATAAGACTGACAGGAAAAAATATTTTTATGCTGTTTATTCAGGAGATTAAAAATGTCTGAAATTCCGGACATCGATCCGCAAGAGACGCTGGAGTGGCTGGAAGCACTCGAAGCGGTGCTGGAACGCGAAGGTGCTACGCGCGCCCATTTTCTGCTGGAACAATTGACCGACAAGGCCCGCCGTTCCGGTGCGCACCTGCCTTTTTCCGCCAACACCGCTTACCTCAACACCATTCCGGTGCAGCAGGAAGACCGACATCCGGGCGATCTTGCCCTGGAGCGCCGCATCCGCGCCCTGATCCGCTGGAATGCCATCGCCACGGTGATGCAGGCCAACAAAAAGGCCCCTGGCGTGGGCGGCCACATCGCCAGCTTCGCTTCCGCCGCCACGCTGTACGAGGTTGGCTTCAACCACTTTTTCCGTGCCGCCGACGAGAAACACGGCGGCGACCTGCTCTACATCCAGGGCCACCTGTCCACCGGCATCTACGCCCGCGCCTTCCTCGAAGGCCGCATCACGGAGGAGCAGATGCTCAACTTCCGC
>JAJYUW010000052.1 GCA_021792335.1 Pseudomonadota bacterium | reverse complement strand
TGGGTTTTGCCAATCGCTGGTATCCGTTGGCAATCGCGAGTGCATCGCGTGTCTTGTTGCCGAGCGGCAGGCAGATTCGTTTGATTTCGGCTCCGGCCTTTCTGGCGACGAAGCTGGAGGCTTTTGGTACCCGTGGACAGAGCGACCTGATGTCCAGTCATGATTTCGAGGACATCATCAATGTGATCGACGGGCGACCCGGCATTGAGGCGGAAGTGGCTGATGCCGGCGGCGAGCTTGCGGTTTATTTGGCTTCCCGCTTCGCGGAGATTGTCCGTGATCCCAATTTTGAGAACACGCTGCCGGGTCTGGTGGTGTATGACGAGTTATACGAGGACAGGATTCGCCGCGTTCGCGAACAGATAAATTTAATCACAGTCCTGGATATGAAATGAACACCGCCACCATCGTGCAGAAACTCTGGAACTGCTGCAACGTCCTGCGCGACAACGGCATGAGCTACGTGCACACATTGGGGTCTTCGATATATTTCTTAAAAGGGCAACGGCCCCGGTTCACGACCGTGGCCGGGACGGGCCGGAAGGCCCAAAAGCAGGAACCCGTTTCAGCTTTTTCTCGCCGGAACGGGTTCCTGTGTTTACTCCGCTTTAGCAGTATTTATTAAGCGCCCCGCAAGCTGTTTGCTTCTTTAATTCAAATCGGCGCTTCAATTCAAAATTAGCACAGATTTTAAGAAGTGCAAATTTTGAAAATTAATTTTTTTGGTCAGGCATCTTTCTGCTGAAAACCTTATGCGCGTGCATATGGCTCAACAGCTCAGCCTGTTTCTTGCCATAATGAAAAAAACCAGGCAATCAAAGGGATGTGATGCGTAGCAGGGGGCTTTCCAAATCCAAAGTAATGGCGGGTGTGCAGTGCCAGAAGCGGCTGTATCTGGAGGTCAACCACCCCGAACTGGCAGAGGTTTCGCGCAGCACGCAAATGCGCTTCGACCATGGCAAACGTCTGGGCGAGGTGGCCAGGAGGCTATACGGCAGCGGCGTGCTGATCGGCCACGATGACGACCTGGCACGGGCCGCTGCCGAGTCGAAAGCCTTGCTCGACCAGTCTCCAGCCGATGCCTTCTTCGAGGCCACCTTCAGCCATGGCGGCGTGCTGGTGCGCGCCGACGTGCTGCAGCGGGGCGAGCCGGGCTTGCGCCTGGTCGAGGTGAAGTCCTCCACCAAGGTGAAGCCGCAGCACCTGCAGGACTGTGCCATCCAGTCATGGGTCATCGAGGGGGCGGGGTATCCGCTTGAGCGCATCGAGCTGGCCTATGTGGACACTTCCTTCGTCTACCAGGGCGATGGCAACTATGCCGGAATCCTGCGCCACAACGACCTGACCGGGGAAGTCCGGCCGCTCATGCAAGCAGTGCCTGACTGGGTGGACCAATGCCAGCAGGCGCTGGCCGGTGCTCTGCCGAATATTGCGATGGGAGAGCACTGCCGCTTCCCCCATAACTGCCCCTTCATCGGCCATTGTTCGCCGCCTCAGCCGGAGTACCCGATCACCATGCTGCACCACGGCGGCAAGATTGTGCAGGAGCTGATTGCGGAAGGCATCAACGATGTCCGCGCCATCCCGGAAGGGCGGCTGAAGAAGCAAGTCCACCGGCGCATCCGCCGGGTGACGCTGAGCGGCCGCTACGAACTGGACGACCTGGCCGGCGAGATGCTGTCGCGGTTGCCCTATCCGCGCTATTACCTGGATTTCGAAACGGTGCAGTTCGTGGTGCCGGAGTGGGCCGGCACCCGTCCCTATAACCAGCTGCCGTTCCAGTGGTCATGCCATGTCGAGGAGGAGGGCGGCAATCTCCGCCATGTGGACTTTCTGGATACGAGCGGGGAACCGCCGATGCGGCGCTTCGCGGTAAGCCTGGTTGATGCGCTGGGCGATGACGGGCCGATCCTGGTCTACAACATGAGCTTCGAGAAGGGGCGGGTGCATGAACTGGCCGGCACCTTTCCCGATCTCGCCAGGCGGCTGCACGCGATTGCCGGCCGCATGGTCGACCTGCTGCCGATCGCCCAGGAGCACTACTACCACCCGGCGATGAAAGGCTCCTGGTCGATCAAGGCGGTGCTGCCCACCATTGCGCCGGAGCTGAACTACCAGGGTCTGGCAGAGGTGCAGGACGGCACTATGGCGCAGTCCGCCTATCTTGAGGCTATCGCCTCAAACACGGACCCAGGCCGGCGCGACAAGCTGACGCTGGCGCTGAAGGAATACTGCAAGCTGGACACCCTGGCGATGGTGAAGATCGCGCACTTCTTCGAGGGGAAAGCGCCTTAAGGTACACAAACCCTGCCCGCCACGCATCGGCTAACGATTGATATCGATTTCGGGCGCGCGCAGGCATGCCATCGAACAAGAAACGGGTCAGCTTCGATATGTTTCTTAAAGGGGCAACTGCCCGATTCACGACCGTGACCGGGACGGGCTGGAAGGCCCAAAAGTAGAAACCCGGTTCAGCTGTTCAAGATAGGCAGTTCACTCGTAAATCCAGTTACGCCGCATCTCTGCCAGCTCGCCGTCGCTAAGGTCGATGTGCTCGGCGCGAGTTTCGGCTCCATTCATCGGGTAGCAATGTGTCAAGTTATTCGTCAAGCTGCCTTGACCTCATCCAGCAGATCGGGGTGGCGATCCAGCACCTTGAGCAGCTTCACCAGCGCCAGCGGGGGTTTGGTCTTTCCGTTCTCATAGCGCGAGAACGCATTGATCCCGCCGCCAAAAATTTCAGCCGCTTCGCGCTGATCCAGCGCGAGCTTCTTGCGAACGCTGGCAATGAATTCGGGGTCGACAATGGACGCGTTCACTTGCTTCGAGAAGTCGCGCATTTCGCGCATGACGCGATCCGATTCCGCCGCATCCAGAATGGACTCGGCACAGGCTGGGCAAAAGTCTCCGGTAACAGCCGGGATGGTCGTGGTCTCGCCTTTGTAGGTATAGGGTAGGTCGCGGGTGTCATGGATCAATTCAGCCGCGCCACAAACAGGACATTTCATGTTCATAACTCCTTGAAGGACACGATAAGCACGTCATCAATGACCGTCAGTTTCAGGTACACATCACCTAACGATGTGCTCGGGCGGTATATGTCTTGCCAGATCGCATAATCGGCATGGGTCGTCATGCTTTTGTAAAAGTCCGATGGCGTGAGTGCCATCGCCACCGCCAGCATGCCGGGATAGTCAAACCCCAAGGCATCCGCCCCGGCACGCGCCGCATGCGTGGTGCGCACCTTGCCCGCCTCAACCAAGGCTTTGATAACGGCCAGCTTGCAATGAGGCGTGCGTTTTTCCGTTAAATTAAGATTAACCTAGTTGGTTATATTTGGCAAGTTGGGTAATGGGCGCAAAATCACAATTCCCCCGCTAATGCCTGATGCAGCAGGCATTTCTTCAGTTCGTCGAGGGCGGCGAGCTTGCGCCGGTAGAGAGATTCGAGGCATTGGGTTTCTTCGTGAAGGGCATCGAGCTTTGCGGCTAATTCCTTTTGTTTCTTCACAGTGGGCAGCCACACCTTGGGGCCCATCAGCAAGTAATCATCTCCCATTATTCCTGGAATGGTCGTAACCCCACGCTCTATAGTTAAAAAAGGGACGAGAATTTCACGGGGACAATTATGGGGGAGCCGCAGGAAATTGAACTAACTCGACACTCCTACTACGAGGCGAGTGTGACGCGGCCGCCGGCCTCTGTGCCGCTGGCAGGGCGCATCACGGCCGATGTCTGCGTGGTCGGCGGCGGTTACGCCGGTCTGTCGGCCGCGCTTGAGCTGGCGGAGCGCGGTTATTCGGTGGCGCTGCTGGAGGCGCAGCGGGTCGGCTGGGGAGCCTCCGGCAGAAATGGCGGCCAGGCGCTGGTGGGCTTCGGCTTCGCCGGCCAGGAGGCGATCGAGGTGCAATTGCACGCAGCGGATGCGCGCCGCGCCTGGGATATCTCGGTTGAGGCCCTGCAGCTGCTGCGCGCGCGCATCGACAAACATGCCATCGCATGCGATTACGTGGCCGGCCACCTGAGCTTGGCCGTCAACGCCAGAAAAGCGCGGGCGCTGGAGGCGTGGGTCAAGCACGTGGCGCATGCCTACGGCTATCCGCTGCAAACCATCGGCCCCGCCGAGGTGGGTAACTGGATCGCCAGCGAGCGCTTCCATGCAGGGGCTTTCGATGCGCAATCGGGCCACCTCCATCCCCTGAAATATTGTCTCGGCCTGGCCGCTGCGGCGCGCGCTGCAGCGGTGCAGATCTTCGAAAACTCGGCGGCCATCCAGATCGAACGCGGCGATAGCCCCGTCGTCAAGACGGCAGATGGCGAGGTGGCCTGCCGCTTCGTGGTGCTGGCCGGCAATGTCTACCTGGGTGAATTCGGCAAGCGCGTTGCGCCGGAACTGATGCCGCGCATCATGCCGGTCGGCACCTATATCATCACCACGGAACAGATGGCCAAAGAGCGCGCCGACGCGCTGATCCGGCAGCGGGCGGCGGCGTTCGACACCAACCTGGTGCTCGACTATTTCCGCCTGACTGCCGACCATCGGCTGCTCTTTGGCGGCGGCGAAAGCTACAGCACCGCGACGCCGCCCAATCTGGTGGGGCGGATGCGGCAGCGGATGCTGGCGGTCTTTCCGCAGCTTGCGGATCTGCAGGTGCCCTACGTGTGGGGTGGCTTCGTCGATATCACCATGAATCAGGCGCCGGATTTCGGCCGGCTGGGCAGCAACATCTATTACCTGCAAGGTTTTTCCGGCCATGGCCTGGCGATGGCGGTGATGGCGGGAAAACTGGCGGCTGAGACCATTGCCGGGCAGGCGGAGCGCTTCGATCTGCTGTCGCGCATCAAGCATCATGCGTTTCCGGGCGGTGCGCTGCTGCGCACCCCGGCGTTGGTGCTGGGGATGCTCTATTACCGGCTGCGGGAACTGCTTTGAAAGACGACATTGAAAACTGAGATCAAACATGCGCCTTTTCCCGGCAACCTGGTGATGGTGGGTTTTGGCTGTATTGGCCAGGCCATGCTGCCGCTGCTGTTTCGCCACCTTGAGATCCAGCCGCAACAGATCAGGATCGTGGCCGCGAGTGAGGAAGGCGCCGCCATCGCCCGCGAGTCTGGCGTTGCCTTCACGCGGCATACGCTGACCAGGGAAAACTATCGCTCCGTGCTTGAGCCGTTGCTGGGCAAGGGCGATTTTCTGCTCAATCTCTCGGTCGATATCTCCAGCCTGGCGCTGATCGAATTGTGCCGCCAGCGCGACGCACTCTACCTGGACGCCAGCATCGAACCGTGGCGCGGTGGCTATACCGACAGTTCGAAACCGGTATCGCAGCGCACCAATTATGCGCTGCGTGAAGAGGTCCTGGCCTACGGGCGCGCCGCCGGACCAAGCCCGACCGCGGTGGTGACGCAAGGTGCCAACCCCGGCCTGGCTTCAATGTTTGTCAAACAGGCGCTGCTTGATGTCGCGCTGGATAGCGGCGTCGCCGTGGAAAAACCGGCATGCCATGAGGACTGGGCCAGGCTGGCCTGCCGTCTCGGCATCAAGGCGATCCATATCGCCGAACGCGATACCCAGACGACGGCCCGGCGCAAGCAGCGCGGCGAGTTCGTCAACACCTGGTCGGTGGAAGGTTTCATCTCCGAGGGGCTCCAGCCTTCAGAGCTGGGGTGGGGCACGCATGAGCGTCATTGGCCGGCCGACGGCGCGCGGCACGAATCGGGCTGCGGTGCCGCCATCTACCTCAACCGCCCCGGCGCCGCCACCCAGGTGCGCAGCTGGACGCCCCTGGAAGGGCCTTACCACGGTTTGCTGATTACACACGGTGAGACCATCTCCATCGCCGATCACCTTACGCTCAGGGAAAACGGTGCCGTGGTCTACCGGCCTACGGTCCATTACGCCTACCACCCCTGTGACGATGCGCTGCTCTCGATGCACGAAATGGCGGGCAGGAACTGGCAGCCGCAGCGCAACCGGCGGATCATCCGCGACGAGATCGCCGCCGGCATGGATGAGCTGGGGGTGCTGCTGATGGGCAATGCCAGGGGGGGCTACTGGTACGGATCGCGCCTCTCCATTGAGCAGGCGCGGCGACTCGCCCCCTACAACAACGCCACCAGCATGCAGGTGGCCGCCGGGGTGCTGGGTGGCATGGTGTGGGCACTGCGCAATCCTCGCGCTGGCGTGGTGGAGCCTGACGATCTCGACTATGAGGCCGTGCTGTCGATCGCCAAGCCGTACCTGGGCGAGGTGGTGGGAGTGTATGGCGACTGGACGCCGCTGCGCGACCGAGGCCGGCTCTTCAGCGAGGAGCTGGACACGGACGACCCGTGGCAGTTCAGGAATGTGCGGGTGACGTGAGGCGATGCCAACTGCTACCAGGCGGCGGCTGAAAACGTCATGGACTCGTTCTCCCGGCGCCAGATGACTTGGTCCTGATGCACGGCGAGCCACCAGGTTTGCCTCGCCGGGTGCGGCTTGGGCTTTGCGAAAGCTTGCGGCGTCAGCAGCGCCATGCACCACGCGGGATGCGGGCCGCGGACGGATTGGTAAACAATGCCGCCGAGGTTTGCCTCTCGTGCCGCTCGGGCAAAGGCCTGGGTGGCACTATAGTCAGTCGGATGCAGCCAGGCTGCGGCATCCGCGCTGAAGGGTGGTTTCCGAAGATCGACGGCAAGCGTGCTGATATCGGCACGAAAAGCGGTATGCGCGACGGGTTCGAGTTTTTCCAGGTCGATGGCATCCTGCAGGAATTTCCAGCGCCAGTAGCCCAGTTCGGCACCGGCGGTGCGTACCGACTCAGCGCCGTAGAACACGCCGGGATCGGTGGCCGAACGGAAACGGGAGCCGCCGCGTAGCGGGTTGTAGCGAAACGGTGTGGCCAGAAGGTAATCGAGTGCCTCGGCAGCGGCCGGCGGGGCCGGCTTGCTGCCCTCCAGCAGGGTTTCGAGCAGATCCTGCTCGTCCTTGCTGTCGACGATTTTCATGGTGGAAGCGATGTGCTGCGCTTCCACGATCCGCCAAACCGGCCCGCGCCAGTCGTGCGCCTCAGACGAGACCGCAGGAGGCGTCCAGGTATTGAACGACACGTACCAGTCCTTCCGTATTGCGGATGAGTTCGATGGGCCGGCCGTTCAGGCCCCGATTTTCGCTATTGAGCCACTTGCGCGCGGTGGTCTCGTCGCCCACGATGGAGTCAAGCGAGCGGAAGGCGCGAACGAACAGCAGTGCAAATTCCCACTCCTTGCGATTCTGGTCAAGCTGGTATTCGCCGCCGTACAACCGGGTAACCGTTGCCGGGCTGACCCCCAGCACCTTGGCCAGCAGGGATCGAGAAATATCCAGCCGCTCGGCGGCACGCGCGACAGCCTTGCTCAGCACGCTTGCGGCCTCTGGTTTCCTGGTAGTCTGTCGAGCGGTTTCTGACATGCCAAAACTCCTTTTCTAAAGAAAGAATAGCACATAATATTTCCTGTAGAAAGAATAGTGGGCGGGCGTAGTGTCAGGTTTTCTGAAGGAATTGAACCCGCGTCCGCATGTCTGCTACTGCGGAGGATATCACGTACATTCTCCGCACGGTATGCGGTGAATAACTTGCCTTTGCGGAGAATGTGGCCCATAATCTCCGCATGAATAGCGGTGATTACACTTACATCTGGCAGGCCAGCGATTGGCCGAACTGGCACTACGACCTGGCTTCCCTGGCTGGGCCGTTGGCCGATGTCAGTCATGCCCAAGGGCTGTTGCTTGGCCGTTTAGCCGACGTTGGCATGGCATTGCGCGATCAAGCCAGTCTGGCGGCGCTGACGGAAGACGTCATCAAGACCAGCGAGATTGAAGGCGAGAGACTGGATGCCGAGTCTGTTCGTTCTTCCATAGCCCGTCGTCTTGGCGTCGACATCGGCGCGCTTGCGCCAGTGGATCGTCATGTCGAAGGCGTGGTCGAAATGGTGCTGGACGCGACGTCACGTTGTGACGCCGCGCTGACAAAGGATCGGCTGTTCGGCTGGCATGCTGCTTTGTTCCCTACCGGCTACAGCGGGCTGGCCCAGATCCATGTCGGCGCATTTCGAGATGACGCCAGTGGCCCCATGCAAGTCGTGTCTGGCCCGATTGGCCGCCAGCGGGTTCATTTCGAGGCACCACCGGCTGATCGGCTGGATGCGGAGATGGCGCGCTTTGTCGAGTGGGTCGATGCCAGCACGCCCGATCATCCCATCCTCAAAGCGGGTCTTGGCCACCTGTGGTTTGTCACGCTGCACCCGTTCGATGATGGTAATGGCCGTATCGCCCGAGCGATCGGCGATCTATTGCTGGCGCGTGCCGATGGTAGCCCTCAGCGCTTCTACAGTCTGTCAGCACAGATCCAACGGGAGCGCCGTGATTACTACGACATCCTGGAGTGCACACAAAAGGGTTCGCTGGATGTGACGCCGTGGCTCAAGTGGTTTCTGGAAAATCTGGCGACGGCAGTTAACACTGCGCAGCACACGCTGGATGCCGTGCTTGCCAAGACACGCTTCTGGCAACGCTGGGCCACAACGCCATTGAATGAGCGGCAAGTGAAACTGCTCAATCGCTTGCTGGATGGCTTTGAGGGCAAGCTCAACAGCAGTAAGTGGGCGGCCATTGCCAAGTGCTCGCCGGATACAGCCCTGCGTGACATCAATGAGCTGCTGGCGCATGGAGTGTTGCGCAAGTCTGCGGCGGGTGGGCGTAGCACCAGCTATGAGCTGAATGAACTGGTCGAAGGGCAGCACAAGTAATTGTCGCAAACCCCGCACGTATTCCTTCTGTACCAAAAAGACACCCGTTTACACCCAATCCCTCGAGCCCCAAGATCGGGACTTGGCTGCTGGGCAGAACAGCGCCTTAATGGACTCCCACCAACCCATTCGGAGTCCTACATGGAAATCATTCATTTCAACCAAAGAAGCCTGGCCAAGCGCTGGGATGTCAGTGAGGCGACCCTTGAACACTGGTGCAGCGAAGGCATTGGCCCTAGGCTATTGGTCGAAAAAGTGATTGTTTCACCCAATGACATCGAGCTTCGCCTGCGCGCCAATGGCATCGAACGTCTGGTACTGGAGTTGAGGCAGAAAAGAAAAAGGCCAGAGCAAAGTCTGGCCTTCGTCAATTGGGCGGGGGAATCGAACCTGCGCCCTGCTATGCGGCTCCAGATCGTGTTTCTAGCTCAGCCTTATTTAGTGCGATTTTTGGAAATACCCCCATACCTATCGGCTGTTATTGGACTTGATCCGCCCCGATGCAACCTTGGCCAGCATCGCGGCACGCGCCTGGATTTTCAGGCGACGTTTCAAGGGAATGTCTGCCAAGATTTCAACAAGATTTTTTGCCATGGGGATTGCCCTTAAACCGCGAACAGCACCGATAACTGGCCCGTGGGATGGGCAGCGTCGCGCGGGCGGATGACGATTTCGACATCGCGGTCGAGCTGTGTCATGAAATGCAGCAGCCGTTCGGAGGAAAAGCGATTGAGCTTGTAATGCTTAAGTTCCGAGACATGGGGCTGTGGGATGCCGAACAGTGCCGCCGTTTCGGCTTGCGTCAGGCGCTTGTCCTTGATGATCTCGTTCACGCGCATGGCAAGCTGCACGCGCAGCTTGCGTTCCGCCGCATCGGCGCAGCCCAGATCGCGGAATACGTCGCCGGTGCCCGCGTCCACCGTTTCAGTCGTCTTTGCCATAGTGCGCCTCATAATCCGCTTGCGCCGTTTTCAGGCGCTCATGTATTAAATCCACATCGTTCTTGGCCGTGCGTATGCTGGACGGCGATTTTTTCTGGAAGCAGTGCAGAACATAAACCGCTTTCGCAAAGCGCACCGTGTAGGCCACGCGGTAAGTATCGCCTCGATGGTCCTCGACAATCTCGAACACTCCCGGTCCTTCACCCTTCCAGGGCTTGGCCGATGGCGGTATGCCACCCAACTGCACCACGCCCAGCGCATAACCGAAGTCGTCCACTGCCTCGCCGGGAAAGGCCAGCAAATTTTTCTTGGCCGACCCGACCCAATGGAGCGGCTTTTCCTGGAAGACAAAGGGTTTCATTGAGGCAATTATATACCACTTGCGGTATATTGTTGGATGTTGTGAGAAGCCTTTGGACCGCTCACCCGTGCGGGCGTCACCGCCATTGTAAACCGGCTAAAGCCGGAACAATGGCGCGACAGTCACGGCGCTTGCTATAAACCCCGCAAGCCCCGCGCCTTCGCTAGCGCGCCACGCACCCCACGCCCGCCAGCGCGCATAAACCCGCGCCCTGGCTTTGTGGCTCTTGCCGCGTCCGCCACCCTCCGGCCCCCTCCTTCCAGGCTGACGCCTGCAAGGCTACGCCGTGCCCACCGGACAAAGCGCCGAAGGCATAACCCCGCCATCGGCTTCCCTCCCTCGCCACGTTGGTTCCGCTCCGATCCCGCCGCCGCTTCACCACTGCGGCCTTCATGTCTGCGCCCAACCCCACGGCACAGCCATCAAGCCCTTGCGGTTCGCAGGCGGCTAGCGCGGTGGCCGCCGGACAGCCCGGCGCCCGCGCTACGGTTCGCGGCTTTGTCGCGCTGCACTGGCATCTGTGCCAGTTTGTAACATAACGGCGTCTTATGCAAAGCGCCAGCGCCGGGCATGAAGCCGCCCGCCCTCCGGGTAAAAACTGCCACAAAGCAAAACCATTGCCCCTTTTATTCCCGGCGGGGAAAGGCAGCAAAACGGGGCTGGTGGTGCGCCGCCCCTTCGCCTTTTGCTGCGCGGTCGCGCTGCAGGTTTTTCCACCCAAAGCAAACGGCCCTCGCGGGCCGTCTGGTTGAGTTCACTGCATGTGAGTTTGACGGAGAGGACTGCTACCAATGCATCAAATCAACCATCTGGCGGACTTCTCCAAGATGGTCGAAGTGTTCGAGCGCTACGGCGTGTCGTTCGTGTCGGTCACCCAGCAGTTCAACACGACGACCTCCATGGGCCGGTTGATGCTGAACATTCTGCTGTCCTTCGCGCAGTTCGAGCGCGAGGTCACCGGCGAGCGCATCCGCGACAAGATCGCGGCCAGCAAGCGCAAGGGCATGTGGATGGGCGGCGTGCCACCGCTCGGTTACGACGTCGAGAACCGGCGGTTGGTGCCCAATGAGCGCGAGACCAAACTGATCCGGCACATCTTCCAGCGATTCGTCGAACTCGGCTCCAGTACCGCACTGGTCAAGGAGCTGAAACTGGATGGCGTGACGTCGAAGGCGCGGACCACGCCAAGAAGACGGCAAGACCCGCGATGGCAGACCGATCGACAAAGGCCACATCTACAAGCTCCTCAGCAACCGGACCTACCTCGGTGAGTTGAGGCACAAGGATCAGTGGTACCAGGCCGAGCACCCGCCCATCATCAGCCGCGAACTGTGGGACAACGTCCACGCGATCCTGGCCACCAATGGCCGGGTGCGCGGCAATGCGACGCGGGCGACCGTGGCGTATCTGCTCAAGGGCATCGTGTTCGGCAACGATGGCCGAGCACTGTCGCCGTGGCACACGACCAAGAAGAACGGGCGCCGCTACCGCTACTACGTGCCCCAGCGTGACGCCAAGGAGCACGCTGGCGCCTCGGGTCTGCCGCGACTGCCCGCCGCTGAACTCGAGTCGGCGGTGCTCGATCAACTGCGTGCGATCCTGCGCGCCCCAAATCTCCTGGGTGAGATGCTGCCGCAGGCAATCAAGCTCGATCCGACCCTGGACGAAGCCAAGATCACCGTGGCCATGACCCGGCTCGATGCGATTTGGGATCAACTGTTCCCGGCTGAGCAGACCCGGATCGTCCAATTGCTGGTCGAGAAAGTCATCGTGTCGCCCAACGACCTCGAAGTGCGGCTGCGCGCCAACGGCATCGAGCATCTGGTGCTGGAACTGCGTCCCGAGCCTATCGAACAACAAGAGGAGTCGCTGGCATGAGTGATATCCGTATCCAGAAAACCGGCGAGCCGGACATCCTCCAGACCAGTGATGGCAGATTGACCCTGTCGGTGCCGATTCGGATCAAGCGCCACAGTGGTCGCAAGTTGGTCACCTTGCCAAACGGCGAAACTGCCCCGGTCAGACCGTGGGACGTCGCGCCGACGCCGCTTCAGATGGCGCTGGCCAGGGGCCACCGCTGGCTGGCCATGCTGGAATCGGGGGAAGCGAAGTCCTTGAAGGAGATCGCCACACGGGAGGGGATCGACAACAGCTACGACAGCCGGATGGTCAACCTGACCACGCTGGCGCCCGATATCGTGGCAGCCATCCAGGACGACACGCTGCCGAACCACATCACGCTGTTCGATCTGGCGGTGGACCCACCGGCGCTGTGGGATGAGCAGCGGGAGCGGATCGGTCTTTCGCGTTGAAAATCAACCAGCGTCAGCTGGTGACCACGGGCCGCCAGCCTGCCAAATGGCTGGAAATGCCTTGTTGGCGCTGGCTGCTTCAACGACCGGCAGCATGAACGTGGCCAACGCGGCGATCACGTCACCCAAAGCCAGCGCTTCCAGTCGGTTCTTTCGCAGGAATGCCTGCCACTGCGTCTGTTTCTGCGCATCTTGCGCAAATGCATCGGTGAGACCGAAGGGAGCCTGCCCAGTCAGCGCGGTCTTGCGACGATCGAAGGTGGCCTGAACGGATTGGCGGAGGATGTCACCGTCAAAATCGGTGTGCCGAGCCAGTATCCACAGATCGAAATAATCCTTCATGCGACTGTTGGCGATGCCAAGGGATGACAGCGCTTCGAATTTCTCGGCCACCACGGTGTAGCGTGGATAGACACGCAGCTTTGGTGCCTCGAACTCGGACAGCATGACGGGATACTCGACATCCTCCGGCCCGGGTGTGACCGCGTCACCGAACCCGATGTCGACTTGGATCTGACAGCGCGCGCCGTCGATCAACCCGAGCAGCGTGACGCGCACGCCTGCGTAGTTGGCGTCCTTGCGAATCTCGGCAGCTTGCACGGTGTCCGGTAGAAACGTCACCCCGTCGTCAGCATCGACGGCGCAGACGTCCTTGAAGACGGCTTCGAGGTGTGGCAACTCGGCTGAGCCAAAACCCAGGAAATCTGCATCACGCGTTGGACGGTGCGGGATGTCGAACCACAGGTCAAACAGCAGGGCATCCTTGAGCAGGAACTGATCCGCATGCTTCGAGATGCTGATCCGGTACAGAAGGCGCTCAATCGCGTAGCGAGTCAGGACCAGATTGAAATCCTGCTTCGTCTCGCGGGCGCGGTTGAGCAGACGGGCACGCACGGATGCCGCCACGTTTCGTTCATTCATGACAGGCTTTCCATGTAGGGGCGCATCACGTTGGCCACTCGGCACAGGGTGGCATAGCGCCAGAGTTCGTCCATGCTCACGCGCTTGGCACGCCAGGCTTCTTGCAGCGCCTCCAGCGCGACATCGAGGCCGATCTTGTTGCGGAACTTGAAGCAGTCGGCCACCGTCCGGGCGACGTTGGTCACGCGCACCGGCACACCATCGATGATATGTTCCTCGATCCCCTCCGTCAGTGCGTCGCCAGAGAAGCGCACGACGCGCAGCGGGGGATAGTCCATCTTTGGCGCGCGTGCCTTGTTGGGGATTGCCAGCCAGACCTCGAACGGCGACTGTGTGGTGAGTTCATGCAGGCGCAGTGCCGACAGCAGGCAGACGATGGCTTGCGGGTGCTTGCGTGCTACCTCGGCCAGCGCGCCGTGTTCCGAGACGGGGCGATCCGGAATCGCGTACAGGCCACGCCCCACTCGCTGCAGCAGCCCTTGCCGCACCAGCCGCGTGAGGGCGACAGTGGGCAGCCCGTGCTCATTGAGATCGCGTGGGCGGATAAGGCCGCACTGGGCGGCGAGATCCAGAATGCTCTGATGCGAACTGTCCATGCCGCCATGATGTTGCATTACGTCGGTAGTTGTCAATAACTACCGACGAAACACAACGCGCATGGTTTCCTTTGCCTGCCAATGCTGCAATCCAACCGCTTGATTCGTCCGCGCGTAACCATTTGATCTGTATAGGACCGACATGCGGCCTTTGCGGACTTCGGGCCTGTTTCTGGGAGCGAGGTCGGAGCGAGGAATAGCCAGGAGAGAGTGGAATGCGGCGCGAAACTGGCCGACGGTCTGACCGGAGAAGTCCGCAGGATTCCGCAGGAATTCCCAACAACACGCGGGAACCGGCGCGATCAGGCAAGAAAAAACCCCAACCGAGAACGGTTGGGGCTTCAATAGTGGTGGAGGCGGGGGGAATCGAACCCCCGTCCGCAAGCCCTCTACAGGCAGTTCTACATACTTAGTCCGATTATTTGATTTCGCCCGAACCACGCCAACCGAACAGGCTGGATTCACGCTAGTTGCC
>JAJYUW010000243.1 GCA_021792335.1 Pseudomonadota bacterium | reverse complement strand
CTTGGCACAGATGAATGGCGTCAGGTGTTCTATGTCCAGAATCCCCAGCCCGATCTGTTTGGCGACAGCAATGGCGATGTGCGCGATACCGATCACCACCAGATGCTGGAATTTGTGTCCAAACGACTAAAGAATCTGTTTCCCGCCGTCACCGGCCCCAAAGTGCTGTATCAAGGCGGCGATGCCAAGAATCTGAGCGGACCGCCGCTTTTCGCGCTCTACTTCGCAGCGACCAATCCGAGGCCTAAGGCGCATGGTTTGGCAACGAAGATCGCCAAGGGCATTCTAGACACGTTATAGCTACGCTTCCGTCGCCTGCTGCGGATAGTCGTCCCAAGTGCGGCCACGGAAGAGGCGCCCATTCGCTTTCTTGTGACGCTTGACGCCGTCGGCTCCCCAGCCACCCCACTGCTTGAAGAAGAACGCCGCGCGAGCAGCCTCGGCTTGCGCCTGCACGTTTGCCACCCACTCTTCACGCATGGGCCGAGCCTTGTGGCCTGACTCGCCACCGACAATCACCCAGTGGATGTCGCGCAGGTTGATTCGGCCCAGGTCTTCAAGGAGAGGCTCGACGGAGAGAAAGCGAATGTGCGCATCCACCTTGCGCAGGTGATCGATGCGCGGCACGCCGTACTTCTTGTCCTCCACCGACACTCCCAACCACACGTTCGGCGGGCAGGCGCGGTGCGCGAAATACTCTGGCAGTCGTTCAGCTCGCTTGGTAAGAATTTGATAAGTGTGATGCGGCGTGGCCTCAATGATAGAGAATACGCGATCCAGGTACGTGTCCGGCACATCTTCGTGAAACAGGTCGCTCATGCTGTTGACGAAGTACACGGCCGGCTTCTTTCGTGCCAGCGGTTGCTGAAGCCGGTTCTCGTGCAATGTGAGCTTGAACTCGTTCTCGTAGCCGGACGCACCCATCGCATGCAGCCGTCGGGCCATCACCTCAGCGTAGCAGTGCTTGCAGCCGGGCGAAACCTTGGTGCATCCGGTGGTCGGATTCCATGTCCGTTCCGTCCATTCGATGGTGGATTGCGTCGCCATACGGCCTCCTGTGTCATTGTAACGCAGCGTCAAACGTTCGGGAGTGTGGATATTCGGACATAAAGAGGCCCAGCATGCAACGCTGTAGGGGGCCATGCGCCTCTCCAGCGTAACTGCTCGCCGCCTTTATCGGTCTTCTTATGTGGCAGGGCAACTGGCAGCAAAGCCAAAACAGCTTGCTGATGTCCACGATCCTGGCTCTGCACGCCCCCATACAGCTACGTCGGTTGTGCCACCCCGAAAGCCCTAACGACGCCCAATCCGCCCTCAGCCCCCTCGGGGGATTTTTGTGCCCTGGCCTTTCCCACCGTCCCGAGCTATGCCAAAAAGACCAAAAACAAAAAAGGGAGAGTCATGAGGCGTCTATTCACCGTGGGCTCTCTGGCGCTTGCCCTGCAGGGGTGTGCCTCCTATGCCGGGTCCTTTGTCACCAGCGCCTCGAGCGGTTCACGAAGAACGTCTCGAATGCCGATTGCGCGTCCGAGCACATCCAGTTGCGGGGGCGGCATGAACAACAATAAGGCCGAGCCTGTACGCAAACCAAGCGCTATCTTGCGATACGGTGGCGGCTTTATTGTCGGATGTTTGGTGCTTGGTGTAGTCGGCTTTTTTATTACGCTTTTTGCGCCGTCAGGCCCAAACAAACAGGCCGGTGCGCCAGCGATACAAAAGCGTATTGTGGCGACACGGGCGCATAAAGTGGCCATGCGCACACCTACAGCCGGTCCAACGTTCACTATGTCGCTTGCGGCCTTTCGCCGCCGTATGAACTACTATCTCCAAAGCCATGATGCCCTCATGCGTCTTAGAGATTGTCCGCTTGCGCGCCTGAAAAGCAGTCTCTGTCGTATTGGAGGGATCGCACCCGATGTCTTAGGTTTGGTCGGTATAACAACGACTGCCCATGGCGCCCTTACTAGCGCCTACATTATTGTGCGGGAGCTGCAGCGTCATAGTGGCACAGATCGCCATGCTGCATTGCTCTTGCTCGGCGTCGCGCTCACTCAGGCGATCACGAGAGACGAAGGAATACCGGCGCGCCCTTTGTTTGCTACTGTTTTGCAGGGCGCGCGCAATTCAGGATCGGCCAACGTGGTTCGGGGTGCCTATTTATGTCAGCTCTGGCATGAGAAATATCAGGGCCATCGACAGATCGGGTATATGATCAGCGCGACCCCGGTCGCTTAGATACCATTCATCGCTGCGGTCTACCTCACCTCGGCCCAGGCCTCGACCTTGCCCGCTGCGCCCCCAGGCTCGCCGCTCGCCATCATCCTCGACACCGCATGGCCGGCGTGGTCCATCGCAAGGCCGCGCGCATGCCCTAACGCGGCCGAGACCGTGGCCGAAAGCGCGCCACGCGGGCCTTGAGCTCCCCCAAGGCCTCGCCGCGCCCGCCATAGCGGCACTCGATATAACAATGTGTGATGACGGTAATCGCGGTGTCCAGATCTGGCCGCGCCCGCCGAGCGCGGACGCCAAAATCGTAAGGCCCCTCACCCCCGGCACGCGCAAGGCCGATCCGTTCCATGCGCCGGCAGTAGCGCTCATAGGCCCTGCGCGCCGGGTCGTGCGCGCGACGCGCCCGTCCACCGAGCGCCCTTACCAGCGAAAGCGCGCCCACGGCCAGGATCAGGGTGGCGAGGCCCAGCGCCACCGGCCCGGCATCGCGTAGGCCAAGCCGCCGCAAAAGCTCGGCCTGGCGACGCCCATTATAATCCACGACCCAATTATCCCATTCGGTGGTCGCGGCGTCCCGCCACAGTCCAAGACGATGGTGAAGCCGGTCCCACCAGGATCGC
>JAJYUW010000242.1 GCA_021792335.1 Pseudomonadota bacterium | reverse complement strand
GGTTTACAAGAACCGCTATCCCGATTTCAACCTGGGGCTGTCGCCGATCCAGACCGGCAACCGGTTCAACGAATGGGAACTGATGATCGAGCTGAACATCCCCCTGCAGCAGGAAAGCCGCCGCTCTCAGGAGCGCGAGGCACAGGCGATGCTGGGAGCGGCGGAATCGCGCAAGGAGGCGACCCAGAACCAGTTGCTCGCGGATCTTGCCGAGAATCTTTCGGCGATCGAAGCGGCACGCCGAGTCGAAGCCCTGGCGCGGGACAGCCTTCTGCCGCAGGCCGAACTTACTTTCAAATCGGCGCTGGCCGGCTATGAAAACGGCAAGGTGGATTTCGCCACCCTGCTCGACGCACAGCGCCAGATCCGCAAGGCCAGACTGGACGAACTCAAGGCACAGACCGATGCACAGATGCGCCTTGCCGAAATCGAACGACTGTTGGGAGAAGACCTATGAACAAGGGAGCAAGCATCGCAGTCGGCGTGATTGCGGCCGCAACGTTGGCCGCGGGTGGCGGCTACTGGCTGGGTACGCGGGGCGGCGCCGGGCATGGCGGCACCGCAGCCTCCGTAACGACCGCCACCCATGCGCCGGCAAGCGAAAGCGCAAAGAAGGAACGCAAACTCCTTTACTACCGGAATCCGATGGGTCTGCCCGACACTTCGCCGACGCCCAAGAAAGATCCGATGGGCATGGACTACATCCCGGTCTATGAAGGCGGGGACGAGGATGCGGGCGGCGAGCCTGCTGCCGCCAACCAGATCAAGATCAGCACCGCGAAAATCCAGAAGCTGGGTGTCAGGACCGAAGCAGCCAGCCTGCGGGTGCTGGACAAGATCGTCCGCGCCGCCGGCCGCGTTGAGCCGGACGAGCGGCGCATCTTCACGATCTCGCCCAAGTTCGAAGGTTATGTCGAGCGCCTGCACGTGAATGTCACCGGCCAGCCGGTCGGCAAGGGCCAGCCGCTGTTCGAGGTCTACAGCCCGGACCTGGTTTCGGCCCAACGCGAATACGCCCTCGCCACTCAGGGCGTGCAAGCCATGAAGGATGCCGGCGGCGAGGCCCAGAGCAGCATGCAGCAGCTCGCCGAGTCGGCTCTGATGCGCCTGAAGAACTGGGACATCTCCGAAGAACAGTTGAAGGCCTTGGCGAAGTCAGGCGGGACGAAACGCACCCTCACTTTCCGCTCGCCGGTTTCCGGCATCGTTACCGAGAAGAAGGCCGTCCAGGGGATGCGCTTCATGCCTGGCGAGGCGCTGTATCAGGTCGCCGATCTGTCTTCTGTCTGGGTGATCGCCGACGTCTTCGAACAGGACATCGGCCTCGTCAAAACCGGCGCGAAAGCCCAGGTGAAGATCAACGCCTACCCGGACAAGGTTTTTGAAGGCACGATCACCTACGTCTACCCGACGCTCAACGCCGCCACGCGAACCGTGCCGGTTCGCGTTGAACTCGCCAATCCGGGGCTGCTGCTCAAGCCGGCCATGTTTGCCCAGATGGAACTGCCGGTCGGCGGCAAGGGGCAGGTGCTGACCGTCCCGGATTCGGCGGTGATCGACAGCGGTACCCGCAGCATCGTTCTCGTACAAGCGAAGGAAGGCCTCTTCGAGCCGCGGGAGGTCAAGCTCGGCGCGCGCAGCGACAACTACATCGAGGTTCTCGAAGGGGTCAAGGACGACGAACAGGTGGTGGTCGCGGCCAACTTCCTGATCGACGCCGAGAGCAATCTCAAGGCCGCCATCGGTGGCCTGGGCGGTCACGCCGGGCACGGCAGCGCAGCGAAAACGGATGCCGCCTCGCCAGCCGCCAAACCGGCTGCTGCAGGACACAAGGCTGAAGGTACGGTGGACAGTGTGGACGCCAAGGCGGGAACCGTCAGCCTCAGCCACGGCCCGGTGGAAACGCTCAAATGGCCGGCCATGACGATGGAGTTCAAGGTCGCCAACACGGCGCTGCTGAAGGATCTCAAGCCAGGAACCTCAGTCGCTTTTGAATTCGTCGAACGCCAGCCCGGCGAGTGGGTGATCACGGGCATCAAACCAACGGGGAGCGCCAAAACGGCCAGCCAGACGGCGCCCGCATCCGCCAATTCCCACGCTGGACATTAACGGAGAGACGCCATGCTGGCCAAAATCATCGAATGGTCGGCGCGCAACATCTTTCTTGTGTTGCTCGCCACCCTCTTCGTCGTCATCGGCGGCATCTACGCCGTCATGAAGACCCCGCTCGATGCCCTGCCCGATCTTTCGGACGTCCAGGTCATCGTCTACACCGAGTATCCCGGCCAGGCGCCGCAGGTGGTGGAAGACCAGGTCACCTATCCGCTCACCACGTCCATGCTCGCTGTGCCCAAGTCCAAGGTGGTGCGGGGCTTCTCCTTCTTCGGCGCGTCCTTCGTCTATGTGATCTTCGAGGATGGCACCGACATCTACTGGGCCCGCTCGCGGGTGCTGGAATACCTCAATTTCGCCTCGAGCCGTCTGCCCAAGGGGGTTTCCCCGGCATTGGGCCCGGACGCCACCGGTGTCGGCTGGGTGTATCAGTATGTCGTACTGGCCAAGAACAAGACGTTGGCGGAACTGCGCACGATCCAGGACTGGTATGTGCGCTATCAACTGACCAAGGCGCAGGGCGTGGCCGAGGTCGCTTCCATCGGCGGCTTCGTCCAGACCTATCAGGTGACGGTGGATCCGGTGAAGCTGCGCGCCTACGGGATTCCGCTGTCCAGGGTTTCCCAGATCATCCGCGACTCCAACCGCGACGTCGGCGGGCGGGTGGTGGAAATGGCCGAAACCGAGTACATGGTGCGCGGCATGGGTTATCTGCGCGGCAAGGGCGACATTGAAGCGCTGGTGGTG
>JAJYUW010000241.1 GCA_021792335.1 Pseudomonadota bacterium | reverse complement strand
TATCGGTGCGGTCTGGACGCTGATGTAGAGCCTCAAAGTATTTTGTGGTATTCACCCCAATCTCCCCGCCAAATCGTTTGCCTGTAAGATGCCTGTACCGCTTCTGGCCGCGGTGTTGGTAGCGGCGGTTATTGGCCAGTCGCGAAGGTATGCGCCTCCTTTTCAACAGGTCCGGTCGTAGCCTAACCGATCACGCCCATCGTTCCAATGATCATCCTACCCCTATTGCCGTGTCCGCTAGTGGGCGGCCCCTAAAAAACTGAGTTTGCCGCGTCCGGGCGCGCCACAGCCCGGCGCAGGCGGGTGATCTCGGCCTCTTTAACCCTTCCTTTGCGGGGGGCGGTTTCCGCCATGAAGGGTGTGCGGGGGCGCACGCGTCACGCCGGCGGGCTTGCCGTGGCCTTTTCTCATCACTATTTTCTTGACCTTATATCAATATCTCATGTAGTCTTGAGAAATGGAGAAAGCCCAGGCCATCCGGATCTTCGAATCCTTCTCCTCGGGAGTGCGACTCGACATCTATCGACTGCTGGTGCGCGAAAGCCCGGATGGGCTGGTCGCCGGGCAGATCGGGGCCGCTTTGGGGCTTGCATCCAACAAGGCCTCTTTTCACTTAAAGGAAATGACCTATGCGGGACTGCTGACTGTGACCGCCGAGGGACGATTCCAGCGTTATCGGGCGCAGCTTGCCCTCGTGCAGGATCTGATCACCTTTTTGACGGCGGAATGCTGTGCCGGACATCCCGACCGGTGCCTTATTGCGCCAAGCCCATCTCTGAGGGAGACCCGCATGGCCTCTGGGGAATATGAACCCATGAACGTCCTTTTTCTGTGCACCGGCAATTCCTGCCGCTCCGTTCTCGCCGAGGCCACTTTTCGGCATCTGGCGCCACCTCATTTTCAGGTCATGAGCGCGGGGAGCCATCCGACAGGCTTTGTGCATCCGCGGGCACTCGCACTCCTGAAGCAAGAAGGCATCGCGACTAGTGGTCTTCACAGCAAATCCTGGGACGCCCTTCCCCTGGTCCCGGACATCGTCATTACGCTTTGTGCAAGCGCCGCGGGCGAGACCTGTCCTACGTATATGGGGCCGGCCCTGCGCGCTCATTGGGGCGTGGACGACCCCGCGCATGCAACGGGCAGCGAGGCGGAGATTCAAGGGGCGTTTCAGGACGCCTATCGAATCATCCGCTGGCGCATCGAGACTTTTCTCGCTTTGCCTTGGGGGGAGCTTAAACAGGATCGCAGTCGCCTGCAGGCGGCTCTCGATCACATTGGCGAGCGCGTGGCTTGATGGCGTCACTTGGAAACCGTAGGAGTCAATCCATGAAAACTATTCAAGTCTATGATCCGGCGTTGTGTTGCGGTACAGGCGTGTGCGGTGTCGAGGTCGATCAGGCGTTGGTGAGTTTCGCGGCCGATGTAGAGTGGGCCAAGGGCAATGGGGCCCGTATCGAGCGATTTAATCTGGCCCAGCAACCCCTGGCCTTTGCGGATAATGCCCGCGTGAGGGAGTTCCTTGAGCATTCGGGACAAGAGGCGTTGCCGTTGATCCTGGTCGATGGCGCAGTGGCCCTGGCCGGCCGCTATCCGCGTCGCGCCGAGCTGGCCCGCTGGGCGGGTATCGCGCAACCCGTGGCCGAAGACAAGCCATCGGGATGTTGTTCAGGCGGCCGGTGCGGTTGACGGGAGAACGGGATGTATTTTCTCGAGGGACCGCCCCGTTTTTTGTTCTTTACAGGCAAGGGCGGTGTTGGCAAGACGTCTTTGTCGTGTGCCGCCGCGGTCCATCTCGCAGAGCAGGGGAGACGGGTGCTCTTGGTCAGCACGGACCCGGCCTCCAATGTCGGCCAGGTATTCGGCCAGACCATCGGTCATACGGTCACGCCGATTAGCGGGGTACAAGGCCTGGATGCGCTCGAAATCGATCCGCAGGCGGCCGCCGAGGTCTATCGTCAGCGTATCGTAGGTCCGGTGCGTGGCGTGTTGCCGGAAGGCGTCGTCGCGGGCATCGAGGAACAGCTCTCCGGGGCTTGCACCACGGAGATCGCGGCGTTTGACGAGTTTACGGCGCTATTGACCGACTCCGCGCTGACTGGACGTTATCAGCACATCATTTTTGATACGGCGCCTACGGGCCACACCATCCGCTTGTTGCAGTTGCCCGGCGCTTGGAGTGGTTTCCTGGAGGCGGGCAAAGGCGATGCCTCGTGTCTCGGCCCGCTTGCGGGCCTGGCAAAGCAGCGCACCCAGTACAAGGCGGCGGTCGAAGCCCTGGCCGACCCCTTATTGACTCGGCTCGTGCTGGTCGCGCGCGCCCAGCGGGCCGCGCTGCGCGAAGTGGCCCGCACCCAGGAAGAGCTCGCAGCGATAGGCTTTACGCAGCAGTATCTTGTCATAAACGGTGTGCTGCCGCCTGCCGAAGCCGCCCGTGATCCGCTGGCTGGCGCGGTGTTTCAGCGGGAACAGGCGGCGCTGGACGCCATTCC
Source organism: Pseudomonadota bacterium (assembly GCA_021792335.1). Classification (GTDB taxonomy): domain Bacteria; phylum Pseudomonadota; class Gammaproteobacteria; order Burkholderiales; family Sulfuricellaceae; genus Sulfuricella. Next base: position 378 of record JAJYUW010000241.1, on the reverse strand, counting down.
CGAGGGCTTGAAGGCGCGGCCCTGCGATCACATTGAGCTCAAACCGTTCAACCTTATGGGTCTAGACACATTGCGTCAGATGTTGACGGATGCGCCATCAACGCTTGAGGTCTCTCCTGATTCGCCCGTCGCACTAGATGCGCCACGATTGGCGGATTTAGTCGACGACATCGCCGCGGATGGGTGTGGGCTCGTCATGCTGATGGGTAAAGGCGGTGTAGGTAAGACCACTTTGGCGGCTGCCATCGCGATGGAGCTCGCCCGTCGCGGTCTGCCGGTGCATTTGACCACCTCTGATCCGGCAGCGCACCTGACAGACACCTTGGACGCCTCGCTCGAATGTCTCACCGTAAGCCGGATCGATCCGCAGGTGGAGAC
>JAJYUW010000240.1 GCA_021792335.1 Pseudomonadota bacterium | reverse complement strand
ATCCATCAGATGGTCACCCGACACGCTCCCCAGAAGCGGAAAGATGCGATTTTTTCCGCGGTTTTTCAATCCCTCTTCGGTGAGAATCGAGCCGTTTGCCTGCACCACATAAATGCGATCCGCGTCGGCACCTTCCGTCGGTCCGCCCGCACTCTGCAGGTAAGCTTGAACGGTTTCACCCGGCCGATAAACGATTGCGCTCGGGTTGTACACCTGGCCCAGCACCTGAACCGAACTCGGCCGCCTCGGTATGATGAGTTTGTCCTTGTTCTCGAGAAGGATATCGTCAGGCGACCTTGCAAGCTGGTCGAGGGAGGTCAGATGAATAACGACTCTTCCCACCGCCTCTTTCGCGCTGTTCTGAGCGAGCACGCCGCCCAGAAATGCCAGCGCCTGCGCATCCACCGGATTCTGCCCCGGCGCCGTTGGCATCATGGCGAGTCTCGCCATCTCCTCCTGGATACGGTCGCGCGCCTTATCCAGTTCCTTTTGCTGCACCTTTTTCACCGACTGCCTGATAAAGATCGCTGCCGGCAGATAAGCACCGGGCCGGAACCCGCCGCACTGGCGCAGCACTGTCGCCAAGCGCTCTCCGGAGAAGATCGGATACGGACCCGGCCGCTCCACTTCGCCCTTGACCGTCATTGACCAGGGCGCATGCCAGTTGGACGCCTCCTGGATGAACAACTGGTCGCCGGGCTGGAGCGGGATTTCCCCACCCTGAGGCGAATCGAAGGCGGACGCCAGATCGACGCGCATATGGATATAGCGTGCCACAGCGCCGTTCATCGTCTCCGTGCGCGTCAGTTGAGCGCGGTCCTTTGCGGCGCCCCTCTTGAAACCGCCCGCCTCATAAACGAGATCCCTGACCTTCATTCCAGGCGTCAGCGGATATTTGCCGGGCCGGCGCACTTGCCCGAAGACCGAGACGACGGGCGCCTGTCGAATCTCGGTCTGGTTGTAGATGACTAGGGTGTCCCCGCGTTGCAGCATCGGATCCTGCTGCGGCGACTGCGAGAGCGCGCCTTTCAGATTGAACCTGATTAATTCGGTTGGATCGGCGGGACCCTGCTCACGCTTGATAAGCGCGTATGCAAGATACGTATGCCTGGAGATCCCCTGGGCCTCGCTTATCAGGTCCGAAGCCCGCATCCCGGGGCGCCATTCGTAACTCCCGGGCTCATTGATGTTTCCTTTGACCATCACCACGTCGCGCTGCCGCGGGAGGACCGTGAACACCCTGATCAAGTCGCCGTCGTCGATGGGAAAACCCGAGGAGCCTGAGGCAGTGAGGTTCACGTCGAGCGCGACGCGGCGCTGATGGCTCTGAATCCGCTCAACCTGCACGCGCTCGGCGTAACCGAAGGCGGTCACGCCACCGGCCATCTGGAGCACCTGTCCGAGATCCTCCGAGCCTTTCAATTCGTAGATGGCGGGACTCTTCACGTCGCCGACAACGGCAACCACCGGGCCTATCACCGGCACGAAGATGACGTCGCGCGAATGGAGCCTCACGTCGCCCGCGGTGTTTCCGTGCAGCAGCATGTTGTACAGGTCTATATGCGCGATGACCTGATTGTCGCGGCGCACTTCTATCTCACGCAGGCTGCCCATCTTGTTGATTCCACCGGCCGCAACGAGCGCGTTCGAGACGTGCGAGAGCGCACTGACTGTATACAGGCCGGGATGGTTGACCTTGCCGATCACAAACACCTGGATCGTGCGAAGCTGCCCCATCGTCACGTCGACCTTTACTCCGGTAATCTGGCCCGCACGCCCTTCCAGAAGTTTTTTGGCCTGCTCAAAGGTTAGACCCGCCACCTGGATCGGCCCGAGTTGCGGCATCAACACCGTTCCGTCGCGATGAACGCTCAAATGGTATGTCTGATTGACCCGGCCCCACAGGATGACGTCGAGATCGTCGCCGGGCCCGAGAATATAATCCTTGCCGACAGGAACATTTGAAACCGGAGCGAAAGTCGAAACCGGAGAACTGAAGATATCGTAGCCGAACTGCTTGATTCGGTTGACCGAAGGCTGGGCGTAGAGCTTGTACGGCGTCTGAAGTTCCCGGAACTGCGTCTCGATTTGCGAAGGGCCTGAAGGCGTCGATTGCGCAAAAGGCACGCCGGCATTGGGTCCCATCGGGTTCTGCATCTGGCTCTGCGATTGCGTTGCGATGCAGTTTTCCAACTGATTCAGTTGCATCGCCGACAGGCCGAGCGCATTACCAATCGAACTGATTTGGGCAGCGCTCATCTGCCGAGCAGCCATCCCCGAGCAAAGCTGCTGTATGTCCTGGGAGCCCAGCGTTCCCTGCGATGCCGCCTGTTGCAATTGCTGCATCTGGCTTCCGGAGATGCCGAACTGCTGGGCCATGCCCTGCAACGAACCGCCCTGAGCCGAGGCACGCGCGGCGCCAAACAAGAGTAAACCGCACGTAACCAACGTCGCTATAAGAAAGCCCGCAATACGATTTCCCCGAGCCGTCTCGAAGGGCTGCATCTTCATCTCCGCTCCTGACCGTCCACAAACAGAATGCCGACTTCCTCGCGATGATCGCCCACGCCTCTTTTGCGATGAATTTTACTCTGGCAAAGTAGACGCAGAGGCGAGGCTCCGATGCTCAAGAAATTCATTGTCGCGCTCGTGCCCATCTCACTGCTCGCGATGCTGACTATTCCGATATCGTCGGCCCAGAACCAGCCCATGCCGATGCCGCCGATTCAGAACCAGCCGCAACCCCCCGTTCAGAACCAGCCCATGCCCCCGTACCCCCCAATGGCTCAGCCGACTCCGCAGGGACAGGCTGCGGTGGTATGCGCGGGCGATACCGCGCCGAAAGGAATGGTCATCACTGCGACCGGCAACTCCCCT
>JAJYUW010000239.1 GCA_021792335.1 Pseudomonadota bacterium | reverse complement strand
AAGTCTATCGTGAACGACACCTTGAACCCGTCCCATGGCTCGAAACGGACCCATTTGTCGCCATCCTGGATCTCGATGGTCTTGCGAAGACGAATAAAGCGCTTGTGCGCCAGCTGCTCCTCGACGCCCGCCGATTGGATGAGAAAAACGAATGGGCCCGCGCTGCCGTCCATAATCGGCACCTCGGGCGCGGTCAGATCGACATAGGCATTGTCGATTCCAAGGCCGGCAAAGGCCGACATCAGGTGCTCCACCGTCGAAACACGCGCCCCGTTATGCTCGAGCGTAGTTGATAGTCGTGTATCGCTCACATTCTCGGGACAGGCCCGTATTTCGACGAGCTGCGGCATGTCCACTCGGCGGAAGATGATGCCGCTATCGACCGGGGCCGGACGCAGGGTCAGATAAACCTTCTCTCCGGTGTGTAACCCGACACCCGTGGCACGAATGACGTTCTTTAACGTACGTTGCTTTATCATGAGACTTCCGCGCTATGACGCAATAGCACCCTGCTGACCATGCCGGACCTCCCTGTACGGCCACCGGGCCAAGCTCCGGCATTGTCTTAAACAATAAAGACAAAACGCCATTCTGTCCAGGTCGACGGGCAATTTATACCCGCGTCTGGTTCGTTTTCCTGACAAACGGACCTAATCGGCCTGTCGGCGCAGGAAGGCCGGGATGTCCAGGTAGTCGGCCGCCCGGGGATCATGCTTCTCGCCGACCCGCCGATTGCGGATCACAGTCGGCGTGTCGAGGTCGTCATAATTCGGGGCTACCGTGCCCACCGCCGCCGAAGCGCCGCCCTTCACCACCTTCGGTGCCGAAGTCGGCCGCTTATGACCACCTCCCAGACCGGTGGCTACCACTGTGACGCGCATCTCGTCGTCCATGGCGGGGTCGATGGCAGTTCCTATGACTACGGTCGCGTCCTCCGATGAGAACTCCCTGACGGTGTCACCGACCTCGGCGAACTCGCCGAGGGACATGTTGGTACCGGCGGTTATGTTGACCAGCATACCGCGGGCGCCGGCGATATCCACGTCCTCCAAAAGGGGGCTCGATATGGCCGCACGCGCCGCCTCGCGTGCCCGGTCGGGTCCGCGCGCAACCGCCGACCCCATCATCGCCATACCCATCTCGGACATGACTGTCCGCACATCCGCGAAATCGACATTGATGTGACCGGGGCGCGTGATGAGCTCCGCAATGCCCTGCACCGCCCCCTGCAAAACCTGATTGGCCTTGTCGAAGGCATCAAGCAGCGTCATGTCCCGACCCACGACGGCCAGCAGCTTCTCGTTTGGGATCGTGATGATGGAGTCCACGTATTCGCCCAGATCACGTATCCCCTGCTCGGCTACGCTCATGCGTTTTTTGCCTTCGAAAGGAAATGGCTTTGTGATCACAGCGACCGTCAGGATCCCCTGGTCCTTGGCAACCTGCGCCACGATGGGCGCCGCCCCGGTGCCGGTCCCGCCACCCATCCCGGCGGTAATGAACACCATGTCCGCCCCCGCCAGGGCTTCCGCGATACGCTCCCTGTCTTCCATCGCCGCCTGCCGGCCGATGCCGGGATCCGCGCCCGCCCCCAGCCCCTTCGTCAAATTGGATCCGAGCTGCAAAATGACATTGGCGGAAGACTTCTTGATCGCCTGGGCGTCGGTATTGGCGACGATGAACTCCACGCCGTCGATATTGGATCTCATCATATACTCGACGGCGTTACCACCTCCGCCGCCGACCCCTATGACCTTGATTACGGCCTGTTGGCCGCCTGCCTCTACGATTTCAAACATGGCCCGCTCTCCTATCCTGTATGTGATGCCCGCACTGACTGTCCGGGTTTAAAAATTCCCTTGAAACCAACTCTTCATACGATTCAATATTTCCGTGAACCGCCCAGAGGTCTGGCGGCCGGCGGGCGTCATGGTCGAGCCCGCGGTATTTTTGTATCCGTACAAGACAAGACCCACGCCGGTCGCAAAAATGGGGTTGTGCACGACCCCGCTCAGCCCCCCCACATACTGCGGGATCCCTAAGCGCACCGGCATGTGAAACACCTCTTCTGCCAACTCCACCATGCCTTCCATCTTCGCGCTCCCTCCCGTGAGCACGATGCCAGACCCCAGAAGGTCCATGAAGCCGCTCTTGCGTAAATCGTCTGCAATCAGCTCGTAGAGTTCCGTTATGCGCGGCTCCACAACCTCCGCGAGTGTCTGCCGCGATAGCTTGCGTGGCGGCCGGTCGCCGACGCCCGGGACCTCCACCACGCCATCCTCCACGCCCTGACCGGACGCGCAGGCCCATTGCTTCTTGATGTCCTCTGCATATTGCGTCGGCGTGCGTAGCGCCACCGCGATGTCATTGGTCACTTGATCGCCGGCGATGGGGATCACGGATGTATGCCGGATCGCGCCCTGCGTGAAAACCGATATATCGGTCGTGCCACCGCCGATGTCGACCAGGCACACGCCGAGCTCCTTCTCGTCTTCGGTCAACACCGACAGGCTTGAGGCGAGCTGCTCGAGAATGATGTCGTCGACCTCGAGGCCACAGCGTCGCACACATTTTATGATGTTCTGAGCCGCGCTCACGGCGCCGGTCACGATGTGAACCTTGGCCTCGAGACGCACGCCGGACATGCCGATCGGCTCGCGCACACCCTCCTGGCGGTCGATGATGTACTCCTGCGGCAGGATATGAAGGATCTTCTGATCGGCCGGGATGGGTAGGGCACGCGCCGCCTCGAGCACGCGGTCCACGTCCCCTTGCCCGACCTCCTTGGTCTTGATGGCCACGATGCCATGCGAGTTGACGGAACCGATATGGCTCCCGGCGATCCCGGCATACACCGAGTGGATCTGGCAGCCGGCCATGAGTTC
>JAJYUW010000238.1 GCA_021792335.1 Pseudomonadota bacterium | reverse complement strand
ATCTACGTGCTGGTTGGCGGGACGATCGTCTACTGCGCGATTCGTTTCCGGGCGCGCCCCGGTGAGTCCGGGCCACCGGCCTACCAGAGGCGCTACTTCGGACCGTTCGTGATCTTTTGGTTGGTCATGAGCATCGCGATCAACTTGGCGAACACGATCTATCCGGGCATGGTGGGTCTGGAGCAACTTTGGGGGATCCAGCTCAAGACGAAGCACCCGCTTGTGGTGGACGTGACGGCGCAGCAGTGGAAGTGGACCTTTTCCTACCCAAAGCAGGGGATTACCGACGTCTCGAAGCTCGTGGTGCCGGTTGGTCGAACCATAGATTTCGTGTTACGGACGAAAGACGTGATGCATGACTTCTGGGTCCCGGCCTGGGGTGTGAAGAAGGATGTGATCCCCAATGAGATTCGGCACCTCTATGTGACGCCGACCGTACTGGGATCGACGAAGACGAATCCGATGATTCGCGTCCAGTGTTCGTTGATCTGCGGCAACGGGCATCCCATGATGCGCGCGCCAGTCGAGGTATTGACCAAGGCGGCGTTTAAGACCTGGGTGTCGAACAACAGTTTCTGAGGCGCCGGAACGATCGGCAGGACATGATTCCCGGATAGTAAAGAGGACATTACGATGGCGACTACAGATGTGCAGGGGCGGGCAGCAGGTGGGGCAGGCGGAGGGGGACAACCCTTTGTCTGGTCCATGGTATTGCCGATGGTCCGTGCGGGCTTGTTTGGGTTTATCGGCTATTTCGCGGCGGCGTGGATTACCGCCATGGTGACCCACACGGTGATCGTGAACCCCTTGCCGGCCACGTTGGGTTATGTGTTTGGTTTGCTCGGTTGGTTGGCCGGGAGCGGTATCTGGAGCGGTTGGATTCGTCGGGCTTTTGGCGGCGAAGAGGCGCCATCATTGACGGGAGTGGAGCGTTACTTCCAGTTCAGCTCGGACCCCAAGGCGACGGCGGTTCGCTATGTGATCTTCAATGTCGTGGCCTTTCTTTTCGCGGGGCTTGCGGCGATGGCGATTCGCATTGAGCTGCTTACGCCGAATTCCACCAGCTGGTGGTTGTCGGAGGTCCACTACAACATGACCTTCGGTATTCACGGCGTGGTGATGCTGTTGGCGGTTGCGGCCTCCGTCATCGTCGGCGGGATGGGGTACTACCTGTTGCCCATCATGCTTGGGGCGCGCACCGTGATCTACCCGCGCTTGCTGGGCTTAAGCTGGTGGCTTTTGCCGCCTGCCGCCGTGGCGGTGTTTCTGAGCCCCTTGATCGGCGGTTTCCAGACGGGTTGGTGGGGCTATCCGCCGCTTGCGCAAAACAGCGGCAGCGGTATCGTGTTCTATACCCTGGGTGCGGCCACGTTGCTTGCGAGCTCGGTCTTGGGTGCGCTTAATATCATGGGCACGATCGTGTACATGCGCGCCAAGGGCATGAGCCTTGGACGCGTGCCGATGTTCGTCTGGGGTCTCTTCGCGGCGGCGACGATCTTGATCGTGGAGGCGCCGGCCACGTTTACCGGCACCTTGATGGATCTGTCGGACATGATTCTCGGCAGCCATTTTTATACGGGGCCGACGGGCATACCTTTGGCTTACGACGACCAGTTCTGGTGGCTGTTCCATCCTGAGGTGTACGTGTTTGCACTGCCGGCGTTCGCGCTCTGGCTCGAGATCCTGCCGGCTGCCGCGCAGCGGCCGCTTTTTGCGAGGAATTGGGCCATTGCCGGTCTGCTCGGCGTCAGCATGGTGGGAGCCATGCTCGGTGTGCACCACTACTTCACGGCGGTGAGTGCGGAGCGCATGCCGATCTTCATGACCATCACCGAGACCGTGTCGATCCCGACGGGATTCGTGTTCTTGGCGGCTTTAGGGACCCTCTGGGGCGGCCGGCTGAAGCTGTCGTCGCCGGTGTTACTGTCTCTCATGGCGATGATGAACTTTTTGATCGGCGGCCTCACGGGTATCTTCAATGCGGACGTGCCGGCGGACCTCCAGCTGCACAATACGTATTGGGTCGTGGCGCACTTCCATTACACGATCTTGGGCGCGGTGATTTTCTCGTGGCTCGCGGGTCTGTACTGGTGGTTCCCGAAGGTGACCGGCCGGATGGTCAATGAGTTCTGGGCGAAATTCCACGCGTGGTGGTTCTTCATCTTCTTTAACATGACCTTCTTTCCCATGTTCATCCTTGGTATCGAGGGTATGAACCGGCGTGTTGCCGTGTATCTGCCTTACCTGCATCCCTTAAACGAGTTCGTCTCCATCTCGGCTTTTTTCCTGGGGGCGGGTTTCCTGATCCCGGCAGCCAATCTGTACTTTAGCTGGCGGTCGGGCAAGAAGGCCTCGCAGAACCCGTGGGGAAGCAAGTCGCTTGAATGGCATTCGCCGTCGCCTACCCCTTATATCGTGTTCCCGGAAGGGAGCGAGGTAACGGTTGTGGGCCCGAATGACAATTATGCGGATGGTGCGCCGGAGCCCTTCGTCTGGGCGCCGACGACGGCTGGCAAGTAGCAAGCGGAGGATTATCACTATGGCAGTCGAAAATACGGGATCTTTGATGGATCCGGCCCCGGAAAGGGCCAAGCGCGGCGCGTTTTTCTTCCCAATGCTGTTTATGGGGATCATTTGCGCGGCGTGGGATTTGGGGCGCTTTCTTTGGGGGGGGATGGGGGTACCAAAGGGTGTGGATTTCAAGACAGGCGCGGTCCTCACGGTGATCATGCTGCTTAGCATGGGTCCCATGCTGGGGGCGCGCGGGAAGCTCTCGCGCGGGCAGGATAAGGCCGCCCTCGGGAATTTCATGCTGCTTATGGTGATCGGCATCGTCATGATCGCGGGGATCATCTTCACATGGGGCGCGGTCCCTATTGCCACCGGCTACGGCGGCATCTATGACGCGACAAGCGGATGGCTTGGT
>JAJYUW010000051.1 GCA_021792335.1 Pseudomonadota bacterium | reverse complement strand
CGCGCCAGGGCGTGCAGCGCGACCTGCTGCCGCTGGTGGAAGGCACCACCGTCACCACCAAGTACGGCATGATCAAGACCGACCACATCCTGTTCATCGCCAGCGGCGCCTTCCACCTCGCCAAGCCGTCCGACCTCATCCCCGAACTGCAGGGGCGGCTGCCCATCCGGGTCGAACTGGATTCCCTCAGCGTCGCCGATTTCGAGCAGATACTCACCAACACCGACGCCTGCCTTACCCGGCAGTACGAGGCATTGCTCGAAACCGAGGGCGTGAAGCTCGACTTCCAGCCCAGCGCCATCAGGCGCCTGGCCGAAATCGCCTTCGAGGTCAACGAAAGAACCGAAAACATCGGTGCGCGCCGTCTTTACACCGTGATGGAAAAACTGCTCGAAGAAATCTCCTTCGAAGCCAGGCGCAAGGCCGAAGAAACTATCGTCATCGACGCCGCCTACGTCGACGGCAAGCTGAAAGAGCTGGCGAAGAGCGAGGATCTGGCGAGGTACGTGCTATAGGCAGCGTCCGAGGGCGACACGGTGGGGCTGCCGGATTTGTCCTGACATGGCCGATTGTTTAAAATAGGCCGGATTTCACCAAATTCCGGTACACCATGCCTAATTCGCGCCCGAGCACCGTTCTTGCCGCCATCTGCTTCCTGGCTGTTTTCCTTGACCATGGACTGCTTTCCCTTGCCCGGGCAGCGGAGCCGCCGCCCAAAGCGGCAAGCAGAACCGAAACGCGTCCGGCCGAAGCACTGCCGGAACAAAACAAGTTTTACGACACCACGAATCCGGACTATGCCCGGCTGCAAAAAGCCAACGAGGCACTCGCCGGCCTTCCCCTCGACAAAAGAGGTTTGGTCGACTGGATGAAAGCGCTGAGCAGTGGCGCCATTACCCCGCGCGCCGAGCTGAAGGGCGAGAAAAAAATGGAAATATTGAATCTGGATGTCATCATGAAACACACCAAGGAAATGCCCTACGTGACATTTCCGCATGCCGCCCATACTCAATGGCTCTCCTGCGCCAACTGCCACGACAAAATCTTCATTCCCAAGGCGGGCGCCAACACCATGGACATGACCACGATATTCCGAGGCCAGGATTGCGGGGTTTGTCATGACCGGGTGGCCTTCGAAACTTTCTTCTCCTGCGAACGCTGCCACAACGTTCCCCACGGCGACATCAAAGCCTGGTGGTAAGTGCACGCGCAAGGATATTTGAGCCGTGACCGTGCAAGCGAACTGGTGCGTCACATTCCGTTTCGAATTTGTTGCGCTTCGCGCAGATAATCGTCTGGCACAACGGTTTGTGGGGCGGTACGACGGAGAGGTTAGGGTTGTGGTTCATGGAAGACGCGCCATGCGTTCAGAAACCCTTGCTCTTGCAAAACGTTAGGGTGAATGCCCGGCATCTTGGGGTCTAGGAACCACTTTGAGAAGCGCTCTGGCTCGGCCGCTAGGATCGCTCCTGGAACGATGAAGTACTCCACGGCTTCATCTGGCTTGTTGAGCAACACGAAGACATAAACGTGCTGTGGCTTGACCTTTGCATGAGCGATGAGGAAGAAGTTCTTCTTGCGGAGCGCCTTGACCTGAACTGTGAATGTGCGGCCCGTTTCTTCATTGAAGGCGAGAAGGTCAATGGCTTTCGCGTTGCCGAAAGTGACGGATGTCTGCAGGCCTCGCTTCAGAAGCTCAGCAGCAACGAACAGTTCGCCAGCAAGACCGGTGACCTGACCATCGACGCGCTTTGCCTTCGGGCTTTCGTTCGCTTCGCTCATGAAAGTCCTAACCTTCAGTCGCCAAATGGATTGATCACGCCCACACCGGTAGGCGCGAAGTACCGGGTATTCCTTGTGGCGACCTGCAAACCGTGGGTAAGCGCTGTGGCGGCGATCAGCAGGTCGGCGCCGTCATTCCCCAATTGAGCGGAAAGCACACCCCAGCAACGGGATATAGCGGGGGTGACGGGCAATACACGGTCGCCGTAAAGGCGCAATAAATCCTCGATCCATCGGGTGAGCGCTGCGGCGAAAGCGGGATCGCTTTCACGTTTCTTTTCAATGCCGCGCTCGATTTCGCCTATGCTCACCACGCTGAGAAATAGATCGCTGTCCCGAAAACTTGTCAGCCAGCGCACCACTTCCGGCGATGGCTGACGTTTGCGCAATTCCGAAAGTACGACGGTATCCAGCAGGATCATGAGAAATCTACATCGCGCAGTGCCAGGGGGGGACGTTCAACGACTTCTTCATCCCTGGGCATGGCCAGCAGATGGGCGACAAAACCTGGCGCTGCCGCGTGTGCGCTGCGTTGCAGGGATTCAAAGGCCTGCTCGGAAAGAACGACTACCGCTTGCTTGCCGCGACGGGTGATGTGCTGGGGCTCGCCCCGCAAGGCGGCCTCTACTACTTGACTGAACTGGGTTTTGGCGTCCTGAAGCCGCCACTGGCTTGCGCGCATGTCGTTTCCTTTGTGGACTGGTCAGATTATCTGACCTGATTATGATCGTCAGTATAGTGGACGTCAAGGGCAGCCCCGAGCCAGAACGCCGCATCAGAACGACCAGTCGTAATCCACCGTCAGCGGCGCATGGTCGCTGAAGCGCTGTTCCCTGTAGACCGTCGCGCTTTTTGCCGTCGCGGCGATGCCCGGCGTGGCGATCTGGTAGTCGATGCGCCAGCCGACGTTCTTGGCCCAGGCCTGACCGCGGTTCGACCACCAGGTGTAGGCTTCGCCGGTGGCTTCCGGGTGTAGCCGGCGGTAGACGTCCACCCAGCCGATTTCGTCGAATACCTTGGTCAGCCAGGTGCGTTCTTCGGGCAGGAAGCCGGAGTTTTTCTGGTTGGATTTCCAGTTTTTCAGGTCGATTTCCTTGTGGGCGATATTCCAGTCGCCGCACAACACCACTTCCCGCCCGCCGGCCCGCAATGCTTCGAGGTGGGGGGCGAAATAGTCCATGAAGCGGAACTTCGCTGCCTGCCGCTCTTCGCCGCTGGAGCCGGAAGGCAGGTAGAGCGAGATGACGCTCAAGTTGCCGAAATCGGCCTGCAGGTAGCGGCCTTCGGCGTCGATCTCGCTGATGCCCAGCCCTTCAACCAGGTTGTCGGGTTCGCGCCGGGCGTAAATGCCCACGCCGCTGTATCCCTTTTTTTCGGCGGGGTGGAAATAGCCGTGCAAGCCTGCCGGTGCCCGCATTTCGGGCGTCAGGTCGGGGATCTGCGCCTTCAGTTCCTGCAGGCAGACGATGTCGGCCTGCTGCTGGGGCAGCCATTCGAGCAACCCCTTGGTGGTGGCAGAGCGGATGCCGTTTAAATTCAGGGTTATAATACGCAATCAATTTCTCCAGATAAACTAAAACACAGTGACTGAAACGCAAAGACGCGAAGGCGCAAAGAATGCCAAAAACCATTAAGCTGGCGGGCGATCAGCCGGTTGGCCATGAAAATCTGAGTACGTGGGTTTTGCTTTTCTCTGCGTTCTTTGCGTCGCCTAGAGGCGCCTACTTCTGGCTTTGCGTTTAACCGCTCTTCAAGGGTAAAATCACCATGCAGGATTTTCGTCAGGACTTCATCCGTTTCGTCATCGAACGCAATGTATTGTGTTTCGGCGAGTTCAAGACCAAGGCCGGCCGTCTGAGCCCCTATTTCTTCAACACCGGCCTGTTTAACGACGGAGCATCCTTGCGGCAACTGTCGCAATTTTACGCTAAAGCCATTCTTTCTGCCCCTTTCCCGTTCGACATGCTCTTCGGCCCTGCCTACAAAGGCATCCCGCTGGTGGCGGCGATTGCGGTGGCGCTGGCCGAACACGGGCGCAACCTGCCATTCAGTTTCAATCGCAAGGAAGCCAAGGATCATGGCGAGGGCGGCGCGATTGTCGGCGCGCCCCTTTCCGGCCGGGTGCTGATCGTGGACGACGTGATCTCGGCCGGCACCTCGGTGCGCGAGTCGGTCACACTGATCAAGGCGCACGGGGCGGTGCCCTGCGGCGTGGTGATCGCGCTCGACCGCCAGGAGCGCGGCACGGGAACGTTGTCGGCGACCCAGGAGGTGACGCAGAACTACGCCATTCCGGTGGTCAGCATCGCTACCCTGGATGACATGATCGGTTACCTGCGCCAGGAGCCGGGCATGGCGCAGAAACTGGAAGCTGTCTTAGAATACAAAGATCGTTACGGCGTTTCGGCCGATTAATTTCAGGAGGTTTCCATGCGCTATTTGACCGTTTTTATGCTGCTGGCGCTGGCCAGCTTCCCCGTTGCGGCAAAAATGTACAAATGGGTCGATGAACAAGGAAAAACCCATTATGGTGACAGTATTCCGCCGCAATATGCCGGCCAGGGCAGCACAGAACTCAGCAAGAAAGGCCTGGTCATCAAAAAAACCGACCCCGCTTTGACCCCCGAGCAGCGCAAGACCCAGGAAGAGGAATTGGCGCAGAAGAAGGAAGAGGAGAGAAAAAAAGAGGAGCAGGCGCGTCGTGACAAGGCGTTGATCAACACCTATACCACCGAGAAGGAAATCGACCTGGTGCGGAACCGCAATCTGCAGCAGGGCGAACTCCAGCTCCAGGGCATGGAAGTGCGCATCAAGCAGATCCAGCCGCGCCTCGATCAGGCCCGGAAACAGGCGGAAAGCTTTACCGCCAAGAAACAGCCGGTGCCGGTCTACCTGCAGCAGGAGCTCCAGGAAGCTGAAAATGAAACGCAGCGCCTGCAGGAAATGGTGAAGCAGCGGCGTCAGGAGATGGACGCCATCCGCGCCAAGTTCGAGGATGACAAGAAGCGCTTCCGCGAGTTGAGTCAGCTTGAGGGCAGCGGGAAGAAGTAATCCGGCATTGCCGAGTATCCCTCACCAGGCTTGAACCGGGGGGCGACTGAGGAAAGGCCGGGATCGCCGGGAAGTCGGGGTTCCGGTTCGGCAGATCGGGGTTTGGGTTTATTGTTTACGGTTTTATTTTTAAGGAGATCGCTAATGTTCGGAACAAGAGCCCGGATCAGGGCCGCGCAGATGGAGGAGCAAAAAACGGCTGCGGAGCAGGCGCTTGCGGCGGTGCGAGCGGAGCTGGAACAGGCGCGGCGGGAGACGGCGGAAGCCGGGGCGCAGGCGGGCGAGCTGCGGGTGGAGCTGGACAAGTTCGGCCACATTTTTCGCGCCATGCAATCCTTCGGCAACTCGTTTCTCGAAATTCAGCGCTCCCAGCTCGCCATCGCCAACAGCATGAAAGCCGAAAAGGAGCACGCCATCGAGGCGGCCACCGTTTCGGGATCGAGCCGGGCGTCGATGGAAAAAATCTCCTCCAACCTGCTTGCCATGTCGGACGACACCTCGGACATGGCTGGCAAGGTGGAAAATCTGAGCCAGCGCGCGAGCCAGATCGGCGGCATCGTGCATCTGATCAAGGAGATCGCCGACCAGACCAACCTGCTTGCGCTGAACGCTGCCATCGAGGCGGCCCGCGCTGGCGAGCAGGGACGCGGCTTCGCGGTGGTCGCCGACGAGGTACGGAAACTGGCGGAGCGGACCAGCAAGGCCACCAGCGAGATTTCCGGGCTGGTTACGACGATTCAGGATGAAACCCTGCAGACCCGTTCCCGGATGGAGGAGTGGACGCAGACCAGCGTGAGCTTCAGCGATGAGGGACGCGGGGCGACCGAGGACATGAAGCGGCTTTTCGAACTGTCCCACAAAATGGAAGGCGTCATCTCCGCCTCTGCCCTGCGCAGCTTCGTCGAGGTGGCCAAGGTCGACCACCTGGTTTACAAATTCGAGGTGTACAAGGTGTTCATGGGCCTGTCGAACAAGGGTGTGGGCGACTTCTCCGATCATCACCACTGCCGCCTGGGCAAGTGGTACTACGAAGGCGAAGGACATGACTGCTTCTCCCAATTGCCCGGCTACCGGGAAATGGAATCGCCCCACCAGCGCTTTCACGATAGCGGCATGGCGGCGATCCGCCACTTCCGCGATGGCGCATACGCGCAGGGGTTTGAAGCCATCGATGCCATGGAAGCGGTGAGCATGGAAGTCCTGGCCAATCTGGACCGCCTTGCGCAAAGCGGGGAGAGCGACGCCAGCCTGCTGTGCCATTCCGCCGGCTGATGCCATTCAAAACCAGGCGTGAATTGAACATTGCAAGCCATGTAGGTTGGGTTAGCGGCTTTATCGCGTAACCCAACAAACTCAATCTTCCTTCAAAATGTTGGTTTTGAAATTTGGGTTTGATGGGTCACGCGAGCCCTCACCCCAACCCTCTCCCGCAAGCGGTAGAGGGGGCAAACGTGAAGGGCGCTTGTTCTGATCGGCCGCTAACCCAACCTACATGGCTTGGAAATGGAATCAGGCAGGTTCCTAGCCCAGCTTTTTCTTCAGGATCTCGTTGAGCTGCGCCGGGTTGGCTTTGCCCTTGCTGGCCTTCATGGCCTGGCCGACAAAGAAGCCGAATACCTTTTCCTTGCCGCTGCGGTATTCCGCCACTTGGGCCGGGTTGGCGGCGATGATATCGTCCACGATCTTCTCGATCGCGCCGGAATCGGAAACCTGCTTCAAGCCCTTGGCTTCGATGATGGCGTCGGCATCGCCTTCGCCCGCCCACATCGCCACGAACACTTCCTTGGCGATTTTCCCCGAGATGGTGCCGTCCTGGATGCGCTTCAGCAGTCCGGCGAGTTGTGCCGCCGAAATCGGCGAGGCGGCGATATCCAGGCCATCCTTGTTGAGCTGGGCGGACAGGTCGCCCATGATCCAGTTGGCGGCCATTTTCGCCTCACCGCCCAGGGCGCTCACCGCTTCCTCGAAATAGGCCGCCAGTTCGCGCGAGCTGGTCAGCGTGCCGGCATCGTAAGCGGGCAGGCCGTGGTCGCGCATGAAACGCTCGCGCATGGCCTGCGGCAGCTCGGAGAGGGTGGCGCGGGCCTGCTCGAGAAATGCTTCGTCCAACACCAGCGGCAGCAGGTCGGG
The DNA here is from genome assembly GCA_021792335.1 of Pseudomonadota bacterium. GTDB lineage: Bacteria > Pseudomonadota > Gammaproteobacteria > Burkholderiales > Sulfuricellaceae > Sulfuricella. The sequence goes on along the minus strand of JAJYUW010000051.1, from coordinate 7,852 downwards.
ATCGGGGAAATAGCGGTAATCGTTGGCCTCCTCCTTGGAGCGCATCGAACGCGTCTCGTCGCGGTCTGTGTCGTAGAGGCGGGTTTCCTGGAGGATGCTGCCGCCATCCTCGATGATCTCGATCTGCCGGCGAACCTCGTATTCGATGGCCTTTTCCATGAACTTGAACGAGTTGAGGTTCTTGATCTCGCAGCGGGTGCCGAGCTTTTCCGTACCCATGGGGCGCACCGAAACGTTGGCGTCGCAGCGGAACGAGCCTTCCTGCATGTTGCCGTCGCAGATGCCGATCCAGCGCACCAGGGAATGCAGTGCCTTGGCGTAGGCCACCGCTTCGGCGCTGCTGCGCAGGTCCGGTTCGGTGACAATTTCCAGCAGCGGCGTGCCGGCGCGGTTGAGGTCGATCCCGGTCATGCCGTGGAAATCCTCGTGCAGGGATTTTCCCGCATCTTCCTCGAGATGGGCGCGGGTGATGCGGACGGTTTTCTCACGCTCCCCGACCTGAATCGTCAGGCTGCCCCCGGCCACGATCGGCAGCTCGTACTGGCTGATTTGGTAGCCCTTGGGCAGGTCGGGATAGAAGTAATTCTTGCGCGCGAAGATGGATTTGCGGTTGATTTTAGCGCCGATGGCAAGGCCGAACTTGACCGCTTTTTCCGCCGCCGCACGGTTGAATACCGGCAGCACGCCGGGCAGCGCGAGGTCCACCGCGCAGGCCTGGCTGTTGGGCGCGGCGCCGTAGGCGATGGCCGCGCCGGAGAAAATCTTGGATAGTGTGCTGAGCTGGGCATGCGTTTCCAGCCCGATGACGATTTCCCACTGCATGTTTATTTCCTGGTAATGGGTGATGGGGGATGGGCAATGGGTTTCGGTATTGTCTTTTTCGCATTACTCATTACCCATTACTCCTCACCATGAAGCGGCGGCATCCGCAAATGCCAGTCCGTTGCCTTCTGGTACTGGTGGGCGACGTTGAGCATTTTTGCTTCGCTGAAATAATTGCCGATGATCTGCAAGCCTACCGGCCTGCCATCCTTGCCGAAGCCGGCGGGAACGGACATGCCGGGCAACCCGGCGAGATTGACCGCGATGGTGTAGATGTCGGACAGGTACATCGAGACCGGGTCGTCGCTTTTTTCGCCCAGGTTGAACGCGGTGGTCGGCGTGGTCGGCCCCATGATCACGTCGCACTGGGCAAAAGCCTCGGTGAAGTCCCGCGCGATCAGGCGGCGCAATTTTTGTGCTTTCAGGTAATAGGCGTCGTAATAGCCGGCGGACAGCACATAGGTGCCGATCAGGATGCGCCGCTTCACCTCCGCGCCGAAGCCCTGGGCGCGGCTCTTGCTGTACATGTCGGCCAGGTCAGTATATTCCGGGGCGCGGTAGCCGTAGCGCACGCCGTCGAAGCGGGCCAGGTTGGAAGAGGCTTCAGCCGGGGCAAGGACGTAATAGACGGGCACCGCCAGCTTGCTGTTGGGCAGCGACACTGCCACGGTTTCCGCGCCCAGCTTGCGGTATTCGGCCAGGGCCGCCTCGATTGCCTGGGCCACGTCGGCTGCAAGCCCTTCGGCAAAATATTCTTTAGGCAAGCCGATCCGCAGCCCCTTGAGAGGCTGCTCCAGGTCGCGGCCGTAATCCTCTTTTTCCCGTTCCAGGCTGGTCGAGTCGCGCGGGTCGAAGCCGGCCATGACATTCATCAGCAGCGCCAGATCTTCCGCGCTCTTGGCCATTGGGCCGCCCTGGTCGAGGGATGAGGCGAACGCGATCATGCCGTAGCGCGACACCACCCCATAGGTCGGCTTGATGCCGGAAATGCCGGTGAGTGCGGCGGGCTGGCGGATCGATCCGCCGGTGTCGGTGCCGGTTGCGGCCGGGCACAGCCGTGCCGCCACCGCCGCGGCGGAGCCGCCCGAACTGCCGCCGGGAACGGCATTCACGTCCCAGGGGTTCTTCACCTTGCCATAATAGGAGGTCTCGTTGCTTGACCCCATGGCGAACTCGTCCATGTTGGTCTTGCCCAGGTTGACCGCGCCGGCGCGATTGAACTGTTCGATCACGTGAGCATCATAAGGCGAGACGAAATTGTGCAGCATTTTCGAGCCGCAAGTTGAAAGCCAGCCTTCGGCGCAAAAAATGTCCTTCTGCGCCACCGGGATGCCGGTCAGCGGCCCCGCTTCCCCGGCCGCGATCAAGGCGTCGGCGGCTTGAGCTTGCGCCAGGCTTTTGCCTTCGTCCACGGTGATGAAGGCGTTGAGGGTCGGGTTAAGCTCGCCGATACGTTTGAGAAAGGCCTGCGTCAGTTCGACGCTGGAGATTTGCTTGCCGGCCAGCAGACCGGCAAGCTGTTTGAGACTAGAATTCAACATGGTGCTAAGTCCTGAGTGCTAAGTCCTGAGTGCTGAGCCCGAGGTTGACACTCAGGACTTAGCGCTCAGGACTTTCAACTATTCGATAACCTTGGGTACCAGATATAATCCCGCTTCGACCTGGGGGGCGACAGCCTGGTAAGCGGCATGCCGGTCGGTTTCGGTCACGACATCATCGCGCAGGCGCAGCACCACGTCCTGGGCGTGCGCCATCGGTTCGATGCCGGTCGTATCGACGGCTTGCATTTCCTCGACCAGGCCGAGGATGTTGGAGAGTTGCTGCAAATAGCCCGGCATTTCGTCCTCTTCCACCGCGATGCGGGCAAGATGGGCAATGCGCTTTACATCGGCCAGATTCAATGACATAAAATTCACCCGGAGAACTTTAAAGCGATACGCATAAAATGGTATCATGTTTTATTTGGAAGCTGTCTCAATAAATAGCATGGGATATTTATCGAGACAGCTTCTTACGACGTATCTCAATCACTGGAATTAAGCAATGATGTTTGGATTCTTACGCGGATATTTTTCCAATGACCTGGCCATCGATCTGGGCACAGCCAACACGCTGATTTTCGTGCGCGGCAAGGGCATCGTTTTGGACGAACCCTCGGTAGTCGCGATTCGCCAGGAAGGCGGCCCCTCTGCCAAGAAAACCATCCAGGCGGTGGGCATTGAAGCCAAGCAGATGCTCGGCCGCACGCCGGGCAACATTACCGCCATCCGCCCGATGAAGGACGGCGTGATCGCCGACTTCACCATCACCGAGCAGATGCTCAAGTTCTTCATCAAGAAAATTCACGATTCGCGCATGCTCTCGCCGAGTCCGCGCATTATCATCTGCGTGCCTTGCGGCTCCACCCAGGTGGAGCGGCGTGCCATCCGGGAATCCGCGATCGGCGCCGGGGCGCGTCAGGTCTACCTGATCGAGGAGCCGATGGCGGCGGCGATCGGGGCCGGCCTGCCCGTGGCCGAAGCAACCGGCTCGATGGTGGTGGATATCGGCGGCGGCACTACCGAAGTCGGGGTGATTTCCCTGGGCGGCATCGTCTATGCCGCTTCGGTGCGGGTCGGCGGCGACAAGTTCGACGAGGCGATCATCAACTACATCCGCCGCAATTACGGCATGCTGATCGGCGAATCCACCGCAGAGAACATCAAGAAAGGGATCGGCTCGGCTTTCCCCGGCAGCGAGGTGCGGGAGATGGAGGTCAAGGGCCGCAACCTGGCGGAAGGCATTCCGCGCAGCTTCACCATTTCCAGCAACGAAATCCTGGAAGCATTGACCGACCCGCTCAACAGCATCGTCAGCGCGGTCAAGTCGGCGCTGGAACAGACCCCGCCAGAACTGGGGGCCGATATCGCCGAAAAGGGCATGGTGCTGACCGGCGGCGGCGCCCTGCTGCGCGACCTGGACCGCCTCCTGATGGAGGAAACCGGCCTGCCGGTGATCGTGGCCGAAGACCCGCTCACCTGCGTGGTGCGCGGCAGCGGCCGGGCGCTCGAGGAAATGGACAAGCTTGGCGGCGTCTTCGCCAACGATTAAATTCAGTGCTGAGTCCTGAGTTGAAAGTCCTGGGTCTGTTGAATTGCTTCGCGATGGTTTTTGCTCAGGACTCAGGACTCAGGACTCAGGACTCAGAATTAAATGGAAGCGCCCCCCTTTTTCAAGCACGGCCCCAGCCCGCTGGCGCGCTTCGTGTTTTTCGCCTTTCTTTCCCTGGCGCTGATGGTGCTGGATGCCCACCAGAATACCCTGAACAGCCTGCGCCAAATTCTTTCGGTTGTGGTTGCCCCGTTACAGCGCCTGGCCAATGCGCCTGCCGAGATGATCGGCCGCACCGGGGGCTTTTTCGTTACCCAGGCGCATATGCAGAACGAGAATGCCGTGCTGGTGCAGCGGCAGTTGCTGCTATCGGCGCAGTTGCAGCGGATGCAGGCGATGCAGACGGAAAATGCCTACTTGCGCAAGATGCTGGGTGTCCGGCAACAGCGCGGCGAAAGGGTGGTGGCCGCCGAAATCGTATATGCCGGGCGCGACCCGTTTTCCCAGAAAATTATCGTGGACAAAGGTTCAAATCATAACATCAAGGCTGGTCAGCCGGCGATTGACGATGTCGGTGTGGTCGGCCAGGTTACCCGCGTCTATCCGTTCAGCAGCGAGATCACCCTGCTCATCGACAAGGATCAGGCGCTGCCGGTGGAAATCGTGCGCAATGGCGCCCGGGCGATTGCCTTCGGGCACGGTCAGGACAGTACGCTGGAACTGCCCTTCATGGCGGCTAATGCGGATATCCAGAATGGTGACGTCCTGGTCACATCCGGAATCGATGGGGTTTACCCTGCCGGCCTGCCGGTGGCGGTGGTGTCTAAAATCGAACGCAATTCGGCTTTTGCCAAGATTACCTGCATGCCGAGCGCGGGCGTGAGCCGCCACAAGCAGCTTCTGATCCTGATCGGCGAGCCGCGCCAGCCAGCCGCCCTTGCCGATCAGGCCGGCATGGGTAATGCTGACGGCAGCAAGGCTGGCGCATCTCTTCCCCGGAGAAACTGATCTGATGAATTCCGCCAGGGCACCGGAACTGCTTAAACCCGCCAGCATGAGATTCATCCTGCTGACGCTGGGGCTTGGATTGCTGCTCAACCTGTTGCCCTGGTCCGGGTTGGCGCTGTCGTTCCGTCCCGATTTCGTCGCGCTGGCTCTCCTGTTCTGGGCCATCCGCGAGCCGCGCAAGACGGGAATGGGCGCGGCCTGGATCATGGGCCTGCTGATGGATATGGCAGACGGCGCGATTCTGGGCCAGCATGCCCTGGCTTACACTCTCGCCATCTTCGCCGCCATCGTGCTGCATCGGCGCATCCAGAGGTTTACCCTGTGGCAGCAGGCATTGCATGTCCTGCTGCTGCTGCTGCTGCTGCAATCCGCGATGCTGCTCAGCCGGCTGTTCGCCGGCGCAGTGTTTCCCGGTACCGGCTATTTTCTGTCCTGCCTTACCGGGGCGGCGCTTTGGCCGCCTCTTAGCCTGCTCCTGCAGCTTCCGCAACGCGGCCGGCCGGACCCTGATTCAGTGTATTCCGCAGGGCAAAAGTGATTTGCCCCCGCATGAACCGCGTTCACTCAGGCGCCGGCAGGCATGATGCGCGCCATGCGCCTGCGCCAGCCGACTTCTTGAGCGTGTGTTTTTACCTTTGAATGCAACTGGAATGAAGCGCTCGGCCGAACTCAGAAATCACCAGAAGGAGCTCTATTATTTCAGGTGGCGGCTGGGTATTGCCGCCGCTGCCGCCATGCTGTTGTTCACATTACTGGTAGGGCGTTTTTTTTTCCTGCAGGTCGCGCAGTACGAGTATTTCCATACCCTGGCGGAAAACAACCGCATCTCCCTCGTTCCCGTCGTACCCAACCGTGGTTTGATTCTCGACCGCAACGGCGTGGTGCTGGCGCACAGCTACTCCGCCTATACGCTGGAGATTACGCCGAGCAAGGTGAAAAACCTGGAAGCCACGATCAACGAACTGGCGGAACTGGTGGACATACAGGCGCGCGACCGCCGGCGCTTCAAAAAACTGATGGAAGAAAGCCGCAATTTCGAAAGTTTGCCGATCCGGGGCCGCCTGAATGACGTAGAAGTCGCGCGCTTTGCCGCCAATCGTTATCGCTTCCCGGGTGTCGATATCAAGGCCCGGCTATTCCGCCATTACCCCAAGGGGGAGCTTGCCTCCCATGCAATCGGTCATATCGGCAGGATCAACGATGCCGACCTGGACCGGCTGGAGGAATCGGATGACCTGGCAAATTACCGCGGCAGCGACCATATCGGAAAACTCGGCATCGAACAAAGCTACGAGCGCCAGCTGCACGGCATTACCGGTTTCGAGCAGGTTGAAACGGATGCCGGTGGCCGGGCCATCCGGACTATAAGCCGCCGCAACCCGGTTTCCGGCAACAACCTGACCCTGACCATCGACAGCCGTCTGCAGGAAGTGGCCGAGAAGGCGTTCGACCAGCATCGCGGCGCGCTGGTGGCCATCGAGCCGAAGAGCGGCGAGGTGCTTGCCTTCGTCAGCAAGCCGGGCTTCGACCCCAACCTGTTCATCGACGGCATCGACCCGGTCAGTTGGGATGCCCTCAACAATTCCCTGGACAAGCCGCTCAACAACCGTGCGCTGCGCGGACAGTATCCGCCGGGCTCGACCTTCAAGCCGTTCATGGCGCTGGCCGGGCTGGAGCTTAACAAGCGCTCCCCTTCCTATGCCATTTCCGATCCCGGCTATTTCATGCTGCCTGGCAACAGCCACCATTACCGCGACTGGAAGCCGGGGGGGCATGGCTCGGTGGATTTGCAGAAGTCCATTATCATTTCCTGCGATACCTACTACTATGGTCTGGCCAACGATCTGGGACCGGACAATATCTTCAATTTCATCGGCCAGTTCGGTTTCGGCAAAAAAACCGGCATCGACATCGAAGGCGAAACCAGCGGTCTGCTGCCCTCGCGTGAATGGAAGATGAAGCGCTACAAGCAGAAATGGTATGCCGGCGACACCATCAGTGTCGGCATCGGTCAGGGCTACAATCTGGCGACCCCGCTGCAACTGGCATTTGCCACGGCCATCCTGGCGAACCAGGGCAAGGTCATCCGGCCGCACATAGTGCGTTCCATCCTGGACAGCGGGACCAATCAGGTGCAACTGGCAGAGACCAAGCCCCAGACCACCCTGACCCTGAAACCGGAAAACCTGGAGCTGGTGAAAAAAGCCATGATCGGCGTGACCCAGCCAGGCGGCACCGCGCCACGCGTTGGCGCCAATGCGCCCTATCTGGTTGCAGGCAAGACCGGGACCGCCCAGGTCATCGCCATAAAGCAGACGGAAAAATACGTGGAAAGCCGGGTGGCCGAGCGCCACCGCGACCATGCCCTGTTTATCGCCTATGCGCCCGCCGACGATCCCAGGATCGCGCTTGCAATCCTGGTGGAAAATGGCGGCCACGGGGGATCGACCGCCGGGCCGATCGCCCGTGCGGTGCTGGATTATTATTTGCTCGGCAAGCTGCCCGCGCCGCCTGCTGCCGCTGCGCCGGTAGTGGAGGAGGAACATGATTAAGATCGACCCCCGGCGCCTGTGGCTGCAGTTGACTGCGAACGTCGACAGCCTGCTGCTGAGCTTGCTCCTGATGCTGATGATGATCGGGCTGGTGGTGTTATACAGTGCATCCGGCCAGGATCTCGGCAAAACAACCAGCCAGATGATCAATATGCTTGTGGCCTTGAGCCTGATGTGGGGGGTTGCCAAGGTGCCGCCGCAGCACCTCGCCCGTTTGGCCTTGCCGGCCTATGCTGCCGGCCTGCTGCTGCTGATCGGGGTGATGCTGTTCGGCGAGGTCAGCCACGGCGCCCGCCGCTGGCTGCACATCGGCGTGACCCGCATCCAGCCTTCGGAAATCATGAAACTTGCGGTGCCCCTCATGCTCGCCTGGTTCCTCG
>JAJYUW010000237.1 GCA_021792335.1 Pseudomonadota bacterium | reverse complement strand
TAGCCCATCTGCACTCGAAAGCCCCCACAGTTGACGATGATGTCGGCGCGCTTTAGCAGCGCTTCGGCCTGCTTGATGTGCGTCTCGCCATTTTGGATTGGGCCGTAAACGACTCGTTGCGCCTGAAGCGCAGTTGCGAGGCCCCCACCCACGAATCCATCCGCTCCGACAACGACTATGAGTGGCTCTGTTGGCATCACGGCTTCGCCTTGGCCATCGCGACGCCTGGAACGCCGGCTGAGCGTTCCTCGGCTTCCTGGTAATTCATCACCGGCCGATACACACAACCGCAGCGCCGCCCCTGTGGACAGTCGGGAAGCGGCAAATGCGGAGCTTGCTCGGGTCGATAGGTCCTGCCGGGTGCAAGGCGGCGAGCGGCTTCACAGCAATCCGGTCCCGTTTGAATGGTTACGCCTGCAACGGCGCCCCGGGCCTTGATCCCCAACTTGTAGGCCGCCAAGGCTTCTTCAGCGTAGTGCTCCCGCTTTTCTGTCCGATGCTGGAAGCCGTTGAGCCAGGGGAAGGCGTCGTTGGAGTCGGCCCGGATGCCGGATGTCTCCGGCGCGGCCCGAAGATTTTTCCGCGAGGTCGCGGCGGTGCCGGCGGAAGTATTGTTCTCGATACCAGAGGAAGCTGGATTCGCCGGCATCCGAAGCAGGTTGGCGCTTGCTCGCGCCAGTGCAGGGACGTTTTGCAGAAGGTTGGTGTACGAGGCGTTGGCCAGCGTGCAATGGCATTCCTTTGCGGCGATGCTGCGGCGTACCTTCGCGATCTCCTCGCCGAACCAGATCCTCTTGAAGTCATAACCGTAGTCGCGCAGATTTCCGAGGTTGTCGGCGCGCACGCAGCAGGGCCAGACCGTGCCGTCCGAATAAATCTGGGCGCTGATCCAGCCTGCGTAGCAATCGATCACCTGGTCCTTCTCCTCCAGGATGCGCCTGACCAGTTTGTAGTATTCGATGCGCAACGCCTCGGTGAATCTCGCCATCCCGCGGAAGCGCTTTCCCTTCGCGTATGCGATGACGCGCTCGACGGCCTCTCCGTAGTCGGCGGCACTGGGCGTGATATGTAGTCCCACGGTGTCCAACTCAATGCGCGGTTCGGCGATCTCGGTTATGAACTGATCCACGCCGGAACGATCGGCGTAGCCGATAAGCTCGTCCACGTCATGAACGTTGAAGCGCGAGATAACGGAGTGGATACCCACTGTCAGGTTGCGCAGGCTGTTCCGAAGGCTGAGGAGCTGTTCCAGCCGGCGCTCGAACTTGTCGAAGTTGCCCGGAATGCCACGTATGAGGTCGTGCTTCTCGCCGACTCCGTCCAGCGACAGGTTGACGATCAAATGGCTGTCGGGGCATGAACGCGCGATGCGTTCCACCCTCTCGGGAATGGAGGAAAGGATGCTGTTGGTGGGTATATTGATGACGCCGGGCCGGCAGTGCTTGTACGCCAACTGGGCGAGCTCAACGATGTGCGGGTACATCAGGGGCTCGCCGCCGCTGATCGTGAACCAATATGGAGCCCGTCCCAAAGAGGCGAGAATCCTGTCCCACTCATCGAGCGTCAACTCGTCCTCGCGCTTCATCCAGATGTTGCAGGTGAGGCATCGGGAATTGCATTTCGGAGAGGGTGAGAGTGTAAGGTTGAGCGGGAGCATCCGGGGCCGGCCAATCCGGCGGTACAGCGTGAAGAGGGGAACGCGCGCCAGGACCTGAGCCATCGAGTTCATTTGAAACTAACGTGTCCGTTGGCTGGCTGCTCTATAGCCGATGTGTCCGGCCGCTTGGTCGTGCCGGCGATTTGCCATATCGAATGGTCGCGCCTGCGCTTGTAGTCATACCATCCGAGGAAGCGCCCGTATGCCTCGAGGGTGGCTACGGCCCATGTCCAAAGGAACGCACGGGGGCGCCGGTCAAGGTGGCGTATCACGAGTCTTACGATGTTGATGCCGTTCAGCGTGGCGACGCGATAGCCCACATTGTCGCGCAAGGCCAGGTGCCCCGCGTAGATACGGCGGCGCTGACGAATGAAGTCGTCAATCGTGTCGGGACCCTTGTTGTAAACGACTGCCGCGCCGACATATTGAACAGTGTATCCCTGTCCGCGGATTATCGACTCAATGCTTGCTTCATCGACGGCGGTGCGACGCGGAATGCGCTCGAAGATTCGTCGGAATGCTATGAGTTCTCCGGCCTTGAAATCGATAAGATTAATCAGATGATGCAGGTTCCAGAGCAGATGCGCGGCGAAACCCATGAACCGGTTCGGATCATTGGTCGGCACGAGCCGGCACGAAGTCATGGCTACTTCGGGGTCGGCAAACGGAGCCACAACCTTCTCTATCGCGTCGCTCGCCGGCACCAGGTCGGCGCTGCAGAGGACTAATATCTTCTCCCGGGTGTGGGAGAGAAAGTAATTCACCGCCGACGCCTTTCCCTCGCGGCACTCCTGTACCAGAAGGTGAATCCGTGGTTCCCGCTTCGCCCATGCTTTGACGATGGCTTCCGTATCGTCGGTGCAGCCGCTGGCCACAACGACGATTTGGGTGAGCGTCGCGGCGTCCATCCGCTGCGAAACAACATTCTCAAGGAGACGGCCCAGGTTCGCCCCCTCGTTATGAGCCATGATGCCCATCGCGAATCTGATTGGTTCGCGGCGAACTCCGTTCTTGGTTGGTCGTCTCACGGTGTTGCCCGGCGATGACCGCGGCTGCCCGGGCGGTCAGGTTGCGAAGCGGCGGCGAAAACGCCCCACGAAACATCCAATGCGTCGCAGTGTGACAAGGTTGTAATATTAAGTCAAATCAAGTAAAGAAAAGGGCACAAAAAGGCGAGGCGCCTAGCAAGGGCGTGCGGTGAATGGCGATGCGCGGGATGCCGCTGGTTCATGCGAGAGCCGAGCGGGTTCTAACGCCCGCCGAACTGGTCCAATACGAGGCCAGGGG
>JAJYUW010000236.1 GCA_021792335.1 Pseudomonadota bacterium | reverse complement strand
TCTTCGCGCCCTGCCAGCTTCAATTTCGATTCACCCATCAGGTGACTCCCGTAATCGTCACGTAATCCCCAGCCTGCCTGATTCTCTGACAATTTGCACGCCGTCAATTGAGGTTTTTAGGTTCAATGCACTTACAGGATCCGGCGGGGAACTTGGCCGGGCGCTTGTGGAGCACCCGACACCGAGGAAAATTGGCTTTACTGGCAGCAGTCCGGCGGGTAAACGTATCGCGGCCATGGCGGCTGCCACCAATAAGCGGATCACCCTGGAGATGGGCGGCCAGTCCGCAGCGATCGTGTGCGCAGATGCCAATCTCGATGTCGCCGTTCCAGCATTGGTGAGGCATTCCTTTGCCAACAGCGGGCAGTTTTGCTATCGGGTCAACCGGATCTACGTCGAGCGAGGGGTCTATCAGAACTTCATCGATCGCTTTGGCATGGGCGCGGCGGCATTAAAGGTCGGCAACGGTTTGAATCCCGGCTGTGATCTGGGGCCGATGGTCAACGAGGAGATCTTCAGCACCAGCGTGGATCATGTCGCAGACGCGCTTGCAAAGGGCGCGAAACTGATGGCCGGGGGGACACGCCTGTCCGGCGGCGGCTATGATCGCGGTTTTTTCTTCCCGCCGACGGTGCTCGTCGATACGAATCCGGCCATGAAGATCATGAGAGAGGAAACCTTTGGTCCCGTGGTTGGGGTGATGCCGTTCGATTCCTTGTCCGAGGCCATCGAAATGGCCAACGACTCGCCATTCGGTCTTGCCGGCTACGTCTTCAGCAGCGACTTGGCCGTGGCGCTGCGCGTGTCGGAGGAACTTGAGGCAGGCTCGGTGTGGGTCAACGACATTCATCGTTCTTACAATATGGTGCCCTTCGGCGGCTACAAGGAAAGCGGGCTTGGACGAGAAAAATCCCACTATGGCCTGGAAGCGTACTTGGAATTGAAGACCATCTATCTTTCGACAGCGTGATGGTCCGATGAGAAAGCTCACCCGATTTATCGAAGACGAAACGATTTCCCAGGCAAACGAAACCCGCGGTCTAGGGGGCGACGCATATGAATGAAAAGCACTATACCGTCTACCTGCATGCGCGCGAGTTTTGGAATTCTCGCTTCAACGACATCCATGTGCCACTGGCTTACCTGCATGCGCGGGAATTGCTTCTTTCGTATCCGACCGCCGATGCAGATGTGCTTATACCCGCTATTCTTCTGCATGACGTCGGCTGGAAATCGATCCCCGAGGAAGATCAAGGGCGAGCGTATGGCCCCACCGTGGAGGATGAGTCGCTGCGGCGGCTCCATGAGATCGAGAGCGTGCGCATCGCCACGGAAATATTATCTGCCGTCAACTACGACCCGCGCAAGCTTGAGAAGATCGTACACATCATCGATGGACACGACACACGGACGGAGTCGCTTTCACAGGAGGATTCCTTGGTGAAGGACGCAGATAAATTATGGCGTTTCACGCCCGTCGGTGTTGATTACCACCACATTCAATTCGGCAAACCGCTCGCCGAGTACGTGGCATGGCTCGGGCAGCAAATTGACCGCTGGTTTTTCACTGAGCGAGGCAAGCAGATGGCTAGGAGAGCGATGGCAGAGGTTCAGCGTGCGGTATCGGAGGTCGGCCATGTCTGAAGCGAGCTTGTCCGGAAAAGTGATGATAGTCACGGGTGCGGGAGGAGGGCTGGGTCGGGCCTTTGCCTTGGCGCTGGCCGAGGCGGGAGCCCATGTATGTGCTGCAGATTGCGACCTTCAAGGTGCATCCGCTACCTTGGAGCTGATCGCCGCTCGGGGTGGGGAAGGGATGGCGGTCGCTGTTGATGTCGCCGACGCGGATTCTGTCGCGAGGATGGCGAATTCCGTTGCCGGACGCTGGGGGCGGATCGACGCGCTGATCAACAACGCCGGACTCTACGGCAGCATCGCGCGCAAGCCGTTCTTCGAGATCACCCCGAACGAGTGGGATGCGGTGATGGCGGTCAACCTCAAGGGCCCCTGGCTCTGCGCGCGGGCGGTATTTCCGCACATGCGCGTGTGCGGCGGCAATATCGTCAACATCGCCTCGGCGACGTTCTACAGCGGTTCGCCGCTTTGGGCCCATTACGTCGCCTCGAAGGGGGGCGTCATTGGCCTGACCCGAGCTTTGGCCAGGGAGGCCGGCGATTACGGTATTCGTGTCAATGCCATCGCTCCCGGCTTCACCCTCACCGAAGCCAGTCTCAGGTTGATCGAGGACGCGGCGACCTATGGGGTCAATCGAGGGGCGATAAAGAAAGCACAGCAGACGGATGACCTGATAGGCGCTCTATTGTTTTTTGTGTCCCCATCCAGCAATTTTGTTACCGGTCAAACATTGATCGTCGACGGTGGCCGCCAGTTCAATTGAGCCCGTCAGCATCTTTGCTGGCGAGATTCGACGTTCCGTAATTGCAGTGCCGCTAGGCATGATCGCTGGGATAACGAAGGAAGCTGCGAGCCATGAGTAAGAAAAGCATCGTCATCGTCTGCAACCTGGACACCCGCGGCGAGGACATCCTGTTGGTCAAGGACCTGATCGCGGGCCGGGGGCACGAGCCCATCCTGCTCGACTTCAGCATGGAGGAGGTGCCGCCCTTCGCCGGCGACATCACCACCGAGGAGGTGGCGAGGCGCGGCGGCCTGGCGATCGAAGTGGTGCGCGAGAAGTACCGCTCCGACCGCGACACCGCCACCAACAACCAGATCGCGGGGGCCTCGGCGATCGTCGCGGACTTGCTGCGCGCCGGCCGGCTGCACGGCATCATCGGCATCGGCGGCGGCACCTCCAGCCTGGTTGCGACCTCGATCATGAAGCGCCTGCCCTTCGGCCTGCCCAAGCTGATGGCCTCGCCGATGGCGGCGCACCCGGCCTACATCGACAAGTACGTCGGCACCCACGACATCACCATGCACCACACGGTGC